>JAISSB010000048.1 GCA_031273325.1 Treponema sp. | reverse complement strand
CCCTATAGTCAACGTATTACGTGTTCTCCTCTTTACATAGAATCCAAGCTTGTGCTTGGGTAATATTTTATGAGGAGGACTCTATGAAAAAGAGTCTTTATTTTGGAATTGTCACCCTTGTTGTGGCAATGAGTTTTGCGTTTATTGGATGCTCCGACAATGACGATGATACCGTCGTAGATAACCGAAAAACATTGAGCGCAGTCGAAGATCAAACCGGCAATACTGTTGATGCTGATACTCTGGTAGCAACAGCTCAATTTAAAGGTGCAACCGGGCTTGAGCTTACGAAGGATGACTTCACCATCACTGAGAGTGGAGCCACTATTAGTACCACCACAGCTCCAGATGTTAGCGGTGATATTGTAACTGTTACGGTAGCGATTACAGCAGTAAATGATACAGCTGCTAACAAAACGTTCACTGTAAAAATCAATCCAGACAGCACAAAGATCAAAGGCACTGCAACCGTTACCGTTATTCAACAAGTAGATGATGGAAGAAAGTTATTGGGCGCGGTTGGGAATGTTACTGTTCTTGCTAATGCATTAGGAGCAACAGCTCAATTTAACAATGCAGGCACTCTTACAAGTGCTGATCTTCGAACAGGTACTCACTTCGCAGTTACCGCTATTGATGGTGGAACAGCCACAATTACTACTGCTAATATAGAAGTTGCCAGCAGCGGTATCGTAAGCGTTCCAATAACTTTTGCAAGCAATGTCAGCGGAACCACGGAAAAAAGGTACGAGGTGACCATTGCTTCGGGCAGCGGCAAAATCAAAGGTAACGCAAAAGTTACCATTACTCAAAAAGCAAAATTGCCGTTAAGTGTTGCGACAAGTGACAGGACTGTTACTATTCTTGCCGCCCAAAAAACCGTAGTAGCGAAGTTTAATGATGCAAGCGAGCTGCTTACAACTACTAATCTTACAGCAGCTAACTTCATTGTTAAAAAAGGCGGAACAGCAGACACCACTATTACTCCTTCTATTACTGACATAGACTCTGATGGTGTTATCACGGTTAGTGCAGCCATTCCCGCAAACGGAACCGAAAATGAAGTAGAATACACCGTGGAAGTCGCTTCAACCAGCGAAATAGTCAAAGCAGCCACTGCCCAAGACCTCGTTACCATTACTCAAAAAGCAAAATTGCCGTTAAGTGTTGCGACAAATGACAAGACTATTGGTGTTCTTGCTAAGGCTCAGACAGTAGTAGCGAAATTTACGGATGCAAGCGATCTGCTTACAACTGATGATCTTACAGCAGCCGACTTCATTGTTAAAAAAGACTCAGCAAGCAGCGATATTACTCCTTCTGTTAGCGTAGGTGCTGAGGGTGTTATCACGGTTAGTGTACCCATTCCACCAAACGCAGACACAAGTCCAGTAACATACACCGTGGAAGTCGCTTCAAACAGCGGCATAATCAAAGCAGCCTCTAACGAAGACATCGTTACCATTACTCAAAAACAAAGACTGGAGGTAGCTGCTGGGTCAGATGTTGGCGACGTTGATGCTGCAGGAAGGAACGTAGAAGTGGAGTTTACGGATGCAAGCAAGCTGCTTAAGGCTACTGATCTTGCATCAACTGACTTCATTGTTAAAAAAGGCTCAGAAACCGTCACTACTACTATTTCTATTACTGAAATAGACTCTGATACTGGTGTTATCACGGTTAGTGTAACCATTCCTGTAAACGCAGATACAAATCAAGCAACGTACACCGTGGGTGTCCATGAAGACAGTGAAGTAATCAAAGGCAGTGAAACCGTTACCATCACTCAAGATGCAGCAAGCGCTGGCTGATAAGACTAATCTCTTAAGTACGAATTAATCGAATTCTAAGTGCGGGCTTCTCCTGTATGGGGAAGCCCTTTTTTTTATTCACGGGGACAGACCTCAACAGGGATTAAATCCATGGTCTGCAAGAATAAACTGTATGTCCGGAAGAATAAACTGTATGTCCGGAAGAATAAACTGTATGTCCGGAAGAATAAACTGTATGTCCGGAAGAATAAACCGTATGTCCGGAAGAATAAACTGTATGTCCGGAAGATTAAACCGTATGTCCGGAAGATTAAACTGTATGTCCGGAAGATTAAACTGTATGTCCGGAAGATTAAACCGTATGTCCGGAAGATTAAACCGTATGTCCGGAAAAATAAACCATGCGTCCGGAATATTAAACCATACGTCCGGAAGAATAAACCATGCATCCGGAAGATTAAACTGTATGTCCGGAAGAATAAACTATACGTCCGGAAGATTAAACCGTATGTCCGGAATATTAAATCATGCGTCCGGAATATTAAATCATACGTCCGGAATATTAAATCATGCGTCCGGAATATTAAACCATACGTCCGGAATATTAAATCCATGGTCTGTGCGGCTTTCATGCCGTGGTCAACAGTATATACAAAGAAATGAGTGCCGTTAAGAAGCTAGAAAGAAATGCCGCCGCTGTACTATTATGATAAGAAGAGGAGGATATATGTTCGTTTTGAAATTCGGCGGTACATCGGTGGGAACTCCGGACGCTATTACCCGTGTTATTGATATTGTAAAGGGGAAAGGCAATACCCCGGTCATAGTCATTTCTGCGCTCTCCGGCGTAACCGATCACATACTCAAGAGCGCACGGTTAGCTGCTGCAGGAGACAAAAGCTACAAAGAATCGCTTGAACTCTTGTTCACCCGCCATCAAACGATAGCCCGCCATTTTCTCAATGGGCAGAATCTGGAATCAACAGTTGCAATCATAACTGCCTTATGCACTGAGCTGCACCGTATCTGCGACGGTATTGCAATATTAAGGGAACTTTCACCGCGCACCCTTGATATGGCTGCAAGTTTTGGAGAACAGCTTTCTGCACAGGTGATCACGGCAATTCTCAACAGTGCCGGCTGCGCTGCTGCATATCTCGATACGCGCACCCTCATTGTAACAGACAAAACATACGGGCATGCACAGGTTCTTTTTGAACAAACGTACGAGAATATCAAACATTTCTTTGCCGATATGCCGCCGAAGGCTCCGGTGCAGGTTGCGACGGGTTTTATAGCACGAAGCAGCGATTCGACGGTGACCACACTCGGCCGGGGAGGCTCTGATTTTACCGCAGCACTATTCGGTGCGGTTCTTGAAGCTGAAGAAGTAGAAATTTGGACCGATGTTGACGGTATATTAACGGCAGAACCGCAGGCAGTAAAAAATGCCTTCACTATCGATGCTATCTCCTATATAGAAGCTATGGAACTGTCGCACTTCGGCGCAAAGGTTATCTACCCGCCGACGATAAAGCCAGCCCTTAAAAAAGGAATACCCATACGAATCCGCAATACCTTTAATCCTTCACACCCCGGCACGATAATTGCTAAGGAAGTTCCGGAAAGCACATATCCTATCCGCGGGATCAGTTCGATAAGGGACATTGCACTGGTGCGGTTCCAAGGTTCAGGAATGGTTGGAGTCGTTGGGTCTTCGGCGCGGCTTTTTAGCGCACTCGCACGAAAAAATATTAATATTATTCTCATTACCCAAAGTTCGAGTGAATATTCTATTTGCATTGCTATTTTGCCAAAAGATATAGATCGTGCAGAAACAGCTATAACAGAAGAATTTAACTATGAAATACAGAGCGGAGTCATTGATCCGCCGGTTGTAGAACGGAATTTGTCAATCATTGCTGTTGTGGGGACCCGCATGAAACAACATGCAGGAGTTTCAGGAAAAGTCTTTCATGCGTTGGGACGGAACGGCATTAGCGTCATTGCAATCGCTCAGGGTTCTTCAGAAATCAATATATCGGCAGTCGTTGCGGAACGGGATGAAACAAAAGCATTAAATGCTATTCATGAGGCATTCTTCTGGTCAACGGTCCGTTCGGTAAATCTTTTCTTAGTAGGAGCCGGATTAATTGGAGGAACGTTGCTTGAACAGATTGCAACGCAGCAGGAAACGCTTGAAAAAGATTATCATATCCGAATCAATATTATCGGTGCCGGCGACCGCTACGGTATGCTCTTTGACCGTCATGGATTAGACCCCCGCACGATAAAAGAAACGGTGCGGAACCCCCAATCATCACTCGAACCGTTTGATATAACGGTCTTTATCGACCGTATGAAGTCATTTAATGTACCCAACAGTACCTTCTGTGATTGCACAGCAAGTGACGAGATCGCCGCCCATTATGCCGAAATATTGCGGTCCGCGATTGCAATCGTCACCCCGAATAAACGGGCAAACTCAAGTTCGTACGCATATTATCAAACCCTTACCCGCTATTCCCGCGACCGGGGAATCCCTTATCTGTATGAAACGACGGTCTGTGCAGGGTTGCCGGTGCTTTCAACCTTAAGGGACCTCTTCCTTTCCGGCGACCGGATTCAAAAGATTGAAACTGTCGCCTCCGGCACGTTGAGCTTTATTTTTAATAATTTTGACGGCTCTAAACCGTTTTCAGCTCTTGTCCGTGAAGCACAAGCAAAAGGATACACGGAACCTGACCCGCGTGACGATCTTAATGCGATGGATACGGCGCGAAAAGCGCTCATATTAGCCCGTGAATGCGGCATAGCCCTTGAATTTTCTGCGGTGACCATTGAACCGATCTTACCGCCAGCATGTATCGAAGCGCCGAATGTCGAAGCATTTTTCCGTGCATTAGCACAATATGATGGAGTATTTGAAGAAAAACGTGCAGCCGCAGCGGCTGCACAGAAGAAGCTCTGTTATGTTGCAACCGTTGAGCATGGACACGTAACGTTGAGCCTCCGGGCAGAGGGAGCCGAAAGTCCTTTTGCGTCGTTGGTTGATGCCGATAATATCATCGTGATAACGACTGATCGCTATGCAACACTTCCCATGGTGATCAAAGGACCGGGAGCGGGCGCGCATGTAACCGCCGGCGGTGTTTTTGCAGACATTGTCCGCTTGGCGCGGACCCTCGTGTAATATAAGGAGGAACTATGCGGATTTCTACAAAAGGACGGTACTCATTAGAAGCTTTGCTGTACCTTGCGCTGCTGGAACCGGGCGACTATGCAAGCACCCGAACGATTGCTCTTGAAACAAGACTCTCTGAAGGTTATCTTGAACAACTATTTATACCGTTGCGGAAAGCACATTTAGTACACGGTATCCGCGGTCCTCAGGGCGGATATACGCTTGAAAAATCCCCTGCTGAAGTAAAGGTTTCTGATATTTTACGTGCGGTCGAAGGTCCCTTATCCCCCGTTGATTGCGTTGATTCTGTCGTGTGTCCCTTCAAAGACGAATGCCGCTCACGGTATACATGGGCAGAATTATACGAAACGATTGTCTCGTACACCGAATCGGTCAGTTTACAAAACCTTGCTGATGCATACCGTGCCATGGATATGATAGAATATACAATATGAAAATCATAATTGGCGGTATAGCTGTTGTGTTTGTTTGTGTTTCTTGCACTACTCTAGCTCCTCCGCCTCAAATCGAACAATCACTCTATCAGGGCAACTTTTCCACTGCGGCGGCATTGCTTAACCAACATCGGCAGTCGCTCTACCGTGCGGAAGATTTGATCCTCTACTATTTGGATCGCGGTATGCTTGAACATTACGCAGGAAAGTACCGGGAATCGTCAGATATGCTGGAACGCGCCGCCCAAGCTATTGACGACGCATTTACCAAAAGTATCCGGACAGAACTAGCTTCGTACATTATCAACGATACGGTACGAAACTACGACGGAGAAGATTATGAAAATATCTATAGCAGTGCGTTTAATGCACTGAACTATTATCACCGAAACGATGTCGAATCGGCATTAATTGATGTGCGGAGAATGAATTATGTGCTTGAACACCTGTCGGAGCAGTACGAACAACTGACAGGACGGCTCGAACAAACGGTTCGGGACAACGGCGCGGAAATTCCCCGTTTCACTCAGGGAACAAATACCTTTCATAATTCCGCTTTTGCCCGCTATTTGGGTATGCTGTTGTACCGAAGCAACGGAAAGTATGACGACGCTCGGATAGACAGTGCGTTATTATCGGCTGCGTTTAACCAATCTCCTCATATTTATCCCTTTCCTATTCCTTCCTCAATTGCCGACGAATTAACTGTTCCGTCAGGAATGGCGCGGCTTAACATCATTGCTTTTACCGGTTTGTCGCCGATAAAGCGGGAAGACACGATAAGGATTGCTCTTGCGGATAACAGGGAACAGTATATAAAAATAGTACTCCCAACACTCCAAAACCGTCCGTCTGCGCTCCGGTCTCTGAGCGCTGTGTTCGATAATGGCTACACAGTAGATATGGAACTTTTAGAGGATATACAAGCAGTTGCACATGAAACTTTTAAAGAAAAAGCCTATCTATTGTATGCAAAATCAGTGGCGCGCTCAGTCTTAAAGGGGGCCGGAACGAAGGCTCTTCAGGAAATAATCGGTCAAAACAACGTACTTTCTTCTGGTTTACAGTTGTTTAACGAATTGAGTGAACGAGCAGATACCAGAATAGCACGGTATTTTCCTGCCAAAGTATATGTTGGTGCGGTGAATCTTGCTCCCGGCACCTATTCGTTTACGATTAATTATTATGGGGAGCGGGGCCAACTGATTAGTGCTGAACAAAAGACGGTTACCCTACATGCCCAAAAACTTAACCTTGTGGAGGTTTTATGTTTAAACTAATGTTAATAGTGCTTGCACTGTCTACTGCAACATTTTCCAGTTGCCTTATTATACCCGCGTCACGTTCCTCACGGAATTATGAAAAATCACGTCCTTCCATACCGTCGCCCTCACGTCCTTCTGCTCCTTCACGCCCGTCGCGCCCCATACCGTCGCCGCCTCCTCCGCGAAGCCGTTCGTTTAAGGCGGAGTCCTCTCCGTTAAACACTCAAGCTTCGTTTTCCGGCACCCCGTTACCGCAGAACCTCTCCGCGTTACGGTGAATGTGCTTTTTCAATTTTTTCAATTACGCCTGCAATAACCCTTCACATAAAAATAAGGACAGACCTCTCACGCTAAGCTTCGAACTAGATTGATTACACGCAGAATTACCGTAACCTCCGCGGGTATCTGTTTAATGCATGTAAGGTACCAGTTCCTGATTAGAGGAGGTAGCGATTCCACATTGAATTAGGGTACCTCCTCTAAGGTAGAGGAAGTACCCAATTCCTAATTAGAGGAGATACCGGTTCCTTTTTTATCAGAGGTCTGTCCCCGCTAGTCTTGATTCCAGAAGTCTGTCCCCACTGGTCGGCTTTTATTCAGAGGTCTGCCTACTCGGTGTACTGTGCCGTATAGAGCCGGTAATACTGTCCTTTGAGCGCCATAAGCGATTCATGGGTCCCGCTTTCGGCAATCGTCCCATTGCTGATAAAGAAAATTTTTGAACAGTCCCGAATAGTTGAAAGACGGTGGGCAATTAAAAAAGAAGTTCGTCCTTTCATTAATATCTTAATCCCTTCTTGGACAAGCTGCTCTGTTCCCGTATCGATACTACTGGTTGCTTCGTCTAAAATGAGAATCCGCGGATCGGAAAGCAGCGTGCGGGCAAATGCGATCAACTGTTTTTCACCGTGGGATATTCCGCCGCCGCGCTCGGTAACCCATGTATGATAACCTTTGGGGAGTTTTTCAATAAATGTATGGGCGCCGATCAATTCAGCAGCAGCATGAATCTCTTCGTCCGTCGCGTCCAGCTTCCCGTAACGGATATTGTCAGCAATAGTACCGGAAAAAATAAAACTGTCTTGAAGCATAATGCCCATTTGCCGTCTTAACGAAGAAAGTTTAAGCTTCATAATATCAAAACCGTCAACGAGAACTCTTCCCTGTTCAATGCTATAAAACCGACTGAGTAAATTGACAATAGTCGTCTTTCCGGCTCCTGTTGGACCGACAATAGCAACGCTATTGCTTGGTTCAATGATAAAAGAAATATCATTAAGAATTGTTTTTTCGCTGCTATATCGAAACGTTACATGCTCAAAGCTCACATGCCCGCGAATTGGCGGTAACTCTTGAGCTTCCGGAATGTCTGCCGTTAATACCGGCTCTGCAATGGTATCAAAAATTCGGTCGAGATAACTCATACCGGTGACAAACGTATTGTAAATATTGCCGAGATTAATAATCGGCTGCCAAAACCGCCACGCATAATTTCCCATTGCTAACAACATACCGAAGGTTGCATGCGGATTCATCCAATAGGCTCCCATAACGTATATAAAAGAGAAAACAATTTGACTAATCGTTTCTGTCGTGAACCATACCGTATTTGATATATAAATTGCCCCCATCCATGCGTTATTCCGTTCCGCAGCAAGACGGTCAAGGATAGTTCCATTTGTCTTTTGACGGTCAAAAACTTGGGTAACCCGTACACCGTCAATTGATTCTTGAATGTATGCGTTTAAATTGGAGTTTTTATTAGAAACTTTCTGCCATGCACGGCGCTGGCGTGTTTTTATAATCCAGATAAATAAAGCTAAAATGGGTAAACCAGAAATTGTTACGGTGCTTAGGTGAGGGCTGACCTGAAACATAAAAAATATAATGAATAGTATGTTAAGAATTTCAATAATAAAGTTAAGAATTCCATTGGAAAGCGCTTCGGATACCCCGTTAACGTAGGGAACAACGCGTACAAAGATTTTCCCATGCGGACGGCTGTCATAAAAAGAAAACGGCAACTGTTGCAAATGTGCAAATAAATCATAGCGGATGTCGTGGATGATTGTTTGTCCCGCACGTGCCACTAAGATATTCCGAATTGCTCCAAACCCAATACTTATAATGATACTCAGACTTAAAAGTGCCGCCATACTTAATAAAAGCCGTATATCTTTAGCCGGCACCGCCACATCAAGTGCATGTTGAATAATTAACGGGCCGGCAAGTCCGATAACACTTCCCGTTAAACTCAACAGTAATGCGGCGATCATCGGGGTTTTTACCCGTTTAATATATTTAATACAGTGACGAAAGTGTGCGAGACTAATCTTTTCGTCTAAATATTCGTCAACGTCATAGCGATTACGGTTGCTCGGCGGTTGTTGTTTAACGTTGTTGTTCCATTTCACAACTCACATTATAATGACCTACCAAATACTCAAACAATGGCTTTCTTCGTAAGCCTTTTTTAAACTCGCACACATCCAAGAGAAATTGTCAGTCTTGTATGCTTATTTTTGCACTGCTTCCTTCGGCTTTTGCTTTACGTTGCTCTTCCAACAGTTCCTGTACCTGTTCATCAAGATCTTGTCCATCTTCGTCGTGCAATTTAATCTTCCGATAATATTTCATACCAGTACCGGCTGGAATTGGATGTCCAATGATAATATTTTCTTTCAAACCGTGGAGATTATCAATAGAACTTGCAATCGCTGCATTCGTAAGCACCCGCGTTGTTTCTTGGAACGAAGCGGCTGAAAGGAATGAATCAATATTGAGACTTGCCTTTGTAATACCTTGAAAGAGCGGGCGTGCAACCGCCGGCTGTCCACCTTCAGTTATGACCCGATTATTTTCGTCACGGAACCGATAGCGATCAACCGTTTGCCCGTAGATAAACTTAGTGTCACCGACCGCAACGATTTCAACTTTCCGCATCATCTGCCGAATAATAACCCCAATATGTTTATCATTGATAGAAACTCCCTGAGCACGGTACACTTGCTGAATTCCATCCATTAAGTACTTTTGCAAATGATCTTCACCAAGGATACTCAGCACTTCATGCGGATTCACCGCTCCGGAGCAAAGATTTTCCCCCGCTTCAACCGTATCACCGTCACGCACCAAAAGCCGTTTTGTTATGGGAATAAGATGTTTGTATTCTCTGTTAAAACCGTCTCTCACAATGACGATTCGTTTTCCTTTTGAAATTTCTTTGAAATGCACCGTGCCGGATACTTGGGCAAGTACTGCTGGATTTTTTGGTTTACGCGCTTCAAAAAGCTCTCCAACACGTGGTAAACCGCTGGTAATATCCATAGCTTTTGTCGATTCTTTCAGTATCTTTGCAAGCATAGTCCCTTTCGTAATCTGTTCATTTTCAGCTACTTGAATGTACGCACCAACAGGAAGTAAATATGAAGCTACTTCAATACCTATATCATCGCGAATACGGATACGGGGTTCTTTATTTTCTAACTGAAATTCAATGATTTTCTTTTCAGTATTTCCCGTCTCAGTGTTCACTTCCTCCTTAAAGGTCATTCCGGGAATAATATCTTCATACTCAACAATACCGTCAAATTCTGCAAGGATTGGATCATTAAACGGATCAAATATTGCAATAGTTTCGTTTGCCGGTACAATACTTTCTTCGTCTACTATACATTCGGAACCGTTGCGGATTTCAATTTTTTGATCATTACCAATAAGATAGAGGCATGAATTATGGATCATAGCAAAAGCATTTTCCGTAGAAAATATTTCTTTTCCTTTATGCTGCACAACAACTTCATTTTTAAAAACCCGTTTCCGGTTTCCAACGAAGACTTCGTCTTCACTTTCAAGCGGAATTTCTTTGATAATTTTATTAACTATAGCAAAACCTTTCCGCGTAAAAAGCCGATGACCGTTATTCAGTATGACGTGCGTTCCGGAAAGTTCCCGAAGATATACCGGATACTTAAGGGTAATTCTGTTTTCTTCGTTAGCTCTTGTTGCTGCCCCTCCGATGTGGAAAGTCCTCATAGTAAGCTGTGTTCCCGGTTGACCTATTGATTGAGCTGCAATGGTACCCACTGCTTCTCCAATTTCAACCGTTTTATTCGTTGCAAGATTGCGCCCATAGCATTTACGGCATACACCATGCTTTGCTTCACAGGTAAGAACAGTACGGATACGTACTGTTTCAACTCCAGCCGCTTCTATCGCACTTGCAATAGATTCGTTAATTTCCTCGTTCACATCAATAATTATCTCACCGGTAATGGGATGTTTTACCCGTTCTAATGTGTATCGACCAACAATTCTATCGCGCAGTGGTTCAATAATCTCTTCTCCGTCTTTTATCGCTGAATACGCAATACCGTTAATCGTACCGCAATCGTCCTCATTAACAACGACATCTTGAGCAATATCAACTAACCGTCGCGTTAAATATCCAGCTTCAGACGTTTTAAGAGCAGTGTCGGCAAGTCCCTTACGGGCGCCGTTAGTTGAAATAAAAAATTCAATGACTGACAGCCCTTCTTTAAAGTTAGACCGGATTGGCAATTCAATAATATCACCTGAAGGTTTTGACATTAAACCGCGCATTCCCGATAATTGACGAATTTGCGTTTTACTGCCTCGCGCTCCTGAGTTTGCCATCATAAACACTGAATTAAAACCGTCACGGTCAGATTCCAACGTTTTCATTACCTTACTGGTAAGATCTTCGTTAGTTTTTGACCATACTTCAATGACCCGGTTATGGTGTTCCTCTTTTGAAATAAGCCCTTCTTGATATTGCTGGTGAATAGTTTCAACTTCATGATTAGCTTTTTCAATCATTTCTGTTTTTTCCTGTGGCACGATAATATCGTCAATACCAATCGTTGCCCCAAAGACAGTAGCATACTTGTATCCTGTTGCCTTGATTGCATCAAGCATTTGTACCGTCAGCCATGAATTTTTTTCGGTAAAGACATACTCAATGAACGCTTTTAACTCTTTATCTTTTAGTTCGCAGTTTATAAAAGGAAGTTCCGACGGCATCTCTTCATTGAAAACGAGTCTTCCAGCAGTTGTTTCTATCAAACCGTCCGGTCTGGGATCCCATAATTTTCCAATTGCTTCCCACACGAGTTCTTTGGGAGCTTTAACTAAGATTAAAGCTTCCCATTCAAGAGATTTTGTCTCAACAGCCATCAATACTTCTTCGGGAGAAGAATATCTATGTCCTTCACCTTTTGCGTGCGGTTTTACTCGCGTCAAAAAATTTATCCCTAATACCATATCCTGAGAGGGAAATACTATCGTTTTTCCATTTGCTGGATCGAGGAGATTACGTGCTGAAAGCATAAGAGTCCAACATTCCATTTGGGCTTCTTGCGTTAAAGGGACGTGTACCGCCATCTGATCACCGTCAAAATCAGCATTGAAAGCGCGACATACCAACGGATTGAGACGGATCGCTTTCCCCTCAACAAGAACCGGTTCAAAGGCTTGAATACCAAGACGGTGCAATGTTGGCGCTCTATTCAGCAATACTGGATGTTCATGCACGACTTCATCAAGCACCGCAAAAACTTCGGCAGTTTCTGATTCGACAAGCATTTTTGCCTGCTTGATATTGTGAACAACATCTTTGGCAACCAATTTCTTCATAATAAACGGTTTAAATAACTCAAGTGCCATCTTTGTCGGTAAACCGCATTGCCACATTTTTAAATCTGGTCCAACGGTAATAACAGAACGTCCTGAATAATCAACGCGTTTTCCCAACAAATTCTGGCGGAACCGTCCTTGTTTACCTTTAAGCATATCTGAGATAGATTTAAGGGGACGATTCGAGGAACCTTTTACGACACGACGCCGTTTTGAATTGTCAAAGAGAGCATCTACTGCTTCTTGAAGCATCCGTTTTTCATTTCGAACAATGACATCCGGAGCATTGAGTAACATGAGCCGCTTAAGTCGATTATTACGGTTGATTACCCGACGGTAGAGATCATTAAGATCGCTTGTGGCAAAGCGTCCACCGTCTAATTGTACCATAGGCCGCAAATCTGGAGGAATAACCGGAATTACACTCATAATCATCCATTCAGGAAGATTATTCGAAGCACGAAAATCTTCAACGATTTGAATACGTTTGAGCAGTGACTTGTCGCTTTTAGAACCTTTTTCAATCATCCTTGCCCGCAATTCAGTAGCCATAGCATCCAAATTAAGATTTTCTAAAAGTGTTCGAATTGCTTCAGCTCCCATTTCTGCGGTAAAACTACCGCTATACCGTTCTTGAGCTTCATAGTATTCATCTTCGGTGAGCAATTGCATTTTTTTAAGATCCGTGTCACCCGGTTCCATAACGATATACTTCTCATAGTAGAGTACTGATCGTAAGTTTTTCATCGTCATATCAAGGAGAAGCCCAATACGGCTCGGCACTGCCCGATAGTACCATACATGAGCAACAGGAGCAAACAATTCAATATGCCCCATACGTTCACGGCGTACTTTGAAGTGTGTCACTTCAACGCCGCAACGATCGCAAATTACCCCTTTATACCGTATCGATTTAAATTTTCCACAGTAACATTCCCATTCTTTAGTTGTACCAAAAATACGTTCACAGAAAAGCCCTTCTTTTTCTGGGCGAAAGGTACGATAATTGATTGTTTCCGGCTTTTTAACTTCCCCATAGGACCATGAACGGATCATATCCGGAGAAGCTAAACGGATTTTAATAGAATCAAAATCCTGTATATCACGCATGGTTTTCCTCCTTATAAAAGTTTGAACCTGCTTTCTTAATCAGCTCGCCGTCACGTTCAGTAAGAGGAATTTGTTTACCTTTTGCGTCATATACGGTGAGATCCAATGCTAATCCACGCAATTCTTGTACAAGTACATTAAATGATTCAGGAATACCTGCGGTTATTGAAGGTTCTCCTTTAACAATTGCTTCGTAAATTTTAGAGCGTCCGGTCATATCATCAGATTTAATAGTGAGCAATTCTTGGAGTGTGTTAGAAGCACCGTAAGCTTCAAGCGCCCATACTTCCATTTCTCCAAGCCGTTGACCTCCAAACTGAGCTTTACCACCAAGCGGTTGTTGTGTTACAAGAGAATAGGGACCGGTTGACCGTGCATGCATTTTGTCGTCCACAAGGTGGTGCAATTTCAAAAAATAAATAATGCCACAAAAAATGGGGTTGACAAAAAAATCTCCCGTCCGGCCGTCACGAAGCCGCACTTTTGAATTGACCGGCAAACCTGCTTCTTTCAATTTTTCTTCGATTTGTTCTGTTGAAGGAGACTGAAAAACCGGAGCCGAATACCACTCGTCAAGTGTTGAACCTGCCCAACCTAATTCCGTCTCCAGAAGTTGCCCGATGTTCATACGCGACGGAACTCCCAACGGCGTCAAACAAAGATCAAGTGGCGTACCGTCTTCCATATATGGCATATCTTCTTCAGGAAGAACACGAGCAACAACTCCCTTGTTACCGTGTCGCCCCGCCATTTTATCTCCTTCACGAAGCTTACGTTTCGTTGCAATAAGTACTTTTACTACTTCATTAACTCCGGGATTCAATTCATTACCACTGTTCCGGGTGATATACTGTACATCAATAACCGTTCCATCAACACCGTGCGGGACACGAAGAGATGTGTCACGAACATCTTTTGATTTCTCTCCAAAAATAGAATTAAGTAACTTAAACTCTGGAGTTGTTTCAACTTCGCTCTTCGGAGTCACTTTACCAACTAAGATATTATTTGAATGTACTTTTGCTCCAATCCGGATGATGCCTCGTGAATCCAAATGATCTAAGCTGCGATCACCGATATTCGGAATATCACGGGTAATTTTTTCAGGTCCCAGTTTTGTTTCTCGCACTTCAACAGAAAATTCTTTTATATGAATTGAAGTAAACATATCTTCTTTTACAACACGTTGTGAAATGAGAATTGAATCTTCATAATTATACCCGTTCCACGGCATAAAACCAACAAGAATATTCCGTCCTAAAGCAAGTTCTCCGTTTTGAGTTGCCGGACCATCGGCAATGACTTGTCCAGATTCAACATACTCACCAAGTTGAACAATTGGTCGTTGATTGCAGCAGGTGTCTTGATTAGTACGTTGATATTTAATCAACGCATAGTTATCTACGTCTCCTTCTGTACTGTGAATTTGAATAGTACTTGCACTAACATAAACGACGGTACCTGCACGCCTCGCTTTTACCAAAACTCCTGAATCGTAAGCACAACGTCCTTCCATGCCGGTTCCCACACGAGGAGATTCCGGGAACACAAGAGGGACAGCTTGACGCTGCATATTAGAACCCATAAGTGCACGATTTGCGTCGTCGTGTTCAAGAAATGGAATAAGAGAAGCAGAAATTGAGATAATTTGTTTTGGAGAAACATCCATATACTGAATATCTTTCGGAGAGCGAGTTGTATAATCTCCCTGTTTACGACAGGAAATTTGTTTGTCTGCAAATTCTCCTTTTTTATTAATTTTTGCTGAAGCTTGAGCGACGTAATATTTATCCTCATCTATAGCCGAAAGATATTCAACTTCAGTTGTAGCTTTACCGTCTTGCACTTTCCGAAAAGGTGTTTCCAAGAAACCGTATTCATTAACCCGCGTGTAGTTTGCTAGGGACACAATAAGTCCAATATTTTGTCCCTCAGGAGTCTCAATAGGACACATTCTACCGTAATGGGTATAGTGAACGTCACGGACATCTATGCCCGCTCTATCACGAGCAAGACCACCAGGACCAAGTGCATTGAGACGACGTTTATGAGTAATTTCAGCAAGCGGATTAACCTGATCCATAAACTGTGACAGTTGACTTGAACCAAAAAATTCTTTGATCGTTGCAACAATTGGTTTTAGTGAGATAAGATCTTGAGGTTTTGTTGTATCAGTGTCTTTAAGCGACATACGTTCTTTAGCAGTCCGTTCCATACGAGAGAACGCAATTTTAAGTTGGTTGGTCATCAATTCTCCGACAGATCTCACTCTTCGATTCCCAAGATGATCAATTTCATCATCTTTTTCTTCTTCAATGAAAACTTTGATTAAGAATTTCAT
This sequence comes from Treponema sp., assembly GCA_031273325.1. Lineage (GTDB taxonomy): Bacteria > Spirochaetota > Spirochaetia > Treponematales > Breznakiellaceae > BOBG01. The sequence continues at coordinate 33,934 of JAISSB010000048.1, read as the reverse complement.
CGTCGCAATAATGTCTTGAAGAGTCAGTATATGTTCTTCGAGAGGCGGATTATGCTCCAATTTTTTATTTAATTTGTACCGTCCAACACGTCCAAGGTCATAACGACTTGAACTAAAAAACATAGCTTGCAAATTCTTCTCTGCATTATCAACTGTTATTGATTCACCTGGAGTTAATACCGAATATACTGCCGAAAAAACGCTTTCTTTTGACGGTTCATTTATCTCTCCATAGGCGAATTTAATTTCTTCACGTTCAAGACAGCGAAGAATCATCGTTGATTTAAGAGAATGTGCTGCTTCGAAATTAATGACTGTTATAGATGAAATCCCAAAAGTTAAAAGCTCTTCAATATCGTGAAGATGAAGTTTTTCTCCTGCACGGTATAAAATTTTTTCGGTACCGCTTTCGTCTTTAATCCGAACTGCTTGTGCAAGAATTTTTCCTGCAATATGTTCTTTCGATGCAGGTTCTGCTTGTACTGTAAGCTCTTCCACAGTATAAAATGCACGAATAAGTTCTTCACGGCTATTGAGTCCCAATGCACGGAGGAAAATACTTCCGAGTATACGTTTTTTACGGTCAATTTTCGCATAAATAAGCTCTCGTTTTTTGTCAATCTCGAACTCTAACCATGACCCACGGTACGGAATAATACGTGACGAAAAGCTATCCGTTTTCTCTTCATGACCAAAAATAACTCCCGGTGAACGATGAATTTGTGAAACTACTACTCGTTCCGCACCGTTGATAATAAAAGTACCACGCTCTGTCATAAGCGGAATATCACCGAGGTAAATATCTTTTTGTCGGATCTCTCCCGTTTGCTGAAATACCAAATTTACTCGTGCTTTAAGCGCAACAGAATAACTTAAACCTTTTTGTTTACATTCTATTTCACTTTTCACAGTTTCTTCATCAAGGGAATAATATTCATATTCCAAAACAATGTCACCATTTGGACTTGCAATCGGAAAAGTGGAACGTAAAATTTCTTCAAGCCCTTGATCAAGCGGTTTTTCATTATTTTTTAAACGTTCACGTTGCAAAAACCGTTCATAAGAATTTATCTGAATATCGATCAAATTCGGAACATCCATAATGTCCTGAATATCTTTTCCAATATATTGCCTTTTATTTGCCATATGTTTACTACTTGCACCGTTTTCCATAGTATGCTAGCATGCTGTAGAATTGGGAATATTACTGGCGATTCAGTAATATACTCACAGTATGCTCCTCCAGAATTTCTGCTCCATAAGCTCAAACAACGTTTGAGTCTCTCGTGACATGCTTTGTTTAAAGCACATTCCCTCCTCTAGTTGTTAAGATTAATTTATTGAACATACCACCCTATTGAGGGTGGTACCTTAAAATTGCATAGAAAATTATTGGATATCAACAACTGCACCGGCAGCGGTAATTTGTTCTTTAATTTTTGCTGCTTCTTCTTTAGAAACATTTTCCTTAAGTGGTTTTGGAGCCCCTTCAACAAGATCTTTCGCTTCTTTGAGACCAAGTCCAGTGACGGCGCGGACTTCTTTGATGACACCGATTTTCTTGGCTGCATCAAATGATTTAAGAATAACATTAAATTCTGTTTTTTCTTCAACAGGTTCTGCCGGGGCTGCAGCTCCTCCTGCAATTGCTACTGCAACTGGGGCAGCGGCAGAAACTCCAAATTTTGCCTCCATAAGTTTTACCAACTCGGCAACTTCTAACACTGGTAACGAAGCTATTGCTTCTAAAATTTCTTCTTTTGTAGCTGTCATATTAACTTTCCTCTTCTTAAAAAATGTATATATGTCGACGACATACGTGAAAACCAACAGGAACGACAGCATCTGAAGCCTGAAGGTTCATGACGCTTTATCAGCTATTGCTTTAAGGGTCCGGACTAATCGTCCCGGAATATCATTGAGTGCAACAGTAACATTACGTATGGGTCCGTTCATAACAGACATAAGCATAGCAATAAGTTCCAAACGGCCGGGTAATTTTGAAAATGCTTCGATTTGTTCTACATCATAGGGAATTGTTCCAATTAAACCCCCTTTTATTTTGAGCATTTGTTCTTCTTTAGCAAAATCAAAGAGCAGCTTTGTTACTTCGTTTGGATCCTTTGAAGCAATGGCAACTGCTGTTGGTCCCGTTAGGTACTGAGAGACACTAGATATACCAAGTTCCTGAAATGCAATTCGCGCAAAATTATTTTTTACTACTTTAAACTGTGCACCTTTTGCCCTTAACTGTTTGCGTAAGGCAGTAATTTTTTCAACGGTCATACCGCGATATTCAGCAAAAATATAATCGCTTCCCGCCTCAAATACCCCTTTTAAGTTCTGTATCGAATCTGTTTTAACTTTTTGAAGTTTTTTTGCAACTATTGCCATTGTTATCCCTCACTTTTTACCCAGATACCTGGTCCCATAGTTGATGCAAGTGACACAGTTTGCACAAAGATTCCTTTTGTATCGACCGGTCGCTTTCGACGTATTTCAGCAAGTACCGTTTCTGCATTTTCAGCTATCTTTTCGCTTGGCATAGAAAGTTTTCCAATTGCAAGATGCACAACGCCAGTTTTATCCGCACGAAATTCAGTCCGTCCTTTTTTCAATTCGGCAAGTGCCCCTTTTAAATCAAAGGTTACAGTACCTGTTTTAGGATTTGGCATAAGCCCTCGGCGACCAAGTATCATACCGAGTTTACCGACATCCCTCATCATATCAGGGCTTGCAACTGCAATATCAAAATCAAGCCAACCACCTTTAATCTTTTCAATCAAATCGTCTGCCCCAATGTACGTTGCCCCTGCTTCTTGTGCCTCTTTTTCTTTCTCCGGCTTGCAGAACACAAGAATACGTTTCTCAGCTTTAAACTGATGCGGCAATACCACTGTATCACGAACTGACTGACTCTTTTTGAGATTCAATTTTACCGCAATCTCAACAGTTTCATCAAATTTTGCAAAAGCCAATGACTTGATTACATCAATTGCCGTTTTCGAATCAACCAATACATTTTTATCATACTTTTTCAATGCAGCACGGTATTTTTTTCCATGTTTCATCGTTCCACCTCAACACCCATTGAGCGTGCTGTTCCAGCAATAATATTCATAGCTCCTTGAACATCATTCGCTGAAAGATCTGGCAGTTTCATCTTCGCTATTTCTTCCAATTTTGCTTTGGGTAGTGTACCTACTTTTACTTTATGCGAGGTACCGGAGCCCTTTTCAATACCCACAGCTTTTTTAATTAACACCGATGCTGGTGGAGTACGAAGTATAAATGTAAATGTTTTATCGACATACACAGTAACAACAACCGGAATAATGAGACCGGTTTCCATCGTTTTAGTACGCTCATTGAACTGCTGCACAAATTGTGGAGCAGACACTCCATGAGGACCGAGCGCCGGACCAACAGGAGGAGCAGGAGTCGCTTTTCCTGCCGGACACTGCAGCTTGACGACAGCAGTGATCCTTTTTTTTGCCATACAAACCCCTTTGTGGTATTATTGTCTTTTTAAGACTCCCACAGTTATAGCTTTTCTACTTGTACGATATCAACTTCAACTGGCGTATTGCGTCCAAAAATTCCAACCATAACCTTAAGTTTGTTTTTTTCTTGATTTATTTCTTCAACAGTACCGGTAAACGATTCAAAAGGACCGTCTATAATTTTGACAGCTTCTCCCGCTATAAACGTTTGACGGGAGCGAAACGCACGTTCTCCTTTGATATCCCCAGATTTTTGTAGAATGTCGCGTGCTTCGTCACTACTTAAAGGACGTGGTCGTAGTTCCGTATCAATATTTCCAACGAATCCGGTCACTCCTTGAATGTTCCGGATCGAAGAACAAACAATTTTCCATCCTTTTTCTGGAAGATCTAATTCTACTAACATATAACCGGGAAGCATTTTCCGTGTTAAAGCATGTTTTTTACCGTCTTTTATTTCAGTTATCTCTTCGGAAGGAATCTTCACAGACCGTACAATATTCTTATCCAACTCACCAGATTTAAGCATTCGGTTTATTGTCTTTTCTATTCTACCCTCATACCCCGAATATACATGGATAACATACCAACTTGCCGCCATTGAACGCCTTTATTAAAAAATAGCTTGAATACCCAATAGGAAGATCACATCAACTAATCCAAGCGCCGCAGCGATGATAAGAGTAGAGATGATCACAACTTTGACCGAACTTACAACATCTTCAAAGGTCGGCCACACAACTTTTTTGAGTTCAGTGTAAGATTCTCTTGTAAACTGTACTATCTTTCGTATTAATGTATTCATTACAAAATTGCATTTCCTTTAGAACGTTGTTAATTTCCACCAATAATTTTTCTCAGGCCAGGTAGGAATTGAACCCACAACATTCGGTTTTGGAGACCGATACTCTGCCAATTGAGCTACTGGCCTACAATATTACTTTATCTTTGTTTCTTTATGTACCGTGTGTTTCCGGTCAAAAGGACAATATTTCTTAAATTCTAACTTTTCCTGTGTATTTCGTCTATTTTTTTTTGTCGTATAGTTTCTTCGTTTACATTCTGTACACTGCAACGCAACAAGTTCAACAACAGTTTTTTTACTTGCCATAGTTCCTCCACATAAGCCCTCGAACAGAATTGAACTGTTGACCTTATCCTTACCATGGATATGCTCTGCCAACTGAGCTACAAGGGCAATATCTCATTATGCTAATGACTTTTCAAAATTTTGTCAAGTGTTTTTCCCATGCATACAAAAAACTTAAACCATACTGTTGAATACCTTCAAAATACCGGTTAATAAACCCACACATTTCTACACCTACATAGCGATAATGCCAACTTTCCCACATATACCCGGTGACAGTTTCATAACCGTCCGGAAACGATAGACTCCAACCAAAAGTATTTGCATGCAACTGTAGCCACTTTCCTGCATAAGTTTCGGCAAAAGCTTGAGTAATAGAACCAAAATCAACAACTAATCCTGTTTGATGTTGACTGTATCCTGGCTGTGCAGATTCACGGTCGGCTTGTTCTTTCCCTAACAATCGTACATTCCGGTTATACACTTCAATTTGATACTGATATGAACGGTATGCAGAAGAAACAACAAGAGTAATTCCCGCATTACGGGCAGCGTGTGCCATAGTTTGGAGAGCCTCTTCTGCTTCTTTTCTCAACAACAAATGACGGTTGATCTGATAATCCTTCTGCACAGATAACGAGACGAGATCGTCAGGTTCATAATCAATAGGGGCAAAAGGGTGTTGTTTGTCGATCAATTGCCGCAATGAAGAGTCACCATTAAGAATACACTGGAGCGTTGGAGCAAAATCACTGTCGTTAAGAATAACATGCTGTATATTCTGCGGAATTTTTGCATGTTCTAATACTGTTTGAATATTTCTCTGTGTGTATAGCAGTTCTTCCTGCGGCATACTGTCAGACTCGCTTTGATCAACTTTCGGAGCAGTATTGGCTTCAGTTCTAATACATGATAGCATAATGAAGAGTATCACCGTAACAAGAATATTCATGAATAACTGTTATAAATATACTCAATGGTATGGTCTAATTGCAATAGAATTGTATGAAACAAATTGCTATACTTGGATTAGGGCATTTCGGCAAAAGTATACTTGACGAACTGTTGGAACTTAAAGTTGATGTATTCATCGTGGATAAAGATCGAGATGTTATCGATACATACAAAGATGTGTCGGTACATTCTGTTGTGTTGGATATCCTAACGGTAGAAAATCTTCGTAAAATCCTGCCTGAATCTGTTGACTCGGTAATTATTGATATGGGAGATAAAGTTGAAGCTTCGATTCTTGCAACAAGCTACTGTGCAAAATTACATATAAAAACAATTATTGTACGTACCGAGACCGAAGCACTGGGAGAAATTCTTGAACTGGTTGGAGCAACGAAGGTAGTGTTTCCGAACAGAGAAGCAGCAAAACGTATTACTCCATTGCTCCTTTCGTCTACGTTGCTCAATTATCTGCCGGTTAGTGCCTCATTAAGTTTGGCGGAATTAACTTTGCCTTCTGCACTCATCGGTAAAACAGTTATAGAATCGGATCTGCGTAAAAAGTACCATTTAAACTTGATTTCTATCAGGAGAGAAGATCAAGAATTTACTTCCTGTACCCCCAACTATGTGTTCCAAGAAGGAGATATTGGCTTGTTTTCCGGCACTGACGAGGAACTTAATGCTTTTGCAGGTTTTATACCCGGTTCAACGACAAAAGAATCACCAGAACAAAATCCAACACTTACCGAACAGTTTTTCAAACTGTTCCGGCGAAAGAAATAGTGTGCAAATATTTTTAAGGAGTTTGTATGAGAAAAATTGTGTTAGTATGTATGTTTACAGTAGGAATTACCGGAGCTTTTGCTCAGAATTCCGGTCTTGGTATTGGGATAGTTGGAGACATTGGGGTTCCCAGCAACTACGGTGGAGGCTTATCACTTAAAATTCCTTCAGTCCCAATTTATTGGACGATTAACGGTGGAAGTTCGGGACTCTATGTAGCCGGAGATATGCATTTCCTTAATGGCTCAATCATTCCAACACTGTTATACTTCGTGGGAGCCGGCGCATTTGCCGGACTTGGACTTTGGAATTCTGCATTTACTGTTGGAGTTGGTGTCCGTGGAGTCGCTGGACTGTCTTGGCAGCCAATAGATTTAATTGAAGTATTTGTTCAAGCGGTCCCATCGCTTGGTGTGCAAATAGGTTCAAGTACCGGTTTATGGGAAAACTTTCTCAGCGGGAATATTGGTTTGAGAATCTGGTTGTAAAAAGCAGTAGGGAGGTAGTATGAGTCATATCATTCTCAAAGCTGAGGACTTAGACGGTTATTTAACAGAAAATGATAAACTTTATCTTGAAAGAATGGACATTTTGTACCGTCAAGCTATGGTTTCTTTTGGCATTTTAGCAACCACGACAAGAAGTTATGCCGTCGAACGTGAAAAACAAAATCTCATTAAACTTTATAATGAAATGGGTGCGGTGATGCAAGAAATTTGTCAGTACGAATCGGGAATTCAGGTATATTCATTCTGCACTCCTTCTGAAACGCACGCTGAGACTTCGAGAGTTATTGCAAAGTTGCGTAATCAAAACACAGAACAACAAGAATTTGTTTATTATATGCAGCGTGCGTATGAATTACTCTTTCAACTTGCCTACGGCGGGACAACGGGTACCACAAAAACATACCGTTTTATAAAAACGCCGGTTACAATGCCGGTTCAAAATTATGCAGTACATAAAATTACCAACATCGACGATAAAATAGAAAATACGGTTATATGCGTTATGCTCCGGGGGGCACTCTTACCGTCAATGATTTTGTCAAAGGAAATTCAAGAATATTCTTCTCATGATTATGTAACTCCTTTTGCTTTATTCCGTATTAAACGTGACGAAAGTAAACACGAAAATGATATGGAGTACCTCCTTGATCTTGATCGTTCTTTTTTTGATATAGAATTATTACAAGATAAAGATTTAATTTTTGCAGATCCGATGAATGCTACGGGTGGCAGTCTTGTCACAGTGGTAAAATACTTGCTTGATTCAGGCGTACAACCGCGTTCAATTCAATTTTTCAATGTGATAGCCGCACTCAAAGGTTCGCTTCGCGTTGTGCGTGCTTTGGAACACTGTAAAGTATTTACGTTGTGGATGGATCCGGCGCTCAATGAATTAGCTTATATTATGCCGGGTCTGGGAGATGCTGGCGACCGTCTCAACGGTGCAGACACAGAAACTCCCCGGAACATTATTCAACTCATTGCTGATTATGGCGTTGGTATTGCGAATTTATACCGTGAACAGTTACGGGAAATTGAAAACACGGTACTCAATGTAAAACGGAACAACCATGTACAATAGTACACAGACCCATCAATATTACCGGAATCAAGGATGGTACTCTGATGGTAACCGGATCTCCGGAATGTTTCATACTGTGAACGTATGAGACGGTGGACTACGATCGTGACAGCACTGTTGATTGCTGTGAGTTCGGGGATATGCTCTGCATGTGTTGGCGTTGCTTCCGCCGAAGAATACTACAGTATTGGTATGGCTTATTACGATTTAGGGAAATATACTGAGGCAGAACGGTGGCTTGCACGCGCCCGCACGGTGCAGAAGACGAAACATGCTTCAGAATATCAATTGGGACGGATCTCCTTTGACGCAAAACGTTACAGTGAGGCGTTGCACTATTTTGAATCTATCCTAGCCTCTGATCCGGACAATGTGATGGCGTTGCGAGCAGCAGCGTATACGAATATCGAGCTTGGGGACAGTGAAGGAGCGCTTGAATATTACCGTCGAGTCCTTGCAAAAGAACCGGAAAGTGCTGACGACGGTTATAATTATGCGCTCGTACTGTATGCCGTTGGTTACTATCGGGAGGCAGAAGGAGTGTTGGCGCGTTATCCGCATGCAATTCGCACAAACGAAGCTATTCAATTACTGTGCGCGCGGGTCTTGCAAAAACAGCAGAAACCTGAAGCGCTCAATTACTACGCACTCTATCTAGAATCAAAGAGCGACCCTACAGTACACTTTGAATACGCAGAAACTTTTGAGGAATTTGAAATGTACGCTCGTGCGCTTGAAGAATACCGTAAGCTCCTTAATAGTGATTCACAGTCGAAAGATGGGAACATACAGTTTGCTCTTGCCCGAACGCTCCTTAAAGCAGATCCCTCAAACGAAGAAACGGCGACAGCTCTCAAAGCTGCGCTTGAGCGAGGGATAGAACGTGCAACAGTTGAAGCACTCCTTGAGGATTCTCAGATGGATGAAACAGCTCGCTCTGTTATTAACCACGTTCTAAGAGGAGAAAATACTGAGGAGGACCGTGTATGATTGTATCATTAATGCAAATTATCATTGAGATTCCTGATGTTGGTTCTATTAAAGATAAACGGCGCATCGTTAATTCTATTAAAGAGCGCTTGTATAAACGGTTTCATGTGAGCGCTGCAGAAGTCGACCTTCAAGATTCACTGTCTTTTGCTCAAATCGGCTGTGCGTTAGTTTCTAATGCAAAAAATTTTGGAGAGTCAGTGCTTAATAAAGCGCTCGCTATGGTTGAAGAAGAACCGGTGCGTATTTACGATGTGAGTATTTATTCGGAGGAATTCTAGTGCAACGGATTGCGTTACTGTTGGTCATATCTATTCTCTATGGTTGTATCGGGGTGAATGCTCATGTCGTTATTAAAGCTGACGGTTCGGGAACCATGGTTCTTGAATATACTGTGGGAAAATCTGTCGAGTCATTAGGAAGACAAGACGGTAATGCGTCGCAACCGCCAATCGCTATCGCCAAAAGGGATTTCCAACGCACTGTGAGCCGTATTCCCGGATTAAAGCTTCAGTCGTTTAAGACAAAAACAACGGCACGGGACGTTATTACCACTGTGCGTTTAGCATTTAAAAACCGTGAAGCATTCATAAATTTTTTCAATGCACAGGGAAGCCGTGCGTATTTCACAGAAAATAATCAATTGAATCTGCTGTTTACCGAAGGAATTAACCCTATTGATCCGGAATTGTACGAAGCGCTCCGCACGGTAAGCGACGGGTATACGGTAACGATGAGCTTTTCTCTCCCGGCGTCTGCAACATTACGGCTCGTACGCGGTGCAGATACGCCGGAAACGGTAACAACCGGGACAAACGTTTCTTTTACGCTGCCGCTGCTCGATATGCTTTCCGGCGTGCAGGCAGAACTGACGTGGTAAACAATAAGCCGATACTGTGTATTGATTCCGGAATCGGCGGATTAACCTACTGCTTCCATTTTCACAAAACGAATCCTCAAGAACCGCTCCTCTATATTGCAGATCGGGATAATTTTCCCTACGGCAGCAGATCAAAAGACAGTGTACAGCAGATAATACTCAAACTCGTGCGTAGTGCTGTCGCACAGTATGATCCCAAGATCATCGTACTTGCGTGTAATACCGCTTCAGTGTCCGCGCTGAATCAGATCCGCGCTGCGTTCCCCTCGATTCCCATAGTGGGAACTGTCCCGGCTATCAAACCGGCAGTATTAGCAAGCCGCACGAACACTGTTGCCGTGCTGGGAACCGCATTAACCGTACGCGATTCCTCCGACAGTGCGTGCGCGCAACGCTACAATCCTTCCGCACAACTCATAGGCATTAAAGCTCCCGAACTCGTGAACTTCATTGAATACGATCTGTTTCATGCAACCGAAGCAGAAAAAGAAGCAATCGTCCAACCGTTTATAGCTCAAGCCCGCGACTTGCACGCCGATTCGTTAGTTCTTGGCTGTACCCATTTTGTACTCTTAAAAGAAGTATTCGTTACTGCGGGAAAGCCCGATATTACTGTCTACGACTCGGTTGCGGGCGTCAGCCGCCGCATAGCGGAAGTTGTTGATTCGGTTGGTCGTGCAACGGTAGCCCGCCGTCCTCAGTTGCTCGTGACGGGAACTGCTCCGATAGAACCCCGGTGGCATACGTACGCGGCGCTGTGTTCCGGTGACTTAACCATGTATGCGTATTAGCAGTCCTTTGACGCGGGATACGCAGCAGTTACTGTCTGATCTGCTCTATGTGATAGAAAAAGTGTTTCCGCTCCCGCTGCGGCTTCAGGCGCAGGTACCGCAGACGGTTGCAACCCTTTCCCGGCTTCTGACGGCAGAACGGGGTGCGCGCACGGTGATCTATTTAAACAACCGCCAGCATCTTTCTGCGTATATACGGTATTTTCTCCCATGGAATTGCTATAAACTCGTCAAACTGCTTCCCAATCTTTCGTTAGACATAGCAGACGGAGACTCGATAACCGATCTTGGTTCCGGACCGTTAACCTTTGCCCTTGCACTGTGGATTTCGCGCCCCGATCTCCGGAAGCGGCGTATAGAGATTCGCTGTGTTGATCATGCGGGAGCAGCGCTTGAAGCAGGAAAAAAACTTTTTAAGGTGTATACGGACTCAACGTGGACGGTGAGCGGGATTCATAGCTCAGTACACGGTCCGATATTTGGGAATCGGGCGCGCCTTGTGTCGGCAATTAATCTGTTTAATGAACAGTATGAGCATATTCCGCACCGGGCAGATCTGTTGCAGACAGCATACCCGCTTGCAGATCTCCTTTCGGCGCGGACGAGTGACGGCATTCTTGTTGTTGAGCCTGGCATCCCTCAAGCGGGACATTTTATCAGCAGTCTTCGGCAGGCACTTCTTGAAAAGCGTATAATGCCGCACAGTCCGTGTTGCCACAGGGAGCGCTGTCCGCTTCCCTTTAATAGTCAAAAGTGGTGCCATTTTGCTTTTGATACAGCAGACGCCCCCGTTGCCTTACAGAAACTTTCTCAAGCTGCGGGTATTCCGAAAAAACGGGCGACCTTAAGTTTTATATATACACGCTCGAAGGCACCGCAAACTCAGCATGGCGGACGGGTGTTGTCTGACATGTTTCCCTTGTCATATAGCTTATGCGGACGGTATGCGTGTTCGGCGTGCGGTCTTGTGCTTATCGGGGCGCAGCCGTCGCTCATGAAACAGTATGATTCCGGTTCGTGTATATCTTTTAAAAAGGACCCCACCCGACATGATTTAAAGAGCGGTGCATGGTACAGCCCTTTTCCGGAATGGTCTTAAGCTTAGGGACAGACCTCAACATATTGGGAACAGACATCGATATATTAGGGAAAGACATCGATAACTTGGTGACAGACCCTGACAAACTATGAACAGCCCTCGACAGCTTAAAGATGGATCCCGACAACTTAGTGACAGACCTTGATAACTTAGGGACAGACCCTGACAGCTTAAGAACAGACCTTGACAATTTAGAAACAGACCTTGACAATTTAGAAACAGACCCCAATAACTTAGGAACAGACCCTGACAGATTAGGAATAAATCCCTACAACTTGGAGACAGATCCCATAGAATAAAAAAGAAGGGTGAAAGAATTTTAGAGAGTCATAAAAGAGCTTTAGAGAATTATGAAAGTATTTTAGAGAGCTATGAAAATGTTTTAGGGAATCCTTAAAATGTTTTAGGGAATCCTGAAAATGTTTTAGGGAATCCTGAAAAAGTATTAGGGAATCCTGAAAAAACTTTAGGGAATCCTGAAAAAACTTTAGGGAATCCTGAAAAAGTCTTAGGGAATCCTGAAAATGTTTTAGGGAATCCTGAAAAAGTCTTAGGGAATCCTGAAAAAGTCTTAGGGAATCCTGAAAAAGTCTTAGGGAATCCTTAAAATGTTTTAGAGAATCCTGAAAATGTTTTAGGGAATCCTAAAAATGTTTTAGGGAGTTCTGAAAAAGTCTTAAGGAATCCTGAAAATATCTTAGGGAATCCTGAAAATGTTTTAGGGAATCCTGAAAAAGTCTTAAGGAATCCTGAAAATGTTTTAGGGAATCCTGAAAATGTTTTAGGGAGTTCTGAAAATGTTTTAGGGAGTTCTGAAAAATTCTTAGGGAATCCTGAAAATGTTTTAGGGAATCCTGAAAAAGTATTAGGGAGTTCTGAAAAAGTCTTAGGGAATCCTGAAAAAGTCTTAGGGAATCCTGAAAAAGTCTTAAGGAATCATAAAAATGTTTTAGGGAATCCTGAAAAAGTCTTAGGGAATCCTGAAAAAGTCTTAGAGAATCATAAAAGAGCTTTAGAGAACCATGAAAAAGTTTTAGAGAATCGCAAAAGAGCTTTAGAGAATCGTGAAAGCATTTTAGAGAGAAGAAATTGCGTACTATCTGCTCCTGCATGAAGAAATATGGGTATTTAATGCGGAATATGCTGTCTTTTAGAAAGATATGAGTATGAATAGCGTACAAAAAATGCCAAGCGGAGCGCTTGGAGCAATGCTGCTCGTGAACAAGTGTTAACAACTGTGGTATAACTGTGCACCTTTAACACACTAGAGCGTTTCGGGGATTTCGGATTCAGGAATAGTTTTTTGTACGGCTCCATAATCCCGCATTGTTTTACTGATGATAAACATAAAACTTAATAGAAATATAAAGATGCCGGTTCCAATAAGCAAAATATCTATATTTATAATATCGCCCAAAGGACCAAAGACCGCCATTCCTAATGGCATCATTATCGTAGATATCATCGTGAAAACGCCGAAAACTCTTCCCATAAATGCTTCTTCTACCGTTGATTGAAGCAGTGCCATTGACGGTGCATTGTACAGAGCCATGATTGCACCGAGTGCGCCCATACAGATTAAGTACAGTATAAAATTACTTAAAACACCAAGCAACGCCGCGCATAGACCAGTGAGCGCGCATGAAAGTGCCATAGAATGAATCTTATTCTTAAATCCGCCCCACGTACTCATTAAAATTCCGCCCGCACTCATACCAATAATAAAAACAATTTCAACCGCACTCAGCCGCCAAATATCGGCACCGAAATTTCGTGTTACCTGAAGCGGGGTAAGAAATGCCATCGGTGCTGCGGCAAAGAGAAAACAAGCGCTCAAAAGACAAATCCGCTTGACGTATCCATGTTTCTTAATGTATTTAAAACCTTCTTTAAGATCATGCACATAAGTTAATGGTTTTTCAGAACCGCTATATGTTTTAACAGGGGCGGGAACCTGTACAAAAAAGAACACAATCGTTATTCCTATTGCTGCGGTAATAACGTCAATAAAGAATAGTGTTTCAAGTGATGAAACAGTAAGGAGTACCCCACTAAGTGCGGGAGCTGCCAAGAGCGCAATTGATTGGAGCGTACTTTGTATGCCATTTACCCGCACCAAATGTTCTGCCGGCACTATTTGAGGGATAAGCGCCTGTACCGCAGGTGTTTGCACGCCCGTACCTAATGCGCGGATAGCGGAGCAGACAAATAATAGCCACAGAGCTTGATAGCCAAGCATAAAAAGAATAGCAAGTGCAAGAGTCGCAAGGGCGATAAGTGCGTCGGCACCGTTGATAAGATATTTCCGATTATATCGGTCTGCAAGAACACCGCCAAACGGCGACATAAAAAAGGTTGGGAGAAATCCCACAAGCACCGCAATGGTCATCATAGCGCCTGATTGTGTTTGAAGCGTGATGTGCCACGATATTGCATATTGAACGAGTGATGAACCGAAGAGTGTTACTGCTTGCCCGCTTAAAAAAAGTGCCACATTCTTTTTCCACTTTGTTTCCATACATATTATTATAATACTTTTTCTCAATAACAGTATATATTAACATATATATATAGCTTAATATCAGTACTTAATTGATCGTTTTGTTAATATATTCTTGCACACCGTGATCCTTTAATAGCTAAAGATTATAAGAATATATATCATTATCGTTATCAGTATTCCCATGCTGTTCCATTATTTGTGTAATTTCTTCTGTATGTTTTCTATTAAAGTGATCTGCAATACATTCAAATGCCATATCTATTCCGGCAGAAATTTCTGAAGGCGTATATTATTTTTTTTCTGCTATCCAGCTGCTTTTTGTTTCCAATCTCTGTTTTTTCCCCTGCTTTTAATCCACATTAAAAGCTCTTTTATTTGAAGTTGCGTTACTCTTATCAATTAATTCGGTTTTTGTTAGCAAAGCAGATCACGGACATACTGTTAAACATCACAACTGATATTCCATACGGTTTCTATTAAAGCGATCTGCAATACATCCGAGCGCCATATCTATTCCGGCAGAAATTCCTGAAGGCGTATATTATTTTTTTTCTGCTATTTAGCTGCTTTTTGTTTCCAATCTCCGTTTTTTCCCCTGCTTTTAACCTATATTAAAAGCTCTTTTATTTAAAGTTGTTTTAATGTTATCAGTTAATTCGGTTTTTGCTAACAAAGCAGATCACGGACATATTGTTAAACACTACCCGTCATATACCAATGCCCTCGTTTTTTTTCCTCGCGGCATCAATAGCATGTCGGCATTATTTATTTTTTTTGTCGCTTCAGTTCCTCTGTTAATAAGCTAAATACTGTTGATTATTTCCCCATGCCGTGCATACCATTGTATGGTATATTTATTAATGTTTCAGAATATTTTAATCGGACCGCAGAGGGCACATATTTAAAAATCATCAAAGAGTATACACTGTGCGTCGATCATTTTTCTCGTATAGCTGTTATGTTCATCTGCCGTATTAAGTTGATCTTGTGCCGTATACCCAAGAACTACATACTCAATATGCTCATAGATACGTTATGCATGGATTAATTTAATGGCATTGTGATAGAGTTCTTTTGCCAGTTCGTCACTAATCGTTGTTTTTTCATAGCGGAGACAGATATTAAGCGTATTATTAACCGTTATTATTCCCACTGTTAAAAGCTGTGAAGGAAAGGCCGGTGGAATAAATAATACATCGAGAACCTTAAATGATTGATAAGTATTAAAATATTGTATGCCCATATTTGAGACACCCATTCCCCGGTTATACTTTTGTTCTCCGATTTTTCTGCCCAACTGTTTTGACGGAGGGTTTGCATAATTACCATAGATAGCAAATGGTATAGATTCTATAAAATCTTTATCGATTTGATCTAAAAAAATTATTGGTAATGCCCGCGTCTTATTATTTTTTATCTTTTTTCTTAATTTCTTTGCAATATGATGACTATTCTTTATAAAATTTTCTTTCGTATTATACTGAACTTCTATAAATGTCCCGCTTACAAAATTTCCCATACTATGGGGCATTGGAGTCGTGATCTCATTACGGATATCAATCACTATTCCCAATTGAATCTTATTCTTCGGATAATATTCTTTTAATGCTAATAATGCGCCCGAAAACGCTGAAGATAAAAGTTCATTGACGGTTAATCCATGGGACTTGCTGCATGCACACAGTGTTGAAAATTCTTCGGTATTTAATGAAGCATAATATAAACTTGATGGTAATGCAGCGCGGTAGGTGTTAAAAAAAGCATGGTATTCTTCCTCAGAAAACCGGTGACGGCTCGCTAACCATTGATTATTTAACGTTTTTGCATATATTTTTTCAAAAAAATTTAATTTTATCGTGTTAAAAAAATTATTTTTAATGTGTGCTGTTTGCGGCGTGCTGTCAAAACTGCCATCAAGTACCGCAAGAATATCTTTTGCCACATGCATATATGCTTTTCCATCGCCGATAATATGATGTCCAAAGATTATCATGTCTATTGCAGTACCGGTATATAGTATACAAAGCTTTATTAAAGGTCCTTGAGAGAAATTAAAGGGAATATTATCCATTTCTTGATACCATTGTTCCCAAGAAAATTGTTCTTCTTTGCTGTGAAATTCAATACTAATAGATCCGGTATTCGGAATATACCAATAATTATTTGCGTTATCATTTTGAATCGTACACTTCAAGAGCGCATGTTTTTCTGCAACCTGTGCAAGTGCTGTTTTAAAATCATCGTGCGTACACGTACCATTAAATCGTATTTTAAAACAAACATTAATATTCGGAGAGCGAAAGAATATCCGTTCATTCAGCATAAGGAATTTATCCATAATCTATCCTGTATGATACTGCTGCAAGATCATAAAGCACGCATACTACTAGCTTCGTATGTGTCTCTTTTGTATTAAAAAGAGTAGCTCTCATGCTGTTTTTTGTCAATATATAGTCACTATCGGCGGGAATATTTATAATGTATAGTGTGTTTAACGCACCATATACTCCGTATCGGAGACAGGGGAGAGCGTATTCTGTGCCGCATAAAGCACAGGATACGCCCTTTTAAACGTTTTTTTCTTTTGTGTATACTAAGGAATAATGGCGCTGTATACTTCGCTCCAGGGGCCCTTATCCCCCTTAGCATTCTGCCACCGCCCTGCCATATAGACCGTCTTTCCCCTATCGGTAGGAGAAAAATTCAGCGTATGGGACATACGCGTTATCAGTTCGGTTTTTTGCAAATCTTCAGGATTGCTAATCGGTGTATCGCTGACGACATAAAAAAGTACCGCACCGCTCGCAAAATCTGGTTTTCCCCGCTTTTCACTTTCAGAATCATGAATATGCAGTATTAATTCAAAGGGATTTTTACTTTCTGTGCTAATGATAGGGTGAGTATCTGGTGCCGGATGAGGAGTCGGCTTCTTATCGTGAAGCGGCAAATCCATACTTTTCTTATCTGCATCAGTTACTGCGGGATTATAGAGCAAAAATCCTTTATTAAAAGCCCGCAATGCTGTTTTTAAGGCATCCCGTGTTTCATTCTTATTCAACACATCGACTTTTCCCCGATTAGGATTTTCTGCTGCCTCATACGCAGATTCATACGCAGCGAATAACGTTTGAATAGCGGTCAAGGCAGCTTGATCAATCTTAAATTCGATTAAATGGGCAAGAACATAGGCAATTAAAATTCTCGCCCATTCTAAAAACTGACCATCACCCCGCGGGATATAATCCTTATTACTCATACTATTATCCTCCTTCGTTTTTATAGTATACTCTCAATGCTTGGGAGTATACAACCAACTTTTAAAAGTATACCCCCAATCTTTAGGAGTATACTCCTAGACTTTAAAAGTATACCCCAAACCTTTGGGAGTATACTCCTAGACTTTAAAAGTATACCCCTAATCTTTGGGAGTATACTCCTAGACTTTAAGAGTATACCACCAATCTTTAGAAGTATACCACATATATATTAAACGATCATACTGTTATCACCTCTATACTATTAACAGATCGAACGAATAGTTTGATTGTGTTTTTTAAAAAATTTTTTTTATCGTTGAGAAAATTTTTTAAGCATGGGAGTCGGCATTTAAACAAGCTGCTTACCCGGATACCCTGTTAGGTTTCTTCTTCATACAAATCTAACTCACTCGATCTGCTCTCTGACTCAGCTATTAACGGAGCGGATTCAGACAGAGGCAATTCTTCAACCGATTTTAATTTTCTTTCTATCGTTTGAGACTTTGTCTTAACGTTGTTAATTTCTTTTGTGGCTGCTTCAAGTTTTTTTTGAGCATTTATTAAAGCTTCACCAAAATTATGAAAACTTGTTTTCACGACACTTAAGGTTTTCCATACCTCGCTGGAACGTTTTTCAATTGCTAACGTTTGAAAGCCCATCTGCAAACTGTGTAATACAGCTACAAAATTTGTCGGTCCAACGACCGTTACCTTGTATTCACGCCTTAACTGTTCAAGAAGTTCAGTTCTTCGTGCTATTTCTGCGAATAATCCTTCTGTTGGAACAAACATAAAGGCAAAGTCAGTCGTCCGAGGAGGATCGATATATTTATCCCGAATGTCTTTTGCACATTTTTTTACCGTGTCTTCAAATGCTTTTGCTATTTTATCGATTTCATTCTTGGGGAGTGTCGTTGCTTGTTCATAGGATTCCAGCACCTTCATGTAACTTTCGTTGGGAAATTTTGAATCAACGGGAAGAAATAATGCGTCATTTTTATCATTTTTGTTGGGTAATTTTATAACATAATCGACCCGTTCTGAAGAATGTTCTTTTATCGTCACATTTTTTGCGAATTGTTCATGCGACAAAATCTCTTCAAGTATTGCGCCGAGTTGTATTTCGCCAAGATTTCCGCGTGTCTTTACATTACTGAGTACTTTTTTCAGGTCTCCAACGCCTGAAGCAAGAGCTTGCATCTCTCCTAGTCCTTTTTGTACGGATTCTAAATGGGTCGTTACCAATTGAAATGATTCATTAAGGCGTTTTTCAAGGGTATCATGTAACTTTTCATCAACAGTGATGCGCATTTGTTCTAATTTTTCCCCATTCTCCCGTTGAATATCGCTCAACTTTTTTTCCACCGTGTCCCGGTTTTTATCCAGGCCGTCTTTTGTATCTTTTGTTAATGCCTCGATTCGTGCCGATGATTTCTCTTCAAAAGATTTCAAAGAGGCAGCAAGTTCTTCACGGCTTTCTTTTGTGGCACTATTTACTCGGTTTTGCACATCCTTTAATTCTTTATTTAAAATGTCTGAAAAGCCGTTTATGCTGTTTGTTACTTGTTTTTCAAACGTGGCAATCGATGTATTTAATTCGTCCCGATTAACTTTTAATCCGCTATCAAGAAATCCTTGAATATTCTGCATTTTATTCTCTATCAATCCCGTAAAATTCGTTATCGTCGTCATTAACTTTTCCTCTACTGATGTGAGTGACGACGAGAGTTCTGCTCGTGATTCCTTGGCAGCTTTACTTGTTTCCTCTCTGTTTTTAAAAAATTCATCGCGTATATTCGATTCATTTTTATCAAACCGCTGATTGTATTCGTTCAGTTTCTTTTCATTTTTGTCAAACCACTGATCGTATTCGTCCAATCTCTTTAAAAGAGAATGTTGTAAAGATTTTTGGTAGTTCTTTAATAACCATATCGTTATCACCATGCATAGAATAATTATTACAGCTAAAATAATCCACTGCACGATAAAACCATATTCCATAAACGCCTCCTATTCATGTAGTACAGTAGTATCAATAGCTGTATTATTTTGTCAATCACATGCTACAAGATTCTTAAAAGGCTCTTGTACTATTTTATAGTTCTGTGATTTTGGTTATACAGTCTTTTGTGCCACTTTATAATACTATGATTTCATTTTAAACGTCTCTTGTGCTGTTTTATAGTTCTGTGATTTCGTTTATACAGTCTTTTGTACCGCTTTATAATACTATGATTTTATTTTAAGAGTCTCTTGTACCGCTTTATAGTTCTGTGATTTCGGTTATACAGTCTCTTGTGCCGCTTTATAATGCTGTGATCTTATTTTAAACGTCTCCTATGCTGCTTTATAGTTCTGTGATCTTATTTTAAACGGCTCCTGTGCTGCTTTATAGTTCTGTGATCTCGTTTATTAATGCCTGTCCGTGAGTGTAGTTAATAATATTATCGAAGAGTATTTTAATAGTTTTTCTTTCGGTATTACTTGTCGGACCTGCACTGTGCGGAGTTATTAAAACGTTTTCCATGCTCCATAACGGACTGTCTGTTGGTAATGGTTCAACTTGAAATACATCTAAAACAGCGCCTGCAATTTGTTTTTGTTCCAGAGCTTGCACTAATGCTAATTCATCAACGGTGTTTCCCCGGGAAATGTTGATAAATACTGCACTGCTTCGCATGTTTTTAAATTCTTCTGCCCCCATTAAATGGTACGTTTCTTTATTTAAGGGGGTTGCTACCACAACATAATCTGATTCACGCAGTACTGCATGGAGCTTGTCTATACCGAATACGTCATCAAAACCAGAAAGAGGTTCAGGGTGCCGCTTTATGCCGATTACCCGCATATCGAGTGCTTTTGCTTTTCTTCCTATTGTTTGTCCAATACTTCCTGCGCCGATTACACACAATGTTTTACCTTCAATATCTTCACCGTGGAGCATTAACCGCCATTCACGCCGTTCTTGACGGCGTATAAATGTGTGATAGTGATGACTCAGTACCAGCATTCCCCCAAGTACATATTCTGCAATGGAGCTGCCATGCGCCCCTCGCGTATTACACACTTTAATGCCCCTATTAACTAAGCTTTGGAGCGGCAATTTTTCAATACCTGCGCTTAAACTGAGTACTAAACGCAACGTTTTAGCGGCCGATAAAAGTTCTTCGTCAAGCGGTATTGCATATTCTCCGTCCCCGCCCCCAATCGTAATGACAATATCTGCTTCTGCAAATGCTTTAAGTGCTTCTTGTTTGTCATGACACTCATAAATTTTCTGTTCAAGCAACGTTTCAAGTGCAGGAATATAAGTATTTTTCCAATGAATCAGTGACACAATCATAGCTCGTTTTCCTTTAAGAATCGTTTTTGATTATTTAATATAAAATATACGCGCTATACTCGTCAATGTACTTTTGTTTTTAAATCATCGCTCACAGTACATGGCTATACTACATTGTATATAGCTTTTATTTTAAGAGAAAGGTTACCGAGATGTGACTGCTGATTTCTAACTCGCCGGTTGGTAATATGGTCGATCCTGTTTCTTCGGTAAGACCGTCACGAAGAACATTAAGCTGCATGTTCATCATGCTATTGCTTATTGCTGAAATATGCGGAACTTCTCGTTCAGAAATATCGAGTGCTTTAATGATCTTAAGACCCGAAAGTTTTGCATACTGCATTGCCTTTTCTAATGCCTTTTGATAGGCAAGTTCTCGCGACCGCACAAAAAAATCTTTATTATCCTTAATACTAAGATTGATAGTATTTAACGTAATATTATCAATTTGTGCTATCTTATCGAGTATCCGGGGAGTTTTTTCAGCATCTTTTTGTATATCATAGAGCGAAAAAGTTATTATTTGTTCAACTCTTTGCCCAACTAAGTGCTTTCTTTGATTTCTCCATTCATATTCTTGATTAAACCTTAAAGAAGGGGTGCTAATACTTTTCTCTTCAACATTTTCTTTTTTTAATAGACTTAATATCTGTTTAACTTTTTTGTTAACTTCTTCTTGAGCCTGACGGGTTGTGTGCGCGAGTTCACTTAGGGAGATAGTTATTTGAATCATATCCGGTTGCGCCAGCACAGTACCTATTCCAATAACCGATAACGTACTGGGAGTATTTTCTTTCGTACACCCCAAGAACAAAAGGGAAAACAACCATATAATCAATAATAGCTTCATGGTAATATTCCTATTCATAATATTTATGTGATAATTCCTTAAATCTATCTTGTTCTTTTGTTATTTGTTTTTCTTTCTTTATAAATTTTTTTTCATATTCTTCTAATTCCTCTTCATTGACTTCATATATATTTCCGTAATCATATATTCCTATTATTCCCTTTAAAGCATGGGGATATAATTCTAACACTAATAATGCTGCTGGATATTTGCCTTCTTTGTCAGTTATATTATATTCTTTTGAAACTTTAAATCCAAATCTTTCATAATATGCTGGATCGCCGTATATGAGTATTGCTTTATATCCCATTTCTTTTGATAATTTTATCGTATGCTTTATTAAAGCGCTTCCAACGCCCATTTTTTGGTATTGAGCTGAAACACTTATTGGTCCGAATGTTAATACCGGGTATTCTTTATCACCATGTACTATTTTTGATTGTACATACACGATATTCCCAATAATTTTATTATCTTGTATTGCAACAAAATCTAATGCGGGAATAAATTCTTTTGTTTTTCTTAAGTTATGAATGACTACATGTTCGCTACATCCGGGAACATATATATTCCAAAAGGCCTCTCTTGTTAATGTTTCAACGATACTGTAATCTTTTTCTTCTTCTAATCTTAGCATAATTTCCATACTATTTTTATAAAGCATCTTCCAACACGAGTCAATAGTCATATATATTCTTATTGAACAATGATAAGCAAAGAGTACATACACCATTTTGGCTCTATAGAGTGCCGAGTATAGCCGGTGAGACACCATTGTTTTACTTTATTAATAAAAATTGTATGAGAGCTATGCTTTTTAAGAAGAATAACCTGCGGATAATCTTTTTTAGTATACCCAACATGCTCTATGTATGGTATAATATTTTATGCAATACTATACTTCTCTTAATAAGAGAAAATGCAAATAAAACTGTTACAATATACATGCCGATCTGCATTATCAAAATATAATTAATGACTATACATCTTAATACAAATATTCCCGGTAATACCATTGTGATACGAGCTGCCCATTTTCCCATGCTGTCAAAAAGTATACTTACAGTCATGTTTTTTTTGTGTATTACTATTGTTGATGTTATAACAAATTCACATAATTTTATTAACATGATAATAGGAAACCATAACGGTATAACATTAAAATATACAAAAATCATCATTGATAGTATTGAATATGCTGAATCAGCGATAATATCTAATTGTGATCCTATAACTGTGGTGCAGTTCCACTTCCGTGCTAATCGGCCGTCAATTATATCAGACAGTATAATTACAAAAAATATTAGTAATGGTAATAGATTTGAGCAATTATAAACAAATATATCATGAATAGATAATAAAAATGGAAAAATAAGCAATAATCTAAATATGGTAATACTATTTGGAATATATTTGTTCCATGTACTACACATTATGTATCTCCGTACTAGTATTCAAAATATTCTGTAAATAGTAGTGCATGCTCCCCGCATTGTCAAGAGAGAGAGCCATTGAGATAATCCCATATACTGTTTCAGTTAACTATATATGAAACAGTATATATAAGATTTAGCCGCCTTACAGCGGCTGAGTATATAAAAACAAGTTGTTATACATTAACGTATTTTATTTCAATATACCTTTTGTTGTATGTCTTTTTTATTTTTTTACTGTATACTATTATTTTCATACATACCATATACATCATTGAATGTAGCATCATAATTTTGAAGTATTTCCAATTCTTTTTCGTATTTATTTCCGCCCAAGCTATCACTAATAGTTGTTAAGTAATGAGTTAAATCTTTTCCTATTTGAATATTTTGTCTTAATGCAACAGTAATCTGCTGTATTATATCATCTCTTTGAGGCGATGGATTACGGTATTGCTGTAAATCTCTTTCTAACGTATTAATTTTTATAGTTTTATGTGCAATATCAATAAGACCGCGGGCAATCGTTAAAAATCCCTCTGCTTCACGAACCCGTCTATCTTTAATTAATTGATTAGCAGGAACTACGCTATTTTCTATTTCTATTGAGTATGGACCAAGATTTTTTTGATTGTTATTTAAATCTTTATATTCAAGATATAAATTTCCTAAAAGATTATTATTTAAACGGAGAGGATTATATGATAATTCTGCAAGTATTGTTTCATAATCACCATTATGAAGTGTTGGTACATAATAATGTATGGTATTTTCTTCTTTGTAATGCTTATATCCCCATGCTTCTTTAAATAATACTCCATCCGGTAAGATTAATGTTATTTTTAAATCACGAGCAGCAGGTACTAGCATACGATCTAATTCTGTTTGAAATATTTTTACCATTTCATCATGATCCGAAATAAAACGCGAACTACCGCCGCCCTCGATAGCAACATCTACCATTAATCCTGTAGCAGTATTAATACCTAATAATATAGTTGAAATATCTATACCTTTTTTATTATAGGTACGGGCTAAATCTAAAATATCTTTATTAATCTTTTCTCCAAAATTATGCATTCCATCAGTAAGTATTACAACACGATTTATATAACCGTGATTATAATTTTTTTCATTTTCTTTATAACTTTCAAGCATTCCTGCATAAATATCTGTTCCGCCATTTGCAATAATTTTATCGACTGTCCTTTTAAATACTGTTCTATCTGCTTGACTTTTAATGTGAGTAGACGGTATTAATACTTGAGCATTTGTATTCATATCAACCAAAGATATAAAATCACCGTCACGAAGTTGATCAATGAATATATAAAAACAATCTTTTACCCATACCATTATTTCTGACATTGAACCGCTTCTGTCTATGCAAAATGTTATATTTAAAGGAGGAAGTTCAGAAAACATTGTCTTTTTCCCTTTGAGTCCTATTTGGATATAGGCATTTTCATCTTTAAGTCCAGCCGCAGTTATAACATTTAAATTATCTTGATGAGGCAGTGGATAATTATAATCATTCTGAGCAATATAATTTTCAATTTTAATGTCTTCGGGAAGAATAATATATCCTCCGCGGGACAAAAATGTACCTCGATTTGATCCGCCTCCTTCCGCAGAACCAGCAGCAAATACATAAGTACCAATTATCATAATAAACCACCATACAAGAAACAACTTTTTCATTATTTTATCTCCTTTAATTGATATATGTATATACTACGCTGTTTTTTTTAAAAGTCAAGAGTTTTTTCTCAATACTATCTGATATTCTCGTATATAAGTGGTACATTTGTCTTCATAGAATAAAATTATGTATATTTTATTGTGTAAAAAATACAATAAAGTATATAACTGGAATATTAGACGGAATAATCATTAAACTTAGTTTGACTAATATTTAAAAATTTATTATTATTATAAATAGGGTATTACATAGGAAATATCGATATTATTTTATAGTAATTGGTCATTTTAATTTGGATATGTTAAATACTTACTTGCTGAAATTTAAAAAATGATTACTGTTTGAGTATCTCAATGAACAGGTAAACCATTTAAATGAAGAAGTAAAGAGGAGGGTTTTATGAGAACTGATCAAGAAATGTTGAGTATAATATTAAAGTATGCGGTAGATGATAAACGTATTCGTGTTGTCACAATTGAAGGATCAAGGTTAAATGAAAATATATATAAAGATAAATTTCAGGATTTTGATATTTCTTTTATTGTAACAGATATAGAATCTTATAAAGATAACGATAATTGGCTTGACGTATTTGGAAAACGTGTTATTATGCAAAAACCAGAAGCTATGGCAATGTTTCCATCAACACTTGGTAATTGGTACAGTTATATCATACTCTTTGAAGATGGAAATAAAATGGATCTTAAATTGATACCGTTGCATGAGTTAGAAAAATATTTTAATGAATCTGATTCTTTAACAAAAATATTGATAGATAAAGATAAAATATGTCCGGTATTAAATAATCCCTCAGATATTGATTTCCGTGTAAAAAAACCAAGTCCTGAATTTATTGACGATTGCTGCAATGAATTCTGGTTACTTTTAATATATACAATCAAGGGGTTATATAGAGATGAATTATTATATGCTATAAAACATTTAGATTTAATGAGAGAACAAATGCTTACCATGATTTCATGGAAGATAGGAATTGATAATGCATTCTCATTAAATATTGGAAAAGCCTATAAATATCTGAATAAATATGTATCTAAAGATTTATGGGCAAGTATTACTAAAACGTTTCGAAATGACTCAATAGATGAGACATGGAATTCTTTGATTTTATGTTGCACTATATTTCATGAAATGACTATTTTTGTCTCAAACGCTTTAGGTTACCATTGTCCTCAATATGAGGAAAAAATTACTGAATATATTAAAGAATATATATCTCTTAAAAAATAAAAAACAATAACAGTACAATCTATAAAGATAGGGTAGCTTCTACCCTATTCAAAACAAATGCAAAAAACCGGATTTAGTAGAAAATAGTTACAGTCGACGGTTCACTCGCATTCGAGCACATATTTTTTGTTTTTACAAGACTCTTCTGAGTAATACCGCAGCATCATCATGATGTGTAATTCCCATAAAACAAAAACAGTATTGACCAATTGTATAAAATACGATAGTGTGTTACTATATATGAATTTGTCACGATTTTAGTTAAGAATACTACTCAAACGGATATTTGTATTATAAAACTTTCCTTTGCTGTGACAATTGGCAGTATAGTAATTATTTTCTCATTATTTTGAGGTTACGGATTATTTAAAGAAAAATTTTTGCGATTGTTCTACGGGCATGAAAAAAAAGATACAGATAATTATTAGTCTGATAGGTGGAATTAATACCATAATCTGGGACGAGCTGAATGATGGTCTTGATATTATTTCAAATATCAAGATAAAAAATTTATTACAGTATTATAAAAGTAAAAAACTGACTGTATTGATATCATGTCATGTTATAGAATTTTTGAATGATTTTATTGATTATTATATTGTCATACAAAATAGGAATATTACAAAGGAACAAAAAGCAAAAAATATAAAATCATGAGAAGAATTATATCTAAAATATATTAATAAAAAAGTAATAATGTGTCCATCCAATAATAACTCATAAAAGAAAAAACCGCGTATACCAAAACGTTATGCTCCAGAAAAGATGTAATACCAACACCTTATGCCCATACCGTTGCTCTACAGTAGTTAGCCTCTCTTATGATGCATAAAAGGGCAACCGTCGACTGTGGATAGTGAATATTTAAGTTACTCTATTCTAACAAGAACACTTGACATACCCGTTGCTTCCCGTTTATGATTTATCTGTTAGTATTTTCTAACATAATATTGCAGGAGAAGAATACATGAAGAAGGTATTGATTGTCTACTGGAGCGGTTCAGGAAACACCAAGATTATGGCAGAGAGGGTTGCCAAAGGCGCCAGTGAAGGCGGAGCGGACGTGACCCTTAAATCAGTCGGAGAAGTAACGGCTGACACGGTAAAAGCGGCGGATGCGTTGGCTTTCGGTTGTCCGGCTATGGGTGCCGAGATATTGGAAGAAAGCGAGATGGAACCGTTTATAAACGGGCTTTCCAAGGCAGAAGTGGGAGGCAAGCCTTTGGGACTCTTTGGGTCTTACGATTGGGGCGACGGGCAGTGGATGCGGGATTGGGTAGAGCGCATGAAGGGTTTGGACGCAACCGTTGACGGTGAAGGACTTATTGCCCAACTTGAACCGAATGACGATGCGCTTACACAATGCTATGACTTGGGTAAACGGCTTGCACGTTAAAAACCGTAGTAGTACAGGCGAAGCTGAAGAGGCGCTCATACGGTATTGCAGTCCAGTTTTGTTGGGCTGTAAGCCCGCCTGTCTGTTTAACATGCACGATCGCTCTTTGCTGCTCTGCTTACTACCGTCGTATATAGCTTCGTTGGTAATTCGGGAGCATAACGGGAGAGCGCTCTTGCTTGTTTTCAATACTGCGTTGCTTGAAGAAACTGTTTTGAACAATCCAATCCGCTCGGCACTCATCGAAATGGGCTATCCCATCCGATATTCGTTGCCGAGTTTTCTCGCTCATCTGAAAGCACGGTTTGGAAGCGGACAGTTTCCGCACGAGGTTGGGCTTTTTCTGGGTTATCCGCTGGACGATGTGCGCGATTTTATTAAGTACAAGGGATACAACTACAAACTTTGCGGTGTATGGAAGGTATACAACGATGTGAAGAAGGCGAAACAATGTTTCAGACAGTATGACTTGTGCCGGGAATGTATGCGAACTCTTTTAAAAAGAGTAATCCATATATAACAGGGAATAATTTTTACTTACAGGAGGATATTATGAAGAGGAAGAGATTTTTAACGGCGATATTCAGTACAGGGCTGATATTCGCAACGGCGCTTACCGGGTGTGTCAGCAACAGAAGCGGCGGGAAAACCGAACTGGCTCAATGGGCCGGAACGTGGAACGCTATGACCAATGTATTGGACGATCCGGGGTTAAACAAAACTTTTGTGGAGGGTGCGGCATATATTCAATATGTCCATTCCAAAACAATCACGGCTGACGGATTAAAGCAGGTGTTTGCTCCTATGCTGCGGACAGATTTCAAATCCTGCAAGATTGAAGGCGATACCTTCACCGTGTATACCGAAACTGACTTGCAAGGTACGGCTACCCACATAACGTATACCTACAAAGGCGAGTCCGAGGGATGGCACAGGTTTGAAGGGAATCAAAGCGGCCGGTATAAATATTTGGCTGCCTATCTTCCTGAACGGGACAGCACCGGCAATACGGCGGAACATTTCCATTTCCGCTACGGGGCTGACGGCTTTGACGCTCTTGAAGCGAATCCATCATGGATGGCAACAGTAATGCTAAAAGGCACAACTATTGCTCAGCTTGCGGCATCATTAAAGGAAGTAATTCGGGAATTACCATGGGATTTAATGCTGCCGTAAAAAAGTTCGTAGAATATTTCAACACCCTCCGTTGTCTTTGGCGGAACATTGGTGCCTTAATAAAAAAACAATCCATTTTAACTGGAGGCTGACGGATGAATAATTTTCTTTCCAATTTACGCAAACCTGAAGGATTAGGCGGGTGGCTCATGCTTACTTCTATGAATATCGGGCATAGCGCCTTATCGAAGTGGGGACTCAAACAACTTGAAATAAAACCGGGGGACAGCATTTTGGATATCGGGTGCGGCGGGGGAAAAAACATCAGCCGTATGCTGAAGAGAGCCTACACCGGGACGGTCTGCGGACTCGATTACGCAAAGGCGAGTGTGGAAAAAAGCAAAAGCCTTAACCGGAAAGCCGTTCTTACCGGAAGGGCTGACATCAGGCTGGGGACTGTGTCGCGCAACCCATGGCAAGACGGCACGTTTGATCTGGTTACTGCTTTTGAGACTGTCTATTTCTGGCCTGATTTTGCTCACGATGTCCGGGAAGTCCGGCGCGTATTAAAACCGGACGGGCTTTTTTTTATTTGTAACGAAATAAATATCCCTGAAAAGGGAAAGCAACCCTATCAATTCTGGATACGGGCGCTCGACTTAAAAACTTATACGGCGCGGGACTTCCACCGAATTCTCACAGACACCGGTTTCACCGGTATCGTCATTCAGGTTAAAGGCAAAAACGGAATATGCGTAAGCGCCCGCGCACAAAAGGAGGCATAATGAATACAATAACCGCACCGGACGTCGGCACGTCCGGAAATAAACCTCGTAAAACCGGTATGGCACGGCTCTGGGAGCTTGCGTTGCGGAAGAAGCTGCTCGTGATCACATCCTGCACACTGTCTGTGTTCAGTGTAGCGATCTCGTTCAGCCCTTTTATTGCTATATACTCCCTTATCCGGGAATTGGTCACGCACAGTGCCGACCTGAGCGGACTTGACCCAGTGTTTATGACGAAGCTTGGATGGCTTGCCTGCGGGGGAGCAGCAACAGCAATTCTGCTGAACTTTGTGGCTCTTATGTGTTCTCATATAGCAGCGTTTACCACGATCTATCAGCTCAAGCTTGACTTTACCCGCCATGTTGCCGCCTTGCCGCTGGGCTTCCACAGTGAAAACTCCACCGGAAAATTGCGGAAGATAGTAGACGATAACATCGAGAAATTAGAAGGCTTCATCGCTCACCAACTCCCCGACCTTGTCGGTTCAATCGCTATGCCGGTATGCACCCTTGCCGTACTGTTTCTCTTTGATTGGCGGTTGGGACTTGCAAGCTTTATCCCTATTATTCTGAGTTATCTCCTTCAAATGACCGCCTTCGGAGCTAAAAACGCCCAGACATTCTTGAACAAGTATCAGGATTCCCTTGAGGAAATGAACAACGCTGCGGTGGAATATGTGCGGGGGATTCCGGTTATCAAAGCTTTCAATCAAACGATCTACAGCTTCCGCAGATTTCACCAGACAATCAAAACATACGGGACATTCTGCCTTAATTACACGATGGAATTTGAAACTTATATGGAAGTGTTCCTCCTTATCATCAACCATGTGTATCTCTTTCTTATTCCGGTCATCATCGTCCTTTCCGGCGGCGTGAGCGATTACGGCACCTTTGCCCTTGCCTCGTGTTTTTACCTTGTGTTCTCTCTGTCCCTTGCAACACCGTTTATTAAGCTTCTGTATGTTGCTCAAAACGGCAGGATGATCCTGAACGGCATTGAGCGGATGGACACGGTACTGAACACACCGCCGCTTCTTGAAACCGCCGCACCGCAGACGGTGAGCGAATACTCGGTGTGTTTCGACCGGGTGAGTTTCACGTATCACGATCAAAAAGAAATTGCTGCGGTGCAGGACGTAAGTTTCAGCGCCCGGCAAGGAGCAATTACCGCCCTTGTAGGACCGTCGGGGAGCGGTAAATCCACGCTTGCCCACCTTATCCCCCGTTTTTACGAGGTGAGCGCCGGAGCAGTCCGGATAGGCGGGGTGGATATTCGGGATATGTCAAGCGAATACCTTCTGTCGATTGTGAGTTTTGTCTTTCAAGACGTATTCCTGTTTAAACAGACGGTGGCAGACAATATCCTGATCGGGGATCGGCATGCAGGCCGTGCGGCAGCGGTCGAGGCGGCTCAAGCTGCACAGTGCCACGAGTTTATTATGAGACTCCCCGATGGCTACGACACGGTGATCGGCACGAAGAATGTCCATCTTTCCGGCGGTGAGCGGCAGCGTCTCGTCATTGCCCGTGCGATACTCAAGAATGCCCCGATTATCGTACTTGACGAAGCGACTGCCTTTGCTGATCCGGAGAACGAGCGGAACATACAGAAAGCCTTTGAAACACTGATGAAGAACAAGACCGTGCTGATTATCGCGCACCGCCTGTCAACGGTGCGCGGTGCAGATAAGATCGTCGTGCTGGACAAGGGGCGGCTCGTCGAGGAGGGAACCCACAACGCACTCGTGAAAGCCGGAGGCCGTTACAGCCGGATGTGGGACCATTACAGCGCCGGTCAGAACTGGAGTATAAGCAGGAAAGAAGCGCCTGACAGTCCGGTTAAACCGGCGTAACGCGGAAAGACGGTGCTATAAGTATGGAGAGTCTTGCGGTCGAGGTCTGTCCCCCTAAAGTCTGTCCCCGTAGGTAAGGTGCTTGCCCTCCTAAGGACATGGTGCTTGCGCAAGATGATTGCCACTATAGCACAGAGATTCTTGATTTCGTGGTCTGTCCCCAGTGGGTTTGTCCTAATGCTCTCTTTACACAAGAAGAGGCGCAAATCTATGCGCCTCTTTATTAATGATTCAGGGGACTGTCCCCATGAGGTCTGTCCCCCTTGAGAAAGCAAAACCCGGCTTTCCGGGCTTTGCTCATACTAAAAATTAGTCTGAACGGGTGTCATCGTTGCCCAGTTAAGACTGAAACTTCGGTTCTGTCCTGAAATATCTATGAGATCACTAATTCTATAGACCATTTCACTACTATCGGTTATGAGAAGATAGAAACTGTCAATCGCTTCATCAATTTTAAAGCTAACCGTATTACCATCAGACATCCGGCTATAAGCAAGTATGTCTGAGAGTGCAAGGTCACTAAACCTGTTCATCGATCTGGAAAGTATATTTATTTTAGCTGTGGTGAGACCGACAATGGTTCCAGTTACAGTTTTGGTTGTCTTAATAGCATCTCCTAACTGAATGTCAGAAACATTGCTCGTAGAAACGTCTGTTGTAGTTGGGAGTACATAGGTAGGTCCTCTGCTATTTTCGTCTCTGATCTGTACCGTATACGAGAGGGTTATTGAACTTCCGGAAGTGAGAATAGGTAGAGACCACGCAAGATTGTCGGTATATGCACCGTTATTAGTAAAACTCCAGCTCCAACCTCCAGCATACGTAAGCCCATCAACATAGTAAGCATCCAGATATATCATTGAAGGTGGATTTCCATCAAGGCTCACTGTCCCGAATGTTCCGCTCACGGTCAACCCTCGTGCGGTCAATGCAATGTCGTTCTTGTTTTGTCCCGCCGGTACGGTTACTGTTGCTACATTAGCCCTATAGTGCTTGCCAGATCCAGTATTCAACATGATTTCAAACCTTACTGTCCGATCCGTAGGAGAGGAGGGAACGGATAATTCCCATTCCATTGAGTTCGGTGTTGATACTGAATTGTATTCAATAGAACCGATATCATATATACCAGTTGATGCAGTTATCACGACGGTGTCGATAGTTTCATCGTTAATACTGGCGTCTAACGTTCCGCTCAATGTAACGAAGGTGACGGCAGCAGTGAGGTTAATATCTGGTATGACCTTATCGGTGGGCGTGAGTATCACTGGTTGATCGGGAATAGCATCAATATCCTGGTAGTACGAGTTGTTACCGTCGCGAATAGTTACTTTGAAGGTCAGCTCTGTCGCTTCGGTTACCGCCGGAACTTCTACAGACCACGCGGTAGTATTCGAATTGACCGATCTCAGATATCTTTGTCCCAGCGGGGTATTTCCAGCGCATACGACTATCGTGTTGACGAACGCATCAAGGCTGTCGCCACATGTAGCTGTTATCGTGCCGCTCAATGTGATAATCGTTTTTGACCCAGACTCCTTCGCAGCAGTAAAGGTCGCTGTTGCTGTGTTCAAGACAGACAACGCCGAATCAGCAGCGGTTTGGGTTGCTTGTGCATCGTTTAGCACAGCCCTCGCTGCATTGATAGCACTTTGATATGCATCTTTCACAGCCTGACTGACAACCGAATCATGATCTGCTTGAGCAGTGCTGATTGCGTTGTTCAATGCGACTTTATCAACAAATGTTTTCATAACGGGCAGTGTAACACAGTTCTCTATGCATGTTAAGGTTGTTGCAGGAGGTCTGGGTCTGTCCCTGTTTGCTTGGGGTCTGTCCCTGTTTAG
This sequence comes from Treponema sp., assembly GCA_031273325.1. Classification (GTDB taxonomy): domain Bacteria; phylum Spirochaetota; class Spirochaetia; order Treponematales; family Breznakiellaceae; genus BOBG01. The sequence continues at coordinate 915 of JAISSB010000048.1, read as the reverse complement.
CTCAGAGGTCTGCCCGTTTTAGCTTGAGGTCTGTCCCCGTTTAGCTTAGAGGTCTGTTCCTGTTTTAGCTTGAGGTCTGCCCATTTAGTCTGGGGTCTGTCCCCGTTTTAGTTCGAGGTCTGTCCCCGTTTAGTTTGGGGTCTGTCCCCGTTTAGTTCAGAGGTCTGTCCCTTATAGGTGAGAGACGATCTCCCGCGTAGGTGAGAGACGATCTTCCCTATAGGTGAGAGATGATCTCCCGCCTAAGGAGCGGTAACCCTTACGAGGGATCAATGATTTGGGTTAAGGTGCAGTAACGGTGAGCTCTTTATCGAAGGTGACAGTGCGGGGGGTCTTGATGATTTTGCTGCTGGAATATTGGGTAACGATGCGTACGTGCCATACGCCGGGGGTCAAGGCGGGAATTAAAACGATCAATTCACTGGGGTTGTTGATTACAAAGTCGCTGGGGTCGGCTTTCACGGGAGTTCCGCTTGCGGGAACAAAGTACAGCCCAACGTCGGGGTTGTCCCCCACTATCTTGATTTTCACTCCGGCTATTTTGAGGTCACGACCGGGGGTCAATGTGCCGTTCACACTGCCGGTTTTGATGTCTGTGACGCTAGTGATGATCGTGCCGCTTAATACGGCAGCTACTTTCTTAACTTTGACGTCAGAGACAGCCTTTCTAAGGCCGGAACCGATGTGGAAGTTGATCTTGATCTTGTGCTTGGCAGGATCAAACGTTTCATCGGGTGAGTGGAATACCCCCTGAATACTGAAGGAGATGTTAAACAGATCACAATGCACTGTACCCCCATCGGCGAGGATATCGGCTATTACCTGTTTTATCGCTTCCAGCACACTGACGACGTCGGAACGGGTCAACCCTGCCCCGATCTGCAAGATTTTATCGATCAGTTCTTGCTCGGTATA
>JAISSB010000031.1 GCA_031273325.1 Treponema sp. | reverse complement strand
GGATGCAATTCCTTGTAAAGAGTTTCATGATGTGGTAGCATATTCCTATGGAAGTTGCCTTTCACGTGAGAACAATAAAAGCACTACTCCCGCTCACTGAAGAACAGAAAACCTTCGTTCTCGACACGATGAAGCAAGCAGCACAAGTGTTTGCACTGTTTGTGCAGCTTGCAAACGAACACCACTCAACTTCCTATAAGTATCTCCACAAGTTCGGTTATGTTCCTGCCAAAACGCTCTGTCTAGATCTTCCCACAGCATTATTACAGGCTACGGCACAACAAGCCCTCGCTTGCGTGAAGTCGTGGAATTCCAATCATACAACCCAGCAATGGAAGTATCGGGGAACCAAAAAAGCACAACAGCTCTCATTGAATAAGCTCTGTCTCTCAAGGCGGGGAAACCTGACAACCTTCTCGTCTGTCGGGGGAAGAATACGAGTCTTACATGACATTCCCCAGTGGTTTACCGGTATCACATACTTCACACCAATGATGTTCAAGCGGGACAATTAAAATAACCATACCAAACGGAAGATGTTTTACCGGTGTGTGCAGTATCGGGTTCGATCTCAACAGAATCACTCAGGTAAAGCAATTATTGGAATAGATAGCGGCTTATATACTAACCTTCTCAGACGGAACAAAGTTCTCATCAAAGAAATGTAAGACAGTGAAGCGCAGGTATGCATATAATCGGTCGAAGGTACAGCTGCACCCGTCAGCAAAGCGGAAACTCAAACGGATAGCTGATAATGAAAAAAGGGAAAAGCGGTATATGACAGACTTCAACCTTGCATAACAAACGCTGCGAATACCGATGTACAAACGTATGTCCTTGAGGATTTAAGGGAATCAGAACACAGAAAAACAAAGGAAAAAAGTTCAACTCATGGCTTTCAAACTGGTCATGTGCACAATTTGAACAACAATTGAAATACAAATGTGAACGAACTGCACGCCATTCATGTGGTGAATATAAACCTGCATTACACATCCCAGCAATGTAATAGGTGTGGAACCATTGACAAAAGCTCCCGTAATAAGTCTCGGTATATCTGTGTGCATTGTGGACACACGGATCATGCAGATGTACATGCTGCAAAGAAGAATATCCGTGATAAGTATGCCGGTCTAAGCAATCGGGACAGGCTTGCCCGTCAATTGGAGAAGCGAAAACCATCGTTCAGCCGTGTAGCTAGGTACAATCCACTGGGCTTGTCCCAGGGGTAGTTGAAATACTTATATATTCTTCATTTGTTTTTATTCCGAATCTTCTATGTATATTTCTATTCAATTCTTCCTTTTGTTTCCCTGCCCATGTTTTGACGTGAAACTTCTTTATAAGATTATCGCAAAATAAACCAACATCTTCTCCGGTAATGGATAGTATGGAACGTCCATCTGGTGCGGCAATCGCAAATGATTCTACTGTATTCATTAAAACCGGCATCACGGATTCATCAATCATTATGTTGAACATATATTTTTCTATTTCTTTACATACAAATTGATAATCATCGGGTAATGTTTCAATTAATGCACGATAGGCTTTGAATTCAGCCTTTTCTCGTATCATTTTTCTGAATGCTTCCACAATATTTCCCATTTTTTTTCCTCCAAATAATAATACTACCATTTAAAAGTACAGAGCGCTGAGCGGTTTTACGAAGCCGAGTCCGCTGTTAGATGGCGAAGCTACTGACCTGTTATGCGCTGCTGTTCTAAACAAGCTACGAAAGCCACCACAAAAACGGCAAGTGGGGTGTTATTTTCTCTGTCCGAATATGCTGTTTTTCCACCAGTTGAGTTTAGCTGGATTAGGTTCATTCTGCACTAAAACAGCGTATAAGGAGGCTTCTGCTTTCGCGCATTCTTCCTCCGCGATTCTGTCGTAAACTTCTTTGCTTTCGGCTATGCCGGCACGGGAGTAGGCGATAGCCGCCATTGCATAAAAAACCATGCCGATTGAGTGCAGTGGCGTGTGCACAGTTAACGCTGCCTGACCGCAAGCTCTTGCCGCTGCTTGTGCGGCAAGATGGTTTTCCGACTCGCGAGCAGCGTCTCGGCAATTGCAATAAGCAATTTTCTTAGCTGCAGACTGCTTGATGTTCCCGGCACTATACTTGCGGGCGGCATCAAGCGCGGCACGTATTCTTCCGTCCAATGGATATGCCGCCTCGTAAATCGGTAAAACGAACTCACCAGCATACCTCGTACACCACGTTATAATAATGTCCTTACTTTGTGTTTCGAGCGTCCGCATAAGTGACTGAATACACGGGTCGCTCCAACCTAATAGAAATTTCTTATGCTTTGTCATAATCGGTTCCTCAAAAAATCATGGAGTTGGCAAAAAATGACTGCAAGTTTTATGTAAATTTAGCCGCCTTCTTTTAATATATCACAGACCTTTGATTATGTTGCAGGTGGAAAATCAAATGAATACGGCCTTTTTATATATTATTTTTTATAATCTATTTTCCTTGCTTTTATAAATAAAAAATTAGGCTGTTTTAATAATCTTTCATACGATTCAGGTGCTTTTTCTTTAAATGCTTTTGTAGGTTTTGGTTCCATTATATTTTCTATCAAAAACTCATTGTCAATTAATGGCTGCAACATTTTATTCAACGGCCTTCGGTAAAAATGTACCGTTACTTTATCTTCCCCCATTGTCCATTCATCTTCCAATAATTCCATTTCCATATAGTTTTCTCTTTTAAACTGAGGTTTTATTAGAATATCACTGAGGTTTAGATTGAAATACACTGAAGTTTTTCTTCGTTAGATAGCCGTTATGGATTTTGTCCTTGCCGGAGGCAGTATTTGCCATTTCTTTGTTTAGTTGCCTAAAGTCAGCTCTTTTTTTTGCCGTATAAAAGCAGGGACATTCTAGGTATTCGTTTTATACAGCATCATAGTTCCGGCGATAATATTACCGCATACTTTAATAAGAATGCGGTGTTTTTAGAAAAAATGCACTGAGGTTTATATCAAAACACACTGAGTCTTAAGCAAAATTTCACTGAGGTTTTCCCTCGTCAGATAGCCTTTTATGGATTTTGTCCTTACTGTAGGCAATATTTGCCATTTTTCCGTCTAACCGCCTAAAGTCGGCGTCTTTCTTTTTGCCGTACAAACAGGGACGCCCTAAGTATTCGCTCTCCACGGCGTCATCGGTTCCGGCGATAATGTCACCGCATAATTCAAGAGCCTCATCGATAATACTTTTGGGAACCGCCCGCAAACTATGGCCGCCCCACATATAATCAAAAAAGGGCTGGAATTTTTTTAAATGTATCAGGCTTTCACTATACGTTTCTATTGAAGTTGCATGGGGAAGAAACAGGAGCGTATTGACATTACAGGCATCCCCGGAAAAAACAATGCGGGTGCCGCGGTCCAGCAAGACGATTGTTCCCGCAGTATGTCCAGGAACGGCTATAACTTCGATAGTCCGTTCCCCTAAATCAAAAACAAAGCCGTCGTACACAGGAAGGGTTTTCATCGGCACAGCGACGGTAAAATCGCTTTCCAGAATGACAATATCCTTGCCGGATTTCTTTATTGCGTTTTTAACATAGCCTATCCGTAGCGATTCCGGTTCGTATATCAGCGGAATGTCGTGTGGGTGAATATAACATTCGTCAAAGTCAAAATTGCCGCCCGTATGATCCACATGACCGTGAGTATTCACAAGGTTAATAGGCAGGTCCGTTAATTCACGGCAAAAAGAGCGCAAGTTTCCTACTCCTATAAGGGTGTCGATAAGAAGCGCCTTTGTCTTCCCTTCCACAAGATAACACAACTCATTACCCAAGCCGATTATAGCGGTGGTATGCGGGGCAATCTCTTTGGTGCTAAAAAATTTAGAATTCATACAAGCCTCTTGAAGATAATTATTAAGGCACTATAGCTTATAATCTCAACATACGGCAAGAGATTACGTAGTATTAAGGGATTGAATATACACATAATTCTCGACTCAATAGTTAAAAAAAATAAAAACAGTGCACTTCCCGCGCCATGAACGGCGCGGTGCAGCGACACATGCGGTTAAAAAAAGTACGCCTAACGTTCCGGCTGTTAGCGACGTTCTGCCAGCCTTGCTGATATCTGCTTCTCGTTATCCCTTATGAAGCCAATAATTCTTGACGCTCCATCTTGAAGGGCTTAGTATTATGCATTATAACGAAGTTTTATCCGCCAGATTAGTGGAAAGCGGCGTGCAGGCAGCCCAGACGAAGGTATAGGCGAGGCAGTGATCTAGGACGAAAGCGCCTCAAGACTGGCACGGGATATCGCTATACTGGAGAAGAACGTAAAGACCGAAAAGCAGTTTAACCGGCAGGTGGAGCTGCGGAAGCTGAAGCGGAGATCAAAACCTTATGATAAGAGAACTGAGTCTGAACGGTATCGCTACTTTTACAGAACCAACGTATATGAGACCGTTAAAAATCAACCTCTGTTATGGAAGTAACGGCAGTGGAAAGACAACAATTTCAAACATTATAGCTGAACGTCCTGAACATGGAGCGCAGATTTTGTGGTCAAGCCCGCGTCCATTACAAACACTTGTGTATAATCGGGACTTTGTTCGTACGAACTTTGGAGAAACCGCTAAAATTGGCGGAATATTTACTCTTGGGAAGGATAGTAAAGAAGCGCAAGAATTTATTGCCGAACAAAGAATAAAAGCCGACGAATGCGTGAAACTGATAGAGGGTTTTAATAGGTCAAAGGAGCAGTTAATTCAAGAACAGCAACGACGGGACTCGAATCTTGATGACATTTGTTGGAACATCAAATCAAAATATGGTCACATGTTCAGTGAAGCCTTTTCCGGCTTGAATAACTCAAGAAAGAAATTTCGGGCAAGATGTATATCCGAAGCACAAAATGTTATTCCGCCCCTCCCAAGTACAAGTATAGACGAACTAAAAAGGCACTATGCTATGGCCTTTGGCAAAGCTCGCCCAATTTATCCCGTCTATGCGCTCATTGATAGTTCCCACATTGAACAATGGGAACAGTGTGACCTACTCGCTCAGAAAATTATGGGAAGTGCGGACGCACCTATCGGCACATTTATTAAATATCTAAATAATAGCGACTGGATAAAACAAGGCATCCCCTATACCGACAAAACTGAGGGAAAATGCCCATTTTGCCAACAAGATATTCCGCCTAATACCCGTGAGGACATAAAGAATTATTTTGACGATTCCTATAAACGGGATTTAACGCACATAAAAACGTTCCTTGCGTGCTATTCAGATAAGTCAAAAAAAATTATTTCACAACTTCAAGCGTATACTCGCAACCCTTTTCCCATATTGGACTATTCACTATTCAAGGCAGAGTTTGATGCACTTGTTTTGATGATTGACAAAAACGTTAAAGAAATCGAACGCAAGATATACGCTCCTTCAATAGAAGTTAATCTTGCTTCCCTGTGTCCCATACTTGAACGTATAAATGCGGTACTTGTGTCTTTCAATAAGGATATTGAAGAAAGCAATGACTTTGCAAAACATCAAAAGACAAAACAGCAAGAATGTATCAAGAATGTATGGGGATTAGTCGTTTCTGCATTGAGAATAGCGATTGATTCTTACAGCCAATACACACAGAGCAATCAAAATAGAATCAAAGAACTTGATGACAACATTGAGAGCCAGACTGAACAACAACGAAAGTACGATTGCCTTATCTCTGAAAAAGAAGCTACCCTAACCAGCGTAAAGCCAACTGCCGATGCTATCAATGCAATCCTAAGCCGTTTCGGCTTTGAGGGATTTAGTATTACTGAAAACCAGAGTGAACCAGGAACATACAGGATAATCCGTGCCGATTGTACATGTGTTGACAAGACACTGAGCGAAGGTGAGTACAACTTTATTTCTTTTTTATACTTCTACTGTCTTGTATACGGCAGTCAAGCTAAAACGGGTATTGCACGATCAAAAGTAGTTGTTTTTGACGACCCAACATCCAGTTTGGATAGTAATGTCTTGTTTATTGTAAGCACGCTTACAAAACAGATAATTGACGACTGTAGAAATAACCGTGAGGGAATTCAACAAGTCTTTGTCTTCACTCATAACGTGTATTTTCATAAAGAAGTTTCATGCTTAGCACATGCTAAGTATTTGAGAAGCACCGAAGTTGCATTTTGGGTTGTTAAGAAATACAACAATATTTCGCGGATTATTGATTATAAGAACAAGAATCCGATTCAGACTTCTTATGAACTTTTATGGGCTGAATTAAAGGACACGAAGTGTACACAGCGGGTTAGCATATTTAATACGCTTCGTCATATATTAGAGTATTATTTCAATGTTATCGGTTGCTTTGATTATGAGAAATGCATACATGAGTTTGATGGGGCTGATAAGCTGCTCTGTAAATCACTAATCTCCGGTATCAATGAGGGAGCGCATGCCATAACGGATGATTTTGTCATGCAGTATGAAAGTACCGCGATAGACAATTATATCCGTGTGTTCAAGCTCATTTTTCAAAAGATGGGACATTCAAGCCACTATAATATGATGATGGGCATAAGCCCTGAAATGGAACAAGACATGCAACTACCTCTGGGCTTGTCCAGCAGTAGTTGAATAATCAGATACTCACGATGCTCAGGATAATGAAGTACTAATAGATGAACATCGTGCTAAAGCCATATATCGTAGTTTTCTTAAAAATGACTATATACTTAAAAAAGGGTATACCCTTTACCTCAAAAGGTATACCCTTTGACAAAAAGGGTATGTCTGAAAGAACTTTTGACGTGACAAGAGAGTATAATCGGCTGTCGGTGATTCCGTCTCGTCTGACCGATTCAGGAGGTTGTGGTGTGCCGTTATGCTGTAAGGGAAAAAGAGTATAAAGAGGTAGCGTTCTGCCTTGGGGTACGTATGAAAACAGTCGATATCCTTTTCACTCGATTCGCCGGAAATTCAGGAAGTGAGTGCAATATGGTCGGTATTCTCAAGACTGCCGTATCGGTGGGTATTTTTCCCCTGAAGAATTGATGTGCCGGGATTTTGATTATTTGGTACTTCCCTTGACGGATCGCACTGCTGAGGAGGAGTAAAAAACAAGAGATTTTTAGACGGCAAAGGTTGTAAAAAAAAGCTGTCTAAAATGGGCCTGAATGTATTCAAAAGCGGAAATAGTGAGTAATTTGGAGTGTAGAAGGTGGTCTGCAATTTTTTGCTACGGAACGAGAAAGAAATCGGGCGACATATTTATGGATAACATAGTGAATGGTTACAATATTTTTCACTAAACTTTTATTTTCTACTTGACAAATGCAATGTATAATATTAAATTCATACCTATTTACTGTAATATAGAACTATTTGTAAATATCAGAAGGAGAAAAACTTGGCAAAGATAATAAAGCAGATCGCAATCTACGGAAAAGGCGGTATTGGAAAATCAACAACAACTTCCAATCTCAGCGCTGCACTTTCCGAATTGGGTTTAAAGGTTATGCAGTTTGGCTGTGATCCGAAAAGCGATTCGACCAACACATTGCGGGACGGAAAATATATCCCAACGGTTCTGGACACCCTGAGGGAAAAAACCATTGTAAAGGCTCACGAGGTGATTTTCCAGGGGTTTAACGGCATTTACTGCGTCGAGGCGGGCGGTCCGGCTCCGGGAGTAGGCTGCGCCGGCAGGGGTATTATAACGGCGGTTGAACTTTTCAAGCAACAAAAGATTTTTGAAGAATTGGAATTGGACGTGGTGATCTACGATGTTTTGGGTGACGTTGTCTGCGGCGGTTTTGCCATTCCCATACGGGAAGGGATAGCCAAGCATGTGTTTACTGTTTCTTCATCGGATTTTATGTCGATATATGCCTCGAATAATCTTTTTAAGGGGATAAGCAAGTATTCCGCTTCAGGCGGTGCCCTTCTTGGCGGCGTTATTGCCAATTCCATGGGGACGCCTTATTCCAAAGAGATTATCGATGACTTTGTGGAAAAAACCCAAACCAGGGTTATAGAATATATTCCCCGTTCAATTACTGTTACCCAAAGCGAACTGCAGGGTAAAACAACAATTGAAGCAGCGCCGGAATCAGCACAAGCGAATGTGTACCGTTCGCTGGCGGTAAAAATCGCCGCGCATACCGAATCGAAAACCCCTGCCCCGCTGGAGGTTTCAGCCCTTCAGGAATGGGCCAGCAAGTGGGGCGATCATCTGCTGGCTATGGAACAGGGAAAGATTACTTCACTGGGCGCGGCTATTTAGGAGCCTGTGTGGGTATTGATAACCAGGGAAAGAAAGCAGCAAACCTCCTCAAGTCGGTAAGCCACCCCTGTTTTTCAGGGTGCGGCGGCGGGTATACCCGTATTCATTTACCCGTTGCTCCGGCCTGTAACATCCAGTGTAACTACTGTGTACGTAAATTCGACTGTCCCAATGAAAGCCGTCCCGGCGTTACCGCGAAGGTTTTATCGCCCCGCGAAGCACTGGAACGGTATGTCCTGGTAAAAGAACGATTCGGAAAGCCCAATGTCGCGGGCATTGCCGGGCCCGGAGACGCTCTGGCGAATTTCGAGCTGCTTAAGGAAACCCTCAGCTTGATACGCGAAGCTGATTCCGCTGTCACGTTCTGCATCTCGACCAACGGGCTTGCCCTTCCGCGGTACGCGGACGAACTTGAAGCGCTCGGTATCTCCCATGTAACGGTAACCTTAAACGCTGTGGATCCCCGTATAGGCAGCCGTATGTACCGGCATGTAATTTTTGACGGAAAAACCTACCGCGGGCTCGAGGCGGCTCAACTGCTTCTGGAAAATCAGCTTGAAGGCATAAGGCGTCTTGGGGAACTGGGTATGGTCTGCAAGGTGAATATTGTAATGCTTATGGGATTAAACGAAACTCATATCCCTGAAGTTGTAAAGGAAGCGGACAGACTGGGCGCAGATATTTCTAATATAATGCAGCTTATTCCGGTCAAAGGCAGCGTTTTTGAACATCTGCCGCTGGTGAGCAATGCCGATATTACGCGGGTGCGCACACAGTGTGAATCCATACTGCCGCAGATGTATCATTGCAGGCAGTGCCGCGCCGACGCTGTGGGAACCCTGGATAATGACGCTTCGCTTTCGTTGAACGGCAGGCTGCCCCAGAACGCGGAAGGAGCCACGACGCAGGTTCCCGGGCGGCTGCGTTTTGCGGCGGCGTCAAAAAACGGTTATCTTGTCGATCAGCATTTTGGCCATACGATGGTTTTTTACATTTTTGATTACGAAGACGGCCGGGTACATCTTTTTGAACGGCGGGAAATACCCCAGTATTGTTTTGGGCCGGAAGGCTGCAGGGACCGCCGGGAAACAATGGAAATCATTTTATCCTTGCTGGAAGACTGTGCGGGAGTAATTGCCGTCCGCATAGGAGAAGCTCCCCGGGCAATGCTTGCGGAAAAGGGAATACAGTTTTTTATGACCTACGATTATGTTACTGACGCGGTCAGGTCTGCGGCCGATCAAATTACAAAAAGCGTTTCACCGAAAGAGACTATTTTGGATAATGCGTGCAGTACGACCGCAACCAGTTTATAGAAAAAAGAAAACCCACTGCCTGTGGAGGAACCGTCGTCATGCACGTTCCCCTTTAGATAATAATAACGGAAATTGAAGGTTTCTTAGTGCTTTAAGCGGTGCAGTTGCGCCTCTTCATCCTTCATGCGGGGTCTGTCCCCGTTTAGTTCAGAGGTCTGTCCCTGTTTAGTTTGAGGTCTGTCCCCGTTTAGCTTAGAGGTCTGTCCCTGTTTAGTTCGGGGTCTGTCCCCGTTTAGTTTAGAGGTCTGTCCCCGTTTAGTTCGAGGTCTGTCCCCGTTTAGTTCGAGGTCTGTCCCCGTTTAGTTTAGAGGTCTGTCCCCGTTTAGTTTGAGGTCTGTCCCCGTTTTAGTTCAGAGGTCTGTCCCCGTTTTAGTTCAGAGGTCTGTCCCCGTTTTAGTTCAGAGGTCTGTCCCCGTTTAGTTTGAGGTCTGTCCCCGTTTAGGTTAGAGGTCTGTCCCCGTTTAGGTTAGAGGTCTGTACCCGTTTAGGTTAGAGGTCTGTCCCCGTTTAGTTAGAGGTCTGTCCCCGTTGAGTTTAGAGGTCTGTCCCCGTTTAGGTTAGAGGTCTGTCCCCGTTGAGTTAGAGGTCTGTCCCTGTTTAGATTAGAGGTCTGTCCCTGTTTAGTTCGAGGTCTGTCCCTGTTTAGCTTGAGGTCTGTCCCTATTTAACTTAGAGGTCTGTCCCTGTTTAACTTAGAGGTCTGTCCCTGTTTAGCTTGAGGTCTGTCCCCGTTTAGTTCGAGGTCTGTCCCTGTTTAGATTAGAGGTCTGTCCCCGTTTGACAGAGAGCTTCTGTATGGTAGTGCAGAAGGTCTCTGCATGAGAGTGCAGAAGGTCTCTGCATGGTAGTGCAGAAGGTCTCTGCATGGTAGTGCAGAAGGTCTCTGCATGAGAGTGCAGAGGGTCTCTGCATGAGAGTGCAGAGGGTCTCTGCATGGTAGTGCAGAAGGTCTCTGCATGGTAGTGCAGAGGGTCTCTGTCATAAAGGATAAGATTTTTTATGGTTTAGAGTACGGTGAGGTCTATCCCTGTTTGGCTTTGGGTCTGTCCGTTAGGACAAGGTGATTGTCCCTGTAGGGTCAAGGTGCTTACCCTCGTAAGGACATGGTGTTTGCTCTCGTAAGGACATGGTGATCTCCCTCTTAAGGAAAGGGTGCTTACCCTCGTAAGGACATGGTGCTTACCCTCGTAAGGACATGGTGTTTGCCCTCGTAAGGACATGGTGCTTGCCCTTACGAGGACATGGTGCTTACCCTCGTAAGGACATGGTGCTTGCCCTTACGAGGACATGGTGCTTACCCTCGTAAGGACATGGTGCTTGCCCTGGTTAGGACATGGTGCTTGCCCTCGTAAGGACATGGTGCTTACCCTCGTAAGGACATGGTGCTTGTCCTCGTAAGGACATGGTGCTTACCCTCGTAAGGACATGGTGCTTGCCCTCGTAAGGACATGGTGTTTGCCCTCGTAAGGACATGGTGTTTGCCCTCGTAAGGTCAAGGCGATTGTCCCTGTAAGGGCAAGATGATCTCCCTCTTAAGGGAAGAGTGACTTCCACTATGGCACAGAGAGGGTTTCGGGGTCTGTCCCCGTGGCCTCTCTTTATACAAAAAGAGGCGCATATCTGCGCCTCTTTCATACTTAATGCGGGGTCTGTCCCCTGTGAGTTTGTCCCCTTGAGGACTGTCCCCGTTATTTTGTTATGGCTTTGATTCTAACCTCAGTGTAGCCAAGATTCCAGTCGTCAGAATGACTTCCGCTGGCACGCCACAATAAGGTAAAGTTCCCTGAAGAATCAAATTCGCCAATCGGTTTTTCAAATGTAACCGATACGCGCTGCCACGGCGGATTCTTCCCACCAGGAAGATCATACTGCCCATCATACATGCCCCACCATACAGCACCGTTGTTACCTTTCTTGAATTCGGCGTGGACCCATCCATCGTCATCTTCCTGTGCGTCAAAGCCGAAATAGATTTCAAAGTCTGTATATCCCCTCTCCAGCAGTTTCGCCGGCTCAAATTCTTTAAAGGTGGTCGCGTTCTTCACGTTCCAAACCTCCGTGACCCATGTAGCGGAGTCGGTAATTGTACGGTTCCTACTTGCACCCTGACTGTTACTGGTAATGGTCCATTCCGCTTGAACCGGCGGCAGGACAATCGTATAGGTTTCAGTCATTATGAAGCTCTCTGTCTTATACCCGTCTGTGGCAATGGCTTTCAGCGTCCTGTTACCCGGCCCTTCTAGGGGAATGGGTTGTCCTTTGTACCGCGTAGTGACACTCGTCTCACTCGTCGCGGGATCGGCACCGTTTGTCGTGTAGTAGATCGTCGAGTTCCCGCTGCCGGAAAGATCTACGTTTATTATTGCGTTTTCGCTTTCGTAGGTTCCGCTTCTCTTGCTTGCGGTCGGTGTAGCGGCCCGCTCCGGCGGGAGCGGCTGCACGTTATTACTCGTCGGTGTCGGCAGCGCGGAAGGAGTAAAAGTCGGAATCTCCAGCAACTCGCCGGGAATCGTTTTACCGAAATTGCCGCCTATATCAGGTTCGTAGTCAATCCCCCAATACGTTTGAGTCCGCGCACAGTAGGAAAGATAGGATTTTGTAACGTTTTTACGTTTGTCAGTTATCACTACATAATAGACATCGGTCGTACCGAACAACGAGTAGCGGTATAATCCCGGCGGTGCACCGTTCCCGATCGTAACAGACCATGAATCACTTGCACCTCGTGTTACGCTCTTCACCGTCGAAAGGGTATTCGCCGTTGAGCGGGCGGTTGATTCGCCCCAGCCGTATTCACCACCCGTGCTTGCCGTAATGCTTGCCTGAACAAAGGTTGCATCGTTCCCAATGTTCAGCCCAAGTTCGACCCCCCAATTGTAAGACGTGTTTGAGGAAACGCTATTCTCAGTTGCCGTTTCCAGAGATTCCTCTACTGATTCTGTACTAGCTTCATCACGTGTATACCCTATAGTTTGATCTATTATTCCGTCATAAAAGATCGCCGGACGGTACTCGAGCGGCACACGGTTTATATGTCCGAGCAAAAAGACATAATAATAATTATAATCGTCATACGCAGATGTTATCAGGGTACTCAAATCGAGCGCCGCGCGGGAGGAGGCGACTCTATACGGCACGGTTTCGTACCGTAAGGTGGCTGCAGGCGCGGACGGAGAAGGCTCAATGTTTTCTTCTTCCGCAGGGCAGCCGGTCAACGTAATTATTGCCGCCAAAAAGACGGCGGCACATCCGATTAAAAACCCATGATTCTTGTGCATGCTATGCTCCTTATCTATAGCCGTGTTTCCACGGCTTTGGTATTTTTCCCTATATGGGGATTTGAGGTCTGTCCCTATGAGAGGACTGTCCCTTTGCTTCTTAATACGGTTCAATGTTCAGCTTAATGTTGTGCGTAATGTCGTCATTATCGCCGGTAAAAGCTAACGGCCAGTTGTTGGAATTGTAATCCAATAGTACGCTGGGCGGCACCTTGACGGTAACGGTCTTTGACTTCACTAAAGGAAATAGCCCATCTGATAATGTTGGGACTTCAGCTCCCAGCTTAATCACCAACGTCGTGTCTCCGGTGTTTCGGAAAATGCCGGTGCCGATGTTTGTTACCTTGGGGATATTCACTTCTTCCAAAGCTCTACAACTTTCAAAAGCGTAGCTACTGATTTCTTCTACCTCTGGGAAATTCACTGTTTTCAAAGTTCTACAGCCAAGGAAAGCCTCTGCACCGATTTCTTTTGCATAGAGGATATTCACTGTTTCCAAAGCGATACAGTTTTCGAAAGCGTTGTTGCCGATGGTGATGAGACTTTCATTGATGAAATTCACTTCTTTCAAATCGTAACAGTTATAGAAAACATCTGCACCGATTTCTGTTACCTTGGGGAAGCTTACTTTTACCAAATCGTAGCATCCGGAGAAAGCCTCTGTACCGATTTCTGTTACCTCTTGGAAAATCGTTTCTTTCAAAGCAGTATATTTGAAAGCGGATTCGCTGATGCTTGTTATATGGGGGAAGTCCGCTGTTTCCAAAGCGGTATAGTAGAAAGCGGATTCGCCGATGGTTGTTACTTCGGGGAAACTCGCTGTTTCCAAAGCTTCACAGTAAGCAAAAGCGAAGTCGTTGATACGCCCGATATTTTCGCCGGATACTGTTCTGAGAGCGCCAAAGTACCGAAATGGTGGAATGTCTAAGGTACCCTCTACAATGCTTTCTGCGGCATCAGGTAAGATAAGGGACACGATCCATTTTTTGCCGCTGGAAAAGTATTCACTCGATTTGAGGTCGAATACCGTGCCGTCCATCGTGCAGTCGGAAAGGTCAAGCGCAACATACTTGCCTGCGGTGTTTACGGCAGTCAGTATACCTAGCAAGTTATTTTCAGAACCTGTCCAGTCATCAGGATCCGAAAGATTAAGGTCTGCCTTCAATTCAAGAGGATGGTACACACCGGATCCGCCGTAAGTAGCGTTAAGGTAAGTCAAAATATTTCTAACGCTGTCATAACCGTCCCATTTCGCATAGATTGTGAGAGGACCGGTAACGGGATCGGTGAAGAAATACGGCGTGGTACAATCTTTGTCGGCATACCAGCCGTTAAAGAACGCACCAGCTCTTGTAGGCTTTCCCGGACTGGCTACCTTGTCGCCTTCAATTATCATCTGTGAAGGGATCGCACTTCCCCCGTCGGTAACAAACGTTACCATGTGTCTTGGTGTTTCCGGATCGGTAGCAGCAGCGGCACAGCCGAAGAGGAGCAGCACACAGCAGAGTGTGCTTATTGTTGTAGCTAGGTTCTTATGCGGGTAGGATCGATTGGGGGGGGGGGGGGAATTATTAACTAATTTCTTAACGGGGGAATACCTACAAGCTTTTTCTTTCATACATGCTCCTTAATAGCTCGCGTATACGCGAACTCCATATAATGAAAACTCTCTACGGAATTTTCTTTATAGTATACCCGATATGCGTGAAAGGCAAGAGAGAAATGTCAAGGTCTGCCCCCGTTTAGTTCAGAGGTCTGTCCCCGTTTGACTAGAGGTCTGTCCCCGTTTGACTAGAGGTCTGCTACCCGTTTGACTAGAGGTCTGTCCCCGTTTGACTAGAGGTCTGTCCCCGTTTGACTAGAGGTCTGCTAACGGTTGCCTAAAGGTTTATGCCGTCCCTATCAAGGAGTTTGAGACGATGCTATGAAAGACTTTGAGACGAGCCTGTGAAAGACTTTGAGACGAGCCTGTGAAGGACTTTGAGACGAGCCTGTGAAGGACGTTGAGACGAGCCTGTGACGGACTTCCACACGAGCCGGTGAAGGACTTTCACACGATGCGGTGTAGGACTTCTACACGATGCGGTGAAGGTCTTTCACACGAGCCGGTGAAGGACTTTCACACGAGCCTGTGAAAGACTTTGAGACGAGCCTGTGAAGGACTTTGAGACGAGCCTGTGAAGGACTTTG
>JAISSB010000007.1 GCA_031273325.1 Treponema sp. | reverse complement strand
CCGCCTTCATATTCAAACTTATAACTGGGCTTATCAACTTCAAAATGGGTAGTAATTAACTTTTTAAGACCGAATTCCGCAAAATTGGAAACAAAGTAATAATAGAAATTGGAATATTCAGGATCATCACAATTACAGAATACGATTTTTCCCTTAAACTGCTCTTTATAGTTTTTTAATTCTTTTTCTATTACCGCGGGGACAAGCCCAAAGATAGTTGAATACCATTACAATATAAGACTTTCCCATTACAATATGAGACTCTCCCATTACAATATGAGACTCTCCCATTGCAATATGAGACTCTTCCATTGCAATGTAAGACTCTCCCATTACAATGTAAGACTCTCCCATTACAATATGAGACTCTCCCATTACAATATGAGACTCTCATACCGCGGTATAAAATGTTCATGTTGCAATGTAAAACCTTCAGACCGCAAAAAAGTGAGTTTTCACGAGTATGATTCAGAAGTCTGCAAGCAGAGGTCTGTCCCCGTTAGCCAAGAATCTTTCGTTCTAAGTCAGGGGTCTGTCCCCGTTAGTCAAGAATCTGTCTTTCTAAGTCAGAGGTCTGTTCCCGTTAGCCAAGAATCTGTCGTTCTGAGTCAGAGGTCTGTCCCCATTCATCAGAAATCTACCGGTCTAAGTCAGAGGTCTGTCCCCATTAGTCACGAATCTGTCTTTCTGAGTCAGAGGTCTGTCCCCATTCATCAAGAATCTGTCTTTCTGATTCAGAGGTCTGTCCCCGTCAGTCAAGAATCTGCCGGTCTAAGTCAGAGGTCTGTCCCCGTTAGTCAAGAATCTGCCGGTCTGAGTCAGAGGTCTGTCCCCGTTAGTCAAGAATCTGCCGGTCTGAGTCAGAGGTCTGTCCCCGTTAGTCAAGAATCTGTCTTTCTAAGTCAGAGGTCTGTTCCCGTCAATCAAGAATCTATCGTTCTAAGTCAGAGGTCTGTTCCCGTTAGTCAAGAATCTGTCGTTCTAAGTCAGAGGTCTATCCTCATTCATCAAGAATCTGTCGTTCTAAGTCAGAGGTCTGTCCCCGTTCATCAGAAATCTGCCGGTCTGATTCGGGGGAATGTTTCCCATTGGTCAGAAATCTGCCGGTCTGATTTGGGGGTTTGTCCCCGTTGCCTTCTGAGTCAGGGGTCTGTCCCCGTTAGCCAGCATAGAGAGTCTCTGCATTACAACACAGAGAGTCTCTGCACCATAGCACAGAGACTCTCGATGTTGGGGTTTGTCCTATTGAAGCCCGCGTGAGCGGGCATTGTCATTAACTGTTCAAAAAGGCATCTAAAAGCGGACTAGAACTTATTTTTCCATTGAGCAGATCTACAATTTCATAGATCAGCGTAAAACTGATAGCACCGCCGCCCATAATTACCATATTGCGTAACGGAGCGTCTATCAGCATCTGTTCGAATATTTTTGCAACGTCACTTCCTGCTTCACCGTTACTAAACATGTGTCCGATACGCGCCGTTGCTGCAGCAAGGAATTGTTTCCCCACATCGGTATCTTTCACTTCATCAATAGTACTATTAATGGTAAACGGTTCACCTGGTATACGCTCCGAAGGGGGGAGAGCTTGACCGTACAATGCGGTAAACGACGAATCACTGATACGCAATGCACCGTCCGGAAGGTTAAAATAATCAGGAGCATTCGTGCGCTGGTCGGCGAGAAGATTTTCAAAACCGTCTCCACAAACGTTCACGTCTGCCTGAAGACGGATATCACGGCTTGAAGCTCCGACACAAAGGTGATAGGTGCCGCTTTCGAGCGCCCATACTGCGTTCGGCGCATGATAGTATGCAAAAGAACGGTCGTCTAAAAGCAGATTAACTGTTTCTTCTTGCCCCGGATTCAAAAAGATTTTCTCAAACGCTTTGAGTTCCTGCGCTACCCTTAATATCGCACTGTCTTTTGGCTTAACATAAACCTGTACAATTTCAGCGCCGGCAACCGCGCCGCTGTTCTTGACTTTAAAACTGATCTGCACGGAACCGCCAGCTTTGATTGACGGAGCAGACACTTTAAGAGCGCTGTATTCAAACGTCGTATACGACAATCCATAACCAAACGGATAAGCAACCGGCTTTTGTACGGAATCATAGTACCGATACCCGACAAAGATGCTTTCCCGGTATTCGGCAGTCTTCTTGCCGGGGAAATAGTGGTAGCATGGGGTATCCGAAAGGGCAAGCGGCCACGTTTCTGCTAATTTACCGCTGGGAGCAACCGCTCCACTAATCAGGTCGGCCACTGCGCTTCCAACAGCTTGACCCCCAAGATAGAGCAGCAGAATTGCTTTAACGTCTTTGCTCCACGGAGTGAGAACCGGCGCTCCAACCTGCAAAATAACAACAACATTGGGATTTACCCGTGAGACCGCTTCAATGAGACGGTTGTGACTCTCCGGCATATCCAGCGCGGTGCGGTCGAAGCCTTCACTTTCATAATCGTCCGGCAAACCGGCAAAAATGAGTACCGCATCTTTACCGGCGGCAACAGCGCATGCTTGGGCAATGAGTGCTTCGTCCGGACCAGAACCCGGTGCCAAAGAATACCCTTCAGCATAGTCAAAAGGAATTCCGGCGCTCGTGAGCGCGTCCAGACTGTTGTCTATTTGTGGGGGATTGATACGGCTGCTCCCGGAACCTTGATAGCGCGGTGTCTTAGCAAACGCACCGATCACTGCAAGCGACTGTCCCCGTTTAATCGGTAATATCGCATCATTCTTAAGGAGTACCGCAGAATCCGCCGCTGCTTTGCGTGCAAGCGCATGGTGGGCTGCGGCATCATAATGATAATCCGGACGCTCACAGTCTTGAGATTTTAATATTAACGATACCACATGAGTCACCGCGACATCTAATACCGTTTCGTCCAGATCGCCGTTTTTCACGGCGCGTACAATGCGCGCATCGTTATCACCACCCGAACCGGGCATTTCCAAATCAAGTCCCGCTTTTAACGCTTCAACACGGTCGTCAATTGCTCCCCAATCAGTCATTACTAAACCTTGAAATCCCCATGCGGTGCGGAGAATATCAATAAGCAATTTTTTATGTTCGCACGCATAGATACCGTTGATAAGATTGTATGAACACATAACCGTCCACGGTTTTCCCTTTTTAACGGCAATTTCAAATGCACTCAAATAAATTTCACGGAGCGCCCGTTCATCAATAACCGAATTACAGCTTAATCGCGCTTTTTCTTGATTATTTGCCGCATAATGTTTGAGCGACGTTCCAACGCCTTTCTGTTGAACACCGCGGATCAGCGCTGCTGCTAATTCTCCTGCAACAAAAGGATCTTCGCTAAAATATTCGAAATTTCTCCCGCAGAGCGGACTGCGTTTGATATTAACCCCGGGACCTAAAATAACGGCAACCTTTTCTTGTAAACATTCTTCACCGAGAGCTTCTCCGATCTCTTCGAGTAACGCACGATTAAAACTGCTTGCAGTTGCACATGCGGCGGGAAAACACGTTGCAGGTACGCTTTCGCTGATTCCCAGATGATCACTATCGGTTGCTTGTTTGCGCAACCCATGCGGTCCGTCCGTTACCATAATGTTTCTCAATCCTAACCGCTCAACACTTTTCAGTTTCCAAAAATCCTTGCCAGAACAAAGCGATGCCTTCTCTTCAAGGGTCAGTTGCGAAACAAGTTCCTTCACTGTCATAACATTCCTCCAGTATTTCTTCATTTCTTCTATAGTACAGTTTAAACCGAATCAGCTTTCTGTGCAAAGTATTTTTCTGCACGTTTAAAAGTCCTAGACACCAGCACCCTGATATACTACTGTATACCTATTGAACGGGTTAATCATATATATTAAGGAGGCTCTCTATTAAAAAACTGTTATTTTTTTTCATAGGAACAGTAGGATTAATAGTTATGTTAAACGTCACAACAAAAACTACGAGTGAAATGACTGAAGAGATTTTTAACGAAGAAAACGAAACTGAGCAGACTGTGCTAGAACCGATAACAGAAGAGCCGGAAATACAGCCGAAACTGTCCGAGAAACTGTATCTGCCGGCGGATTATGCTGCTTTAAGGTTTCCTTTAAATGAGTATACAGACGTACTGCAGATACGCGACCTGAAAGCAACCGTAGGCTACGGTAATCCGGCAGAGCATACGAATGTCTTGATTTTTCTAACTGCTACCCATGCAACAACGTATTTAATGTTTTCCCGATTAGCTGCATATACCGAACACATACGGTATCATGGGGACATACAAGCTGTATTTGAACATATAGCGCCGACAAGAAGAGTATATAATGCGAATGATTTTTCAATAGATTCTCTTGCCCGGTTTTATACCGACGTTCTTGCGTTTCATTTAGAAGACCAATTAACCGCGGAAGAACGAATGTTATTCAGTATTGTATATGACGAAGGCTGGATAAACGATGCTATACAGCCGACCGGTATCTATGCCGTTATTCAAGTTTCAATGGAAAACCCGCTTCCGTCACGGAGATCGTTGTTAAGCCATGAATGGGTTCATGCCATATTTTTTGTGTTTCCCGATATAAAGGACGAAACGGTGAAGCTGTACCGTTCATATACGGCGGAACATGGAACCGGACAGTTTTTTAATTTTCTTGGCGCCATGCGATTATCCTACAATACCTCTGATGAACTGCTTATGGCAAATGAATTTGCTGCATACCTTTTGCAAGAATATGCAGAATTAAGACAGTTGATAGCTGATGCTCCTTTCATTACCCGCATGCGTGATCTGTATAAAAATTATCTATGAGCTGCTCAGATTACGCGCTTAAATCTTGACGGTGTGTCTTGTTTTGTATATTATGCTTTGAAAGCGAGTTTTAACTATGGAATCTTATCTGATTAAGAATATTAAAATAGACAGTTTTTTTACGAAACCAGTATTTCTTGACGACCGTTTTGTGTTGCTCTCCCCGGAAATGCAAATGGATCTAAAAACGATACAAGCGTTGAACGAATGGGGTTTTCATAGCGTTCTATCTGAAGGTACACCGTCTGACGCATATTTTTCGGGGGGCGCTACCGAATCAGATTCTTCGAGCGAAACAGTCGTTGATAGGGAACACATCGAACAAGCAGAACAATTCTACAAGACATTGTATAAGTACACCAGGCGTATTTTATTCAATGCTACCGGAAGTGAGTTTAATTTTGCCAAATTAGCTCAATGGATTCAGGAACCTATTAATGTTATCCGGAATAATAAACGGTATATTTTACGGATTATCACTGCTCCCCGTGACGAAGAAGATCCAGCTACCCGGCATACGGTGCAAACAACCATTTTGACTGTTATCATTGGCTTATACATAAAGTTACCCAATCATAAACTTATTGAATTAGCAATTTGCGCGTTACTGCATGAGATCGGTATGTTAAAACTGTCGCCGCAGCACTACATTTGCATGAGACAAGATACTCCCCCGTCAGACCAAAGAATACTCGTTGCACATCCGATTATGGGCTATTCCATCCTGCTCAAAGCAGGGTTTCCCGTAAATATCTGTATGGGTGTTCTAGAACACCATGAACGGGAAAACGGTTCGGGTTATCCAAAACGATTAGTAGGCGATGCTATTTGTCAATATGCGAAGATTATTAGTCTTGCGTGTCACTATGTGAGTACCGCGGTAGAACAACCGGATGTGCTCAATAGCCATGAAGTGATCGTTGATATTCTCAAAAATAAAGAAAACCTCTTTGATATTTCGATTGTTCGCGCGCTTGTTTCTTCACTGTCGTTATATCCTATTGGATCCTATGTATTGTTATCTTCCGGTCGGAAAGCTCAAGTTATCAATTCTTATCGGGATAATCTCGGCGCACCGGTTGTACAGATATTTGGAGAACGGTCTGCTGACGGTAGAAATAAAATTATCAATACAGCATCGTCCGAAATTAGCATTGCACGCCCTTTGACTCAAGATGAAATCAGTCAATTACCGCAATTGACGAGAGATGTGGATTTTGTTTAAACCTCTTTTTGAGCATATTAAGACGTTAAGGTTGACATTGAACGTAAACGGGCAATGATAGGGGGGACTGACTCGATAATATACTCAATATCTTCGTGTGTCGTGTATTTACCGAGGCTAAAGCGAATTGAACCGTGAGCATTTTCTGCTCCGGAACCAATAGCCAACAGTACATGGGAAGGGTCTAAACTACCGGACGCACATGCAGAACCCGTTGAAGCTTCAATGCCTATTAAATCCATTGCAAGTAAAATTGATTCTCCCTCTGCACCGGGGAACGATATATTAAGCGTGTTCGGCAAAACGTCTGTTGGATGCCCATTGATCTTAATGGTAGGAATCGCACCGGAGAGTCCGTCACGAAGTTTATTTCTTAATGCTAACACGGTGCTGCCGTAATACGGTATATCATGTACCGCACATTCAGCAGCTTTTCCAAAGCCTATAATGCCTGCGTTATTGTAGGTACCGGCGCGTTTACCGTCCTCTTGATGCCCTCCGTGAACGAGCGGTAAGAGCGGTGCGCCTTTTTTTACATACAAAGCGCCAACGCCTTTTGGTCCATAAAGTTTATGAGCCGACAGCGTTAAATAATCTACTCCAAGTTCTTCAACATTAACCGGAATCTTTCCAACAGCTTGTACCGCGTCAGTATGCACGAAGGCTCCGTATTCTTTAGCTTTGCGCGTGACAGCTTTAATATCTTGAATGGTTCCAATTTCGTTATTTGCGGTCATAACGGAGACACACAGTGTTTTTTCATTGAGCAATGATTCAAAAATATCCCATTTAATGTTTCCTGTTGAATCAACCGGAAGGAAATGCACCGTAAATCCCAGCGATTGCAAGAACTTCGCTGAATTAAGCACACATGGATGTTCTATAGCCGTGGTAATAATCTCGTTTTTCTGATCATTTGCACGTTCACGCATCGTTTGAAACACGGTATTATTTGATTCTGAACCGCCTGATGTCCACATGATACTTAATGCAGGAGCTCCAATAAGCCGTCCAACTGACGCCCGTGCCTCCTCAATACGCGCCCGTGCTATTCGCCCCGAAGCATGCATACTTGAAGCATTACCAAAAAGATCATACGCAGCTTCAAGTGTTTCCTTTACTTCTTCCCGTATTGGGGTTGTCGCATTATAATCAATATATACATGCCGCGGCATAAAAACTCCTTATCCTACTAACATAAGCCTTTCCAGCTTCTATATGAATATGCTAACAAATCATTGAATCCGTGACAAGGGAATGGGGACAGACCTCTGACCAAGGGGACGGGGACAGACCTTGAATCAAAATAGCTATACAGGGGGACAGATCTCCGAATCAGAAAGGCGGATTTCTGACAACGGGCAGACCTTTGAATCAAAACCAGACCCTTGAATCAAAACCACAGGGCAAGTAAGGGGCAGGGGGACAGACCTCCTACGAATGGGCAGACCTTCTACTACAAAGGGGACAGACCTCTAAGTCATGACAAAAAAGTTGACAGATTATTGAATCAAAATAAGCTATACACCCTGTCAACTTGATATGGCAAGAAAAAAAAGAGGGAATGCCGCTTACGGTCACACCTGTCATGTTACCTTTGAAATAAATAGATGGTTAATGGAACTCAAAAATCCCGTTATCAAAGCTCTTCTTATACAGATTATCGCTGAAGCACACCGAAAATATGGGTTCAAGCTATGGAATTTCTGTATTATGGATAACCATGTTCATTTCCTCATAACACCGGACAAAGACGTTAGTCTTTCCGTGATTATGAAATGGATAAAAATGGTCTTCGCTATCCGGTGGAACAAGATGCATAAGACGACCGGGCATGTATGGGGAGATAGATTTCACGCACGAGTAATTGAAAGTAGCGAAGATTTC
>JAISSB010000085.1 GCA_031273325.1 Treponema sp. | reverse complement strand
CGCGATATGTGACTTGCATACCGCGATATGAGAGTTTTATACCGCGATATGAGAGTTTTATACCGCGATATGAGAGTTTTATACCGCGATATAAATGTTTTATACCGCGATATGAGAGTTTTATACCGCGATATAAATGTTTTATACTGCGATATGTGACTTGCATACTGCGATATGTGACTTGCATACTGCGATATGTGACTTGTATACCGCGATATGTGACTTGCATACCGCGATATGTGACTTGTATACTGCGATATGTGACTTGCATACCGCGATATGTGACTTGTATACCGCGATATGTGACTTGCATACCGCGATATGTGACTTGCATACCGCGATATGTGACTTGCATACCGCGATATGTGACTTGCATACCGCGATATGAGAGTTTTATACCGCGTTATGAGAGTCGTTTAACACGTTATGAGAGTCATTTAACGCGTTATGAGAGTCGTTTATCGCGTTATGAGAGTCGTTTATCACATTATGAGAGTTTTATACCGCGTTATGAATGTTTTATACCGCGTTATGAGAGTTTTATACCGCGATATAAATGTTTTATACCGCGATATAAATGTTTTATACCGCGATATGAATGTTTTATACCGCGATATGTGAGTTTTATACCGCGATATAAATGTTTTATACCGCGATATGTGACTTGCATACCGCGATATGTGACTTGCATACCGCGATATGTGACTTGCATACCGCGATATGTGACTTGCATACCACGATATGTGACTTGCATACCGCGATATGTGACTTGTATACCACGATATGTGACTTGTATACCACGATATGTGACTTGCATACCGCGATATGTGACTTGCATACCGCGATATGTGACTTGCATACCGCGATATGTGAGTCTCATAGTGTAATGGGAGACTCTCATAGTGCAATGGGAGACTCTTATAGTGTAATGGGAGACTCTCATAGTGTAATGGGAGACTCTCATAGTGTAATGGGAGACTCTCATAGTGTAATGGGAGACTCTCATAGTGCAATATAAATGTTTTAATACCCATACAAAAAAGCCTTCCTCATAACCTTAAGGAAAGGGGGACAGACCTCAGACAGAATCGCTTCATTACCAAAAAACCAAAAAACTAGAAACCAAAAAAATTAAAAAAAGTCTTTGACAATATCAGGAAATGGTCTCAAGATAATTTAATTGCAGAATAAGCAGCAACGAGCTGCTCCTGCAATAACGCCAGAAGGCGTTTAGATTTTTAGAGGAGGTCTACTGATTTGACAGTAGATGTAGGTATGAAAAAATGTATTATGGTAGTTTTAGCCGTGTGTATGACGGTTGGAACCGTATTTGGGAGCGGACAACAATCCGGCGGCTCTTCGGCGGCAGTGAGTCAACTTCCGCGTAACGAAACGTTGTATCTTAATGGAATCCAATGGAGTGCGCCCGTTTCTTCAAACCCATATCACGGAAACCGGAACTATGGATTTGTTGATGTTCAGCGTCAAGTAATATTTGAAACATTGTTCTTATACAATCCGCTTGATGCAAAACTGTATCCCCAAATCGGCGATTCGTACAGTTGGAACGGGACAACGCTGACTATCATTTTGAACCGTAACGTTAAATTTTCTGACGGAACGCCCTTAACGGCAGCCGACGTTGTAAATTCGTACCAATTGGCAAAGGATTATGCAGTTTCATATTCCTCTTTCTGGACATACATAAGCAGTGTAACGGCTCGGGACGACTACACGGTGATTATTCAGGGAAATCCGGCGACCTTTAATCCGAAACGTATTGAGCAATCGCTCCATGAACTGTACATTACCTCAAAGAAATATTGGGACAGCAAAAAACCAGAAATCGGCACCCGCCCAACAGCTCTGTTAGAGTTTACCGGTTGGGATTGTGTCGGTACCGGTCCCTATAAGCCGATGATTCAAGATGAAACGAAAGTTGTTGTTGAACGTGTTGACAGTTATTGGGGACAACATCCGTCCCGGTGGGGAAAATTGCCGGCGCCGAAATATTTAGCAATGAATATTTATAAGGATAATGCGTCCGGTGACGCTGCCTTTGCCGCAGGACAAGTTGATGTTTCTCAACAGTTTATTTCGCAAGTATGGCGTATGTGGGAACGCGGACTTCCTATTGAAACCTATATCCCTCAAGCTCCGTACTATCTCCCCGGTGTTATCCCTTCGATTGTCTTCAATACGACAAAACCCGGTCTTAGTGATCCGATTGTCCGGAGAGCTATTGCTATGTCCCTTGACTATAACACGATTGGACAGAACGCTATGTCCGGCTACACGACTGCTTACGTTCCCTCGTTGATGTTACCGACACCGCCGGAACAAGCTCTTATCGATGCAGCGGCGCTTCGTCCCTATCAATGGAGCAGCAATGTTGCAACGGCGGTTGCCGAAGCAAACAGACTCCTTGATCAAGCCGGTTGGGTGCGGGGCGCTGACGGAATACGCGCAAAAGGCGGAGTAAAACTGAGTTTCCGCGCTGAATGTCCCGCGGGCTGGACTGATTGGAATGCTTCTCTTGAAGTTGTTGCCCAAGCAGGACGGCAGATCGGTATGGACATTTCAACCTATTTCCCCGATGCCCCCGTGTGGCAAGCTGATAAAGACAATACGACCTTTGATATTATTATGGACAGCCCCGGCGGCGCCAATATTGCTTCTCCGTGGACCCGCGCATACTTCCTCGGCAGTGAAAACCTTTCAGCACCCGGCACCCCCAATAACATCCATAACTGGGGCCGCTGGCAGCATGCCCGTGCAAACGAAATCATTCAAGCCCTGATTACCGAAACGAATCAGGAACGGCTTCGCGCATTGTGGACAGAATTAAACATTATTTACCTTCAGGAGATGCCGATGGCCGGTCTTATGTACCGTCCAAGTCTCTTCCATACCGTCTATACCGGCGTATGGACCGGCTTCCCAAAACAAAATGACGGTTCAAACATTCCGCCGCTCATTTGTCTCGACGGGTACGGAATTGCAGCCCTATATAAAATCAGCGTTAAGTAACTAAAAAAAGGGGGAGCGCTCAAAGAGGGAACTCCCCCTTACTCGTCAGCGTTTGAACGCTGCCTACTCTTTTTTTAAGAAAAAAAGAAAAAAATAATACGAGGTTAAAGTATGAACGGTTTACAAAAATACTTTAGGAAAAAAGCGCTGTGGTATCTTCTCACTCTTTTTGTAGCTATATTTCTTAATTTTTTATTACCACGCCTCATACCCGGAAATCCGGTTGACGTTTTAGTTGCTGAAGCAACCGGCTCATTGACAGACGCGAATGCTATTAAACAAATTTATGATAATTATATGGCTGTGTTTGGTCTTGACAAGCCGTTATGGCAGCAATTTCTTATTTACCTTTCCAACATTTTCCGGGGTAATCTCGGCTTATCGTTTAGCCAATATCCGCGGCCTGTTTCAGAGATCATCGGTTCTGTTGTGCATTGGACTCTTATGCTGCAAATACCGGCAATTTTTGTCGGCTGGTTTTTAGGGAATGTTCTTGGCGCACTCACTGCATACCGTAAAGGTATTTTTGACCGTGTTTTATTCCCCTTTTTTTTACTGTTAAGTGCGATGCCGGCATTTGGTTTTGCTATTACCAACATGTATTTCTTTGCGGTCCGCGCTCAACTGTTTCCGCTGGGACTAGGCTATGCCTTTGATATTTTACCTAATTGGGGTAATCCGGCTTTCTTATTGTCGGTGCTTAACCATTACCGGTTACCGTTCTTAACGATGGTGCTTATCACGATAGGCGGACAGTCATTGGGAATGCGTGAAATGTCAATCTATGAATTAAATGCCGATTATGTAAAATACAGCCGTCTTTTGGGAATAAAAGATAATAAAATTGTCGGCTATGTATTCAGGAATGCCATGCTTCCCCAAATTACCGGACTTGCACTGTCACTCGGTACGATGATCGGCGGTAATTTAATTGCTGAAATCGTTTTTAGTTATCCGGGCATTGGAACAACCATGTTTGCAGCAATCCGTAATCAAGATTATCCATTGCTTTCCGGATGTACGTTAATTGTTACGATTACCGTACTGATAGCAAATTTTATTGTTGATATTATTTGCGGACTCATTGACCCGCGAATCCGTATCACTCAACAAGAGGAACATTAAATAAAAAAGAGGAAAAGTTATGGGTTATTTTTTGAAGACAGCATTTAAATCGGGAAAATTCTGCTTCGGCTTTGCGGTGCTTGCAGCAATTCTCTTGTTAATATTTATTTATCCGCTCGTTAATAAAACAGATCCGCTGCAAATGAGCGGCATGATGTTTGAAAGCCCCAATGAATCACACCTGTTAGGAACCGACAACTTCGGCCGCGATGTTATGGCGGAATTGGTTGCCGGTACAAAAACATCGCTCTTGATTGGATTCTTTGCCGGTATCGTTGCAACAGTGATTGGATTAACAGTCGGCTTAATTGCCGGCTATACCGGCGGGCTTTTTGATAATATATTAAGCAGTTTAACGAACATTTTCATCGTTATTCCGTCTTTTATTGTATTAGTTCTCGTGTCGGTCAGCGTCAGCACCCGGAACTTTATGGCGACCGCTGTTGTAATAGGCTTTACCAGTTGGCCGTGGACGGCGCGCTCGGTCCGGGCGCAGACGACATCTTTACGCAACCGCGACCATGTCAACCTTTCAAAGCTGTCCGGACACAGCATGCCGCGGATCATTATACGCGATATTTTGCCGTACATTGCTTCGTATGTTGTTATGGCGTTTATTTTGCAGGTAGCTTCGGGCATCCTTGCCGAAGCTTCGATTTCCATGCTGGGGCTTGGGCCGCGGAATGTTGCAACGCTGGGGCTTATGATGTTTTGGGCAACCAGTTTCAATGCTATCTTAAACGGCAACTGGTGGGCGTTCTTCCCCATGGTTATCATGATTACGTTAATTACCTTTTCCTTAAACTTGATTAATTCTGGTCTTGATCAGATTTTTAATCCGCAAATACGGAGTTAAGTATGGCAATGTTAGAAGTAAAAAATCTTACTACCTATTATAAAACCCGTATGAATGAACGGGTTTGTTCGGTTGACAATGTTTCTTTTAAGCTGGAAAAAGGCAAATCGCTCGGCATTGCCGGTGAGTCCGGCTGCGGGAAAAGCACCCTTGCAATGAGTGTCATGGGCTACTATTTCCCGCCGCTTTTTTACGAACAGGGGAGCATTAGCATTGACGGTAAAGAAATTACCAAGCTTGCCCCCGATGTTATCCGTCAAACAGTGCTGGGAACTGATATTGCGTATATTCCTCAAGCGGCAATGAATGCGCTGAATCCGACACGGAAAATTATCCGCTTTATTGAAGATGTTTTGCACGCCCATGGGTCAACATTATCGCAAAAAGCTATCTATGATCTTGCGCGTGAACGGTTTGACATCCTTAATTTGCCGGACAAAGTACTGAATCAGTATGCCGTTGAGCTTTCCGGCGGTATGAAGCAGCGCACGATCATTGCTATTTCAACGATTTTAGATCCGAAAGTGTTGATTGCTGACGAACCTTCGTCTGCCCTTGATGTGTCATCTCAAAAAATTGTTATCAAACTGCTGCATGACCTGATGAAAAAAGGCATTATACAGTCAATGCTTTTTATTACCCATGAATTGCCCCTGCTGTTTAATGTAACCGACGATATTATGGTTATGTATGCCGGGGAGATTGTTGAGCGCGGCACCGCACGGGAGATGGTGTTTGACCCGATTATGCCCTATTCAAAAGGTTTAATGAATTCGATTATCGTTCCTGAAGACGGGACACGCGGTCACGTTTTGCAAGCTATTCCGGGTTCTCCGCCGAATTTAAAGCATCGTCCAGTTGGCTGCCGGTTTTGGGAGCGTTGCAGATATATGGATTATGAATGCCGGAAAGGCTCCGTCGAGGAGCAAACGGCAAGTGCGGGAAGAATATACCGGTGCAGGCACTCAATTGGTGAATTGTACCAGATATATGAGAATGATCTGCCTTCATTATTTGATGAAGAGCAGTAACCATTGATTGCTCCGCAACCTGCGGAGGGTTCCCCCGTGACGTGCGGAGGGTTCTCCGTAATTCGCGGAGGTTCCCCCGTAACCTGCGGAGGTTCCCCCGCAACCTGCGGAGGGTTCCCCGTAATACGCGGAGGTTCCCCCGCAATACGCGGAGGTTCCCCCGCAACTCGCGGAGGGTTCCCCGTAATTCGCGGAAGTTCCCCCGCAATACGCGGAGGTTCCCCCGTAACGCACGGGGCATGCTCCCCATACTAAGGAGGTACTGTATGATCCGAAATAAAATTGGCGACATATTCTTAAGCGCACACGGATTGACCCGTGAATTCGGCTATGGCGACACTAAAACAATTGCCGTTAAAGAGGCTGAATTTGATTTCCACCGGGGCGAAATCATTTCTATCGTAGGAGAAAGCGGGAGCGGTAAAACAACCCTTGCAAAAATGCTCCTTGGTTTATTGACCCCCACGAGCGGAACTATCGTGTTCGAAGGAAAAGAACGGGATATTTCTACCTACGCCAAAAGAAAATCGTATTGGCAGAACATTCAAGCGATCTTTCAAGATCCCTTCTCTACCTACAATATTTTTAACACGGTTGATTCGGTATTGCTTGATTGTATTCAATTGCAAGGTAACGGGCATCTGTCAAAAGAAGAAAAGATTAAAAAAATGACCGAATCTTGTTCTTTTGTTAATCTCAAGTTTGCAGAACTTTCTCAAAAATACCCGTTTGAACTGTCCGGCGGGCAGATGCAGCGCCTTATGATTGCCCGTATCTTTATGCTCAAACCGAAACTGCTGATTGCAGACGAACCAACATCGATGATTGATGCGTGTTCACGGGCGACTATTCTTGATATGCTGCTCAAATTACGCGACGAAGTATCGATGACTATCGTATTTATTACCCATGATATTGGGCTTGCGTACTATATTTCCGACACGGTATATATTATGGAACAGGGCATTATCGTTGAGCGCGGTACGGCAGACGAAGCAATTTTGCATCCGAAATCTGACTATACCAAACGGCTCATTGGTGACGTACCGAAGATTTTTGAACCGTGGAATCTTGACCAGTAAAAAGCGGTCGGTTTGCCCCGACCGTTCTTAACAAGGGGACAGACCCCGGATCAGACGACAGATCACAGGGGAACAGGCCTCTAAATCAGATGACAGATTATCACAGGGGGACAGACCTCTGAATCAGACCAGATTCTCACAATTATAGAAAAAATATTAAGCATTGATCCGATATTGATTCAATCCAAGCTTATCGAGCCGTTGCTGGTGAACGTTTAAGTCTGCTTTAAACCGTTCAAAGCTTTTGTCCGATGCCGGTGTCCAGAGCGCTTCAGCGCATGCACAGATACGGGGAAAGATCATATATTCAGCAATTTTTCCGGCATATATTAACTCTGACCACAAATTGCATTGAGCGCCGAGGATTTGTGTATGCAGAGCCGCTTCAATGCCGTTGAGCGGATCGAAATTATACAGTACATCTATAGGGCTTAGGCCGATCTGTCCTGGTTCTTCAGGGTCATTGCTGTGACGGTAATCGAGGTAGCACCCTTCGGTGTTCGGTGCCATAATCACCTTGTGTCCGCGTTGAACCGCTGCATCTCCTCCGGTCCGTCCGCGCCATGACATGACAATAACATCAGACGGTAAGCAATAATTGTCACTGTCTTCAAGCACTTCGTCCCAGCCTATTGCCGTTTTTCCGCGCTCTTCAAGCATGGTTGCTAAACGCACCGTGATCCAACTTTGCAGCGCCCGCGCTGAAGAGAGACCGCAATCGTGCATTCTTTTTTGACATTTCGGACAGTTATTCCACCGGTTGAACCGTACTTCATCTCCCCCAATGTGTACAAACGAAGAAGGGAACAGTTCTCCAAGGGTGTCAAACACGGCATGTGCAAGGTCAAAGAGGGAATCGTTCCCAGCACAAAGCACATCTTCAAAGATGCCATGCCTATCTTCAACTCTATACGGACCGCCGGTACAGCCAAGGCCCGGATAAGAGGCAAGAATAGCGCTTGCATGACCGGGAAAATCAACTTCAGGAATGATCTCAATCTGCCGTGCCGCCGCAAAAGCAACGATGTCCCGGATATCGTCATGACTATAAAAACCACCGCTGTAGCGTCCCCACACCGGACGGCACTCCAACCGTTTTGAACCGATTTCTGTCAAAAGAGGATATTGTTTAATCGGCAAGCGCCACCCTTGATCGTCCGTTAAGTGCCAATGAAAGCGATTGATGTGGTGCAGCGAAAGGGCGTCAAGCAATTTCTTAATCCAAGCTACCGAGTAAAAATGGCGGGAGGTATCCAACATAAAGCCCCGCCATGCAAATCGGCTTTGATCCTCAATATGCACACACTGAATTGCTTCGTCAGAAAGCAGGAGTTGCCGAATAGTTTGAAAGCCATGATAGATACCGGACGAAGTGCGTGCAGACAGATCGATACTGTCTTCTTTGATGTCCAGCCGATACGATTCCCCATCAAGCGATTCTTCTTTAGTACAGCGGATAGGACCGCCGTCAAGACCGTTAAAGTGCTGCTGCACTGTTTCCATTATGCTGTGGAACTCAGCATTTCCAGAACAATGCACTGCTCCGGAACGTCGAAAAAAACCGCCTTTTTCTTTAATAAGAAACGGCCGCGGAATAATTACCATGCTTCATATTACCATACAACGAGCTGCTCGTTAAGATTAGGGAGTGGAGGTATGTCCCCAACTAATCTACGGGGTCTGTTCCTAGTTATACCTACAAGGTCTGTTCTCAGTCATAACCTATGAGGTCTGTCCCCAGTTAGTTTATAACCTATGAGGTCTGTCCCTAAGTGATAACCTACTATGAGGTCTGTTCTCAGTCATAACCTACAAGGTCTGTCCCCAAGTCATAACTATGAGGTCTGTCCCCAGTTATAACCTACAAGGCCTGTCCCCGTAGACCTAAGAGGTCTGTCCCTAAGTGATAACCTACTATGAGGTCTGTTCTCAGTCATAACCTACAAGGTCTGTCCCCAGTTTATAACATACGAGGTCTGTCCCTAGTTATACCTACAAAGTCTGTCCTAGTTATACCTACGAGGTCTGTCCCCAAGTCTAACCATACGAACGGCTCGTTAAGATTACGGTAGGTTTTGAGCAAACTGATTATATTGCACGCATACTCTTTTTGGATACCCGCATATACGCAACGTATAAATGTAAGGCCATGAATGGCCACCCGAGAGCTTCAGCAAGGTATATTCCCCACTCGTTAAAAAATACTGGCAACGTAATAACACCAATAATCCGTAACCCAGCTTCTATTATTCCAGATATCATCGGCATAAAACTGTTCCCTATACCTTGCAAACAGGAACGGTAAAGAAATACGAAGTATAGCGTGGGAAGTAATATTAAACAAATCAATAACTGATTAACAGCTATATCTAATACTATATGTATTTGATTATGGGTACCGGATATAAAAAGTCCAAGTATTTTTCTTTCAAAAAAGAATACGAACGGTATGATAATAATAAGTCCTGTGAACATCATATACTGTGCAGTTATTATACCTTTTTTTATTCTATCGAAATATTTTGCTCCATAATTTTGTGCTACAAATGTCGCTATTGCTCCTTCAATTCCCCCACCGATAATAAAAAGAATACTGTATAATTTCTTTGCAGCGGCAATACCGGCTATATATACGGTACCGTATCCATTTATAACATATTGAATGATTATTCCTCCAATTGCTGATATACAATCTCTTAATCCAATGGGCATTCCGAGCCGTAATAGTGCTTTAATAATCGAGAAGCGTATTTCAAAATCTTGCTTTTTTAGATGTATTTCGGTGTACCGTATTAAATACCAAAAACAAAAAATCATTGAAATTATTTGAACAAATACTGTTGCACATGCTACTGAAGCGATTCCTAAATGGGTATATAGCACTAATAAAATATCAAAAATAATATTAAGTGTTGAACAAACTAAACCTATATATAAGGGGATTTTACTGTCGCCCAAAGCGCGAAATATTGATAAGAGGACAGCATTCAAAAACGTACATAACAGTCCAGAGAATAAAATAGTACTGTAAAGTACCGTATCATCTACTATATCATTGGGGGTTTGCATCATTATCAAAATCGGTTTAACTAGTATTAGACAAATTACTGTGAGAATTATACCGATAATAATCGTTAAATATATAGATAAAGCACAAATACGTCTTAATGCTCCATAATCTTTTGCTCCGAACGATTGAGCTATTAATGTCCCAAAACCACGCGAAAAACCGGATATAATTACGAATATTAACCAATAAAAAGAACTCGATGCACTAACGGCTGCAAAGGCATTAACTCCAATTAATTGCCCAACTACTATACTGTCTGCAACTGTGTAAATTTGTTGTATGATATCTCCGATCATTAATGGAATTGCAAACTGAATAAGTAATGGGAAAGGTTTTCCTTTTGTCATCAGTTTTTTATATTCCATTGGTATATATGCTAACGATGATTATGTCCGTGTTCAAGTATATACCGTTTAGGTGAATATTGACTGTGGGAGGTCTGTCCACAGTTAAATCTTGCGAGGTCTGTCCCCAGCTATAACTTATGAAGTCTGTCCCCAGTTATCTTACGAAGTCTGTCCCAGAGATCTATAGAGGTCATAAATAGACAGTTTCCTTCTTATAAATTAGTATAGAGTAGGTCAGAAAAGGGGGAAAGTATGAAAATCGGGGTTAAGCTTGTTGTTCTCATTAGTGTTTTCAATGTAATCGGAATTGGTATTCTCGCCGGAGTTACTGTGAGCTTGGCGCACCGGGAAATCACTAAGCTTGCAGAGGAGCAGGCGTTGAGCCTTGCTCAAAAAGGTGCTGAAGAAATAAAAAGCTGGTTCGGTTCCTACGTCGATGCAGCACGAACTCTTGCTCATGCTATGGAAGGATATACAGAGATCCCTGTTGAGGAACGGCGGGCGCAATTTGATTTAATGCTGAAACAGACGATTATTGCACACCCCGAAGCAGATGCGGTCTATGTGAACTGGGCGCCGAATGCTCTTGACGGTATGGATGCGGACTATGCGAACACTCTTGGAACCGATGAAACGGGACGCTATATACCGCAGTGGATCCATGGACCTCAGGTTATAGCCATAATGGGTTTTGGTTTTGATATGGTTATGCACGTAAGCGGTGGAGGAGAAGAGTTTATACTTGATCCTTCGGCACGTCCTGAAGGAGCAACCAAATTAGCAACCATTATAGGTATTCCTATAAAAAACAACGATACGGTGGTGGGATTCATAGGGTTCGGTATTGAATTATCCAGAATACAAGCTATTGTCAACGAGATTAAACCGTTCGGCGACGGCTATGGATTTGTGTTCAGCAGTGGTAATGTTGTCATTGCCCACACTGATCCGGAACGGCTGGGAAAAAATATGCGGGAAACCGAAGTAGATACTTTTGGCTCATCCCTCGATACCGTTGTAGATGCCGTTACCACCGGAAAAACAGCAGCTTTTTCTGTACCGTCTGCTGAGAAGGGGATTATGCAGTACTACGCCGTTCCCTTTACCATTGGACAGTATCCACATCCGTGGTCTTTGGTCGTTGGGGTTTCGCGGAATACCATTATGGCTCCCGTGTACCGTATGCTTGCCCTCAGCATCATTATTGGTATTCTTACCGTCCTCCTGATGTCCGGTGGCATTATCCTCATTATTCGGTATTCTATCAGCCGCCCTATAACTACCCTCTCTGCATTACTCAAAAATATCTCTGAGGGAGAAGGCGATCTGACCAAAAGCATTAGTCTTAGCGCACGGGACGAAATTGGCGACCTTGCCCATTATTTCAATCTCACTATAGATAAGATAAAACACCTCGTGATTGCTATCAAAAAAGAAGCGGACGGACTTTCCCATACCGGCACTGTTCTTGCTGCAAATATGACTCAGACCGCCGGCTCAATTACCGAGATTACCGCAACTATCCAGAATATAAAAACTCAAGTCGGTAACCAGCAGAACAATGTGAAAGAAGCCGGAACGATTATCGGAGAGGTCGTCGAAGGTATCGATACTTTAAACGCTCAGATTCACAAACAAGCGGATTGTGTAACGCAGTCTTCTTCAGCAATAGAACAGATGCTTGCAAATATCCAGAGTGTCACTCAAACATTGGTAAAGAATGGTGAGAATGTTATCCGCCTTGCGGAATCTTCCGAGAAAGGACGTAGCGGATTAGAGGAAGTATCGGCAGATATTCAAACGATTGCCCGGGAATCCGCAGGTCTCTTGGAGATAAACGCCGTTATGGAAAGTATCGCAAGCCAAACGAACCTACTCTCTATGAATGCAGCAATTGAAGCAGCCCATGCGGGAGAAACCGGAAAAGGTTTTGCAGTCGTTGCAGATGAAATCCGAAAACTTGCGGAATCCTCTGGTGAGCAATCAAAAACGATTAGCGGTGTGTTGAAGAACATCAAGAGTTCTATAGAAAAGATTATGCGTTCAACGGATACAGTGTTACAGGGATTTGTGGTAATAGGGGAAGGAGTGCGGACGGTAACAGAACAAGAAACGAGTGTCCGCACTGCAATGGAGGAGCAAGGAAAAGGGAGCAAGCAAATCCTCGAATCGATAAACACGCTGTATGAAATATCAGACACGGTACAGAATGGTGCAAACACGATACGGACAGCAAGCAGAACTGTGTATCGGGTGAGCAAAGATATTCAGCAGATAACAGAAGAGATAGGGAACGGCATGGAAGAGATGGCAGTAGGAGCGGAACAGATCAACGGAGCGGTCTATCGGGTCAACGAGATGAGTGGAGACACGAAACGGCAGATCGATGCGTTGATGCAAGAAGTTGCACGATTTAAGGTTTCCTCGTGAGGTCTGTCCCCAAGTCATACCTTTTACCGGGTCTTTCCTCAAGTTATGCAGAGACTCTCTGTCTGCTAATGCAGAAGCTCTCTGTCTGCTAATGCAGAGACTCTCTGTCCTCTAATGCAGAGACTCTCTGTCTGCTAATGCAGAGACCCTCTGTCCTCTAATGCAGAGACTCTCTGTCCTCTAATGCAGAGACTCTCTGTCCTCTAATGCAGAGACTCTCTGTCCTCTAATGCAGAGACCCTCTGTCCTCTAATGCAGAGACTCTCTGTCCTCTAATGCAGAGACTCTCTGTCCTCTAATGCAGAGACTCTCTGTCCTCTAATGCAGAGACTCTCTGTCCTCTAATGCAGAGACCCTCTGTGCTGTAATGCAGAAGCTCTCTGTGCTATAATGCAGAAGCTCTCTGTGCTATAATGCAGAAGCTCTCTGTGCTATAATGCAGAGATAGTTGATGTGGGAGGTTTTATGAAAAGAAAAATAGTACTTGCCTATTCAGGCGGACTGGATACAACGGTTATAATTCCGTGGCTTAAAGAACAGTATGACTGCACAATCAGTGCCGTTTGTGTAGATGTCGGACAAGAAGCAGATTGGCGCACTATTCAGCAGCGGGCGCTCGATACGGGAGCATCTTCGTGCATAGTAGTTGACGTAAAAGAAGAGTACCTGACGGACTATGTGTGGCCAACGCTTAAAGCGCAGGCAATATATGAAGACAAATATTTGTTAGGAACGGCAACTGCTCGTCCGCTCATTGCAAAAGTGCTTGTTGAACAAGCAAGAAAAGAACATGCCACAGCGATAGCTCATGGAGCAACAGGTAAAGGAAATGATCAGATTCGTTTTGACCTTGGAATTATGGCGTTCGCTCCCGACCTAGAAATTATTGCTCCGTGGCGGATATGGGATTTAAAGAGTCGTGACGAAGAGATTGAATATCTTGAAAAACGCAAACTTCCGGTTCCTATGAAACGAAATGATTCGTATAGTCGCGACGATAATGTGTGGCATATTTCTCATGAAGGCTTAGAGTTAGAGGAACCGTCGCAAGAGCCGCACTTTGATAGTATGCTTAAAATGTCAGTGCCTCCGGAAAAAGCTCCCGATACTGCTGAGTATGTTTCACTTGATTTTGAGCATGGAATTCCAAAAGCCGTCAACGGAACTAGTATGGACGCTGTTTCTCTCGTTCAAAGATTAAACAGTATTGGCGGGAACCATGGAATTGGTATCGCTGACATCGTAGAAAACCGTGTCGTCGGTATGAAAAGCCGCGGTGTGTATGAAACTCCCGGAGGGTCAATTCTCTACTATGCCCATCAAGAACTGGAACATTTGT
Organism: Treponema sp.; assembly: GCA_031273325.1. GTDB lineage: Bacteria > Spirochaetota > Spirochaetia > Treponematales > Breznakiellaceae > BOBG01. The sequence continues at coordinate 21,626 of JAISSB010000085.1, read as the reverse complement.
GTCTCGACCGCCACACGTATGCGTTCAAACAGCATATTGCACTCAAAATAGGAGAGCTTATTTACGGCGGTCTCTGGTTTACCCCGCTTCGCGAAGCGCTTTCGGCATTTGTTGATTCAACGCAAAAAAATGTCACCGGTACTGTGCATGTTAAACTGTATAAAGGGGCTATCTCTTCGGCGGGAGCGTCCTCTCCGTACTCACTCTACAATCCGGATATAGCGAGTTTCACCACAGGGGAACTGTACGACCACGCTGATGCAAAAGGGTTTATTCGACTTTACGGTTTACCGGTGCTGGTACGGGCGCTTGCTGAACAAAAATAACTTGACACATATTAAAAAAAATGCTAGATTGACACATGTCGTGCGGCGGTGGTGGAACTGGTAGACACGCTAGCTTGAGGTGCTAGTACCGAGAGGTATGGAAGTTCAAGTCTTCTTCGCCGCACTGTGGAGCGGTGTCCGAGTGGTTGAAGGTGGCAGTCCTGAAAACTGCTGTGCCGCAAGGCACCGGGGGTTCGAATCCCCCCTGCTCCGTTAGGGAGCGAGATTATTGTGGAGCGGTGGGTGAGTGGCCGAAACCAGCGGTTTGCTAAACCGTCGTACCTTAACAGGGTACCGGGGGTTCGAATCCCCCCTGCTCCGTCCTTCTATGGGTACTGTTGTCGTAACTGCTCCTAGAAATAGGGAAGTTTTGAGGTTGTAGCTCAGTGGATAGAGTTTCAGATTGCGGATCTGAAGGTCGCACGTTCAAGTCGTGTCAGCCTCAACAAATAAGGAGCGGTGGCCGAGCGGTTGAAGGCAACGGTTTCGAAAACCGTCGAACTCATACGGGTTCCGGGGGTTCGAATCCCCCCTGCTCCGTTTTTGGAGAGATGGCCGAGCGGTCTAAGGCGCACGATTGGAAGTCGTGTGTACTTGAAAAGGTACCGAGGGTTCAAATCCCTCTCTCTCCGTCCTGAGAATCTAATACAGTGTATAGAAAAATTACCAAAACTTACGCGATCATTAATATACAAAGAACATAATTAATTCATAAAGCATGGCTTTTGTCGGGAAGCCTTTTTTTCTCTAGTCGGAATTAGGCTATGGTGCTATACTCATGCAAAATAAACCGTGTGGAGTAAAGCCGTGGAATACCAATATTGGAATAAACATCGTGAGACTATGCCTCGTGAGGAATTGAAGCGTCTGCAAGTGGAGCGTCTCACATGGACGGTTGCCAATGCGCTGAAAACTCCTTTTTATGCAGAACGGCTCAAAAAAATCCCTGTGGACAGTATACAAAGCCTTGACGACCTCCGCCGTCTTCCTTTTACGACAAAACATGATTTGCGGGAAGGTTTCCCGTATGGTTTCTTAAGTATTCCGCAGGACAATGTTGTGCGGCTTCATGCGTCGAGCGGGACGACCGGCACACCAACAACTGTGTACTTCAGCCGTGAAGATTTAGGACGGTGGTCGCAATTGGTTGCACGGTGTATTTTTGGAACCGGTTGTACCAAATCAGATGTCTTTCAAAATATGATCAGTTACGGGCTTTTCACCGGCGGATTGGGTTTTCATGCGGGAGCCGAAGAAGTTGGAATGTTAGTTATTCCTTCCGGTGCTGGTAATACAACACGACAGTTCCGCTTAATGCAAGATTTCGGGACGACAGTTGTGCATGCAACGCCGAGTTTTTTACTCCATGTCGAAAGCAAAATGCAGGAAGAGGCTATAGCGCGGGACTCAATTCGCTTAAGAAAAGCTTTTGCGGGAGCGGAACCGTATTCCGAAGATACCCGCCAGCGTATTCAAGATTTGCTGCATATTGATGTATATAATTCTTATGGGCTTTCCGAAATGAACGGACCGGGCGTTGCGTTTGAATGTCAAGCAAAACAAGGCTTGCATCTGTGGGAAGACGCATACATTGGAGAGATTATCAATCCGGACACATTGGAACCGGTGCCTGACGGGGAAATCGGAGAATTAGTATTGACCTGTTTGTGCCGTGAAGCAAATCCTCTTTTGCGCTATAGAACGCGTGATTTGACGGCTTTTTACTGTGAACCGTGCGTATGCGGAAGGACGCACCGGCGGCTCCACCGTATCAAAGGGCGCACAGACGATATGCTCATTATCAACGGCGTTAATTTGTTCCCCAGTCAAATCGAAGAAGTGGTAATGGCAATGCCGGAAGTAGCCAATAATTACAGTATTGCTATTGAGAAAGAAGGAGCTTTGGATAGGCTGACAGTGCATATTGAAGTGCATGCACATATCTTTAGAGATGACACCCGCCCGCTCAATGCGCTTCGCGAAAAAATCCGCAAGACGTTGCAGGCTTTGATTACCATAAATCCCCGCGTTGAGTTGCACGAAAGCGGCAGTTTAGCTGTCTCAGAAGGAAAAGCAAAGCGGGTATATGATAACCGGCCCAAAGACGTTTAAAAAAAGCTTAAGAAAGCTATCAACAAAAAAAGGCGGGATGTTTGTCCCGCCTTTTGATTTTCAGCGGGACAGACCTCTTGTCTTCGGAGACAAACCTTTTGTCTTCGGGGACAGACCCCTCGCCGTTTCAAAACAGTCATTTGATTTTTCAAAACGGTCGTTTGATTTTCTAAAACGGTCGTTTGATTTTCTAAAACGGTCGTTTCATTTTAATAAAATGGTCGCTTGATTTTTCAAAATGGTCGCTTGATTTTAACAAAACGGTCGTTTGATTTTCTAAAACAGTCGTTTGATTTTCTAAAACGGTCGCTTGATTTTAATAAAACGGTCGCTTGATTTTTCAAAACGGTCGTTTCATTTTTCAAAACGGTCGTTTCATTTTCTAAAACGGTCGTTTGATTTTAACAAAACGGTCGTTTGATTTTAACAAAACGGTCGCTTGATTTTTCAAAATGGTCGTTTGGTTTTGTAAAACAGTCGTTTGATTTTGTAAAATGGTCGTTTGATTTTGTAAAATGGTCGTTTGATTTTTCAAAATGGTCGTTTGATTTTGTAAAATGGTCGTTTGATTTTAACAAAATGGTCGTTTGATTTTTCAAAATGGTCGTTTCATTTTCTAAAACAGTCGTTTCATTTTTCAAAATGGTCGTTTGATTTTGATAAAACGGTCGTTTGATTTTCTAAAACGGTCGCTTGATTTTAACAAAACGGTCGTTTGATTTTTCAAAATGGTCGTTTCATTTTTCAAAACGGTCGTTTCAAAATTATTCAGAGGTCTGTCCCCGTTGGTCAGAAGTCTCCCCTATTGGTCAGGAATCTATCTGTTCTTATTCAGAGGTCTGTCCCCATTGGTCAGGAATCTATCTGTTCTGATTCAGAGGTCTGTCCCCAATATTCGGAAGTCTCCCCTGTTAGTCAGGAAATCTGTCTGTTTTTATTTAGAGGTCTGTCCTCATTGTTCAGAGTTTTCTCTGTTAATTAGGAATCTATCTGTTTTGATTAGAGGTCTGTCCCCATAGAATTATTCTTCAATGGCTTCAGAAATAAAGAGCGTCGTCAAAAAACTAAATACAACGGCTTGGATTAAACCGTCAAATAAGTCGAAGTACAACGAAAGAGCAGCCGGAATAAGCAGTGGAATGGGAAGCGCTAGTTCGACAAGGAGCATGATGATAAGACCGCCGAGTATATTCCCAAAAAGCCGAAGGCAGAGAGACACAGGACGAATAATATATTCAAGTATATTGAACGGCGCCATCATAGGAACCGGTTGCACAAGCTTGGCTGCCCACCCACGCAGTCCCCGAGCCTTCAAGCCGCCGAAAAGTACCAGCAATATTGAAAGAACAGCAAGCGCCGCCGTGAGATTAATATCACGGGTTGGGGGGCGGATTTCAAAAGGAGCCTCTATACCAAAAAGAGGAAGAGATAAGGGCGATATTATCGGGATAATATTTGCACATAAAATAAAAAGAAATACCGTGCCGATATAGGGACCGTAGAGTGAAGCACGGCGGCCGAAGTATTGGCGGGAAAAATTCGTGCAAAACTCAACGGCTGCCTCAAGAAAAACCTGCATGCCGCGAGGAACCGTGCGAAGCTTTCGGGTTAATATCAGTGACGCACCAATCAATAGCAGCATTACAACCCAGGATATGACTACTGTTTCATTAATATCAATCGAACTTATCGTTTGTCCCATAAAAACAAAGTGCAGAGAATCGGGTAACGGTATTGAAAAAATAATTCTAAATGTTTGTAACGCTTCTTTAATATCCATCTTTTTCTCTATTAATTTCTTTTGAAGAAGAAATCATCTCTAAAATACTTTTTAAGAATATCTTCAGATACTGCTTCGGTACTGTTTAGAGATGTATAGGTTGCTTCTAAAAAACCTTTTGTTAAGTAAAAACAGCCAAGGAGAAATAACTCCGATATCTTCATAATCATTCCCATAGCAGCGTACATTTGGAGAGGATTGTCAAAAATAAAATCGCTCATAATATATTCAATTATGGTTTGTTGAACGATATTTATCCCGTAAATTACCTCTGAAATGGGAAAACTTTTATGCATTTGCTCTTTTCCAAGGTTAACAAAGGTTCCCCCTACCAGTGAACGGTCTAATCCGCGGTCGAGCGTCCGTGCTACCAGCGGAAATAATGACAACATACTCTCTATCAACGTTTCGTCATCAAGATTATTATAATTCGTCAAATGCGGAATTTGACGAATCTTATCTTTCCAACGAATTGCCAAATCACGAGCATTAAGGTTTAGATTATCTATTAAACTGTTGATCATAATATATTAAGTATAGAGTACTTTTTTTTTGCCTGCAAGCGTATTTAAACGTAGGCTTGTAGTATCATTAAAAAAAGCTTAAAATAACTATTCTATGGCAGATACATTAGTAAAAAACCAAAACCGAGCAACGACGATATTTGGAAATGGGCGTGATATGTTTATTGCTATCGGCGTTGTACTGGTAACAATTATGATTGTGATTCCTTTGCCGACAGTGATGCTTGATGCCCTTCAAGCGCTTAACTTTGTACTGTCGCTTCTTGTTCTTCTTATTGTTCTTTATACAAAAAAAGCAACTGATTTTAGTATTTTCCCCACAGTATTGCTTGTTTTGACGGTATTTAGTCTTGCTCTCAATGTGTCGTCAACGCGTCTTATCCTTACTATGGGATCAAGCTTTGACGGACGGATGATTCGCGCATTTTCAACGTTTGTTGTAGGTTCTAGCGGCGCTCAGGGAGTTGTCGTTGGTTTTATTATTTTCATTGTGATCATTGCTGTACAGGTTGTTGTTATTACGAAAGGAGCAACGCGAATATCAGAAGTTGCTGCACGGTTTGCGCTCGATGCAATGCCTGGAAAACAAATGTCTATAGACGCCGAATACAGTTCTGGGTCAATTAGTGAAGAAGAAGCGCGGACGCGCAAACAGCTGTTGCAACAGGAAGTTGATTTTTACGGTGCTATGGACGGTTCAAGTAAATTCATCTCCGGTAACGTTAAAATTGGCATTTTTATCACCGTGGTTAACATACTTGGCGGTATTATCATTGGTGTTGCCTATTACGGTGAACCAATCAGTTCTGCCATTAGTACGTATATTGCATTTTCTATTGGAGACGGATTGCTTGCCCAATTGCCGGCTCTCCTTATTTCTACAGCGACTGGTATAGTTGTAACACGCTCTGTTTCTAATGGAACACTTGGCGAAGATGTTGCATACCAATTTTCTCGTGACGCACGAATTTATTGGGTGAGCGCTTTTGTGCTTGCCGGTTTTTCATTACTTCCCGGATTTCCCTGGTATGTACTGGTACCGCTTGCTGTCCTTTTGGGTTTTCTTGCTTTTAGACTCAGCCGTGGACAACAGAAAGAAAAAGAATATAATGCAATAACAAAAACAGAAACCGTTAAAAAACGGGAAGAACAAGCGGAAATGTCACCGATTGTACCACTCGATGCGCTTTCTTTAGAATTGGGTTACGGGTTAATTCCGCTTGTTGATCGTGACCGTGGGGCAGAACTTTTGGAGCGGGTGCAGGGTATTCGACGACAATCGGCGCTTGAACTTGGACTCGTCATTCCAAAAATACGAATCATTGATAATATAGCTTTAGAACCTTCTGAATACTGTTTTAAGATTCGAGGTGTGGACGTCGGACGAGGAAAAATTCGAATGAACTGTTATCTTTGTATTAAATCAGGATTTGTACGTGAAGAGATAGCAGGAGAAAAGACACGAGACCCGACGTTTGGATTACCGGCCGTTTGGATTAATGAAGAGCGCCGTGACGAAGCTGAACGGGCAGGTTATACTGTTGTTGACCCACCTTCAATTATTGCAACGCACTTGACTGAAATTATTAAAACACACGCATCGGAAATCCTTGGTCGTCAGGAAACACAGGCTATTCTCGATACTATTAAAAAAGAATATCCGGCAGTCGTTGAAGAAATACTTGGACCTAAGGCGTTAAATCTTGGTGAAATTCAAAAAGTTTTACAGGGACTATTGAAAGAACAAGTATCTATCCGGAATATGGTGAGTATTCTGGAAGCTTTAGCAGATTATGCCCCGGTGACGCGTGATACTCGATTCCTTACAGAAAAAGCACGGCAAGCATTGAGTCGTCAAATCTGTCACAAATATGCCGACGATGATCTGACATTACGAGTGCTTACTCTTGAACAAACTATGGAACAAAAAATTGTAGAAAGTCGTGTTGAAACAAGTTCGGGAGTTATTCCCGCGCTCGAACCTTCATTGCAGAATGTATGGATAAAGGCTGTTTCACGTTCTGTTGCGGCAATGCAAGAGCACGGTTGGGAACCAGTTATACTTTGTTCAGAAGCAGCACGGTATCTTGTTAAAGCTTCTACTGAACGTGAATTACCTGAATTAGTAGTACTTTCCGTACCTGAAATTTCCTCGGATATTGCTTTGGAAGCAGTCGGGGTTGTACGTTGCTGAGTTTTTTCACATATAGTCTAAGATTATTCAGAAAAGACCCACCCCTAAGGGTGGGATGAGTTAATTCAATTCGGCAATTTTTGCTTTAAGAGCAACAAATTCAACTTTAAGTAGATTCAAGCGGTCAACAAGTTTTTTTGTTGCATCTTTTCCTGAGAATTCACCTGTTTTCAGTTCGCTGATTGCTCCATCAACTACATTGAAATTTTCTTCAATAGTTGCAACAGGGACTTCCAAATCACTACGCCGTACAGCGTCGATTTTTAATTCAACTACAACAGGAATTAATGTTGTTTCAACAGATTTAATAGCTGCTTCTAAATCATCAATTATGAGATTTGCTTGAGCAAAGCCATAAGCTTCAGCAGTATCAATATCTGATTTGAGTACAGCATATTCAGCTTTGAGTGCGTCAAACTCGGAAATTAATTCCGGAGTGGGGTCTACCTTAGCTAAAGGATTCAAGCCAGTTTTCATAGTGTCGGCGTAATTAAATACTTCTTCAAGGTCAATAACAGTAGATTTAAGCGCTGAAAATTGAGCTATTATTGTCGCTATTTCTTCAGGGACTTTATAACTATCAAGTGAATACAAATTCGATTCGAGATTTATAACAGTCTGCTCTAATTCTGCAATAGCTTTAGCAAGCTCACCAAATCCAATACTTTCTGCCTCTTTTACAGCACTTTTCAAGGATACATATTCAGCTTCAACACCGGGAGCTGCCTTTTCCAATCCTCCGTTTCCAAGAGCCTTGTTAATACCTTTAAAAGCTTCGTCATACCAACCAAGTTCTGCTTTTAAGGCAGCAAAATCAGATACCAATTTGGTAAAATCATCAGGAATAAAATAATCCCCAAGTGCAATAAAACGATTTTCAAGATCAGTTATGGCGTTCGCTAGCACCGTACCACCTGCTTTTTCACTTACAGCTATAGTATCTTTGAGAGCATTATATTCAACTTTAAGCGCTGCATACTCAGCAATAAGTTCTGGACCAGGCGGTATTTGGGTAAATTCTCCCATACCAGACTGTATAGAATTCCCAATAACAAAGGCTTCTTCAAGATCGGTAACGGCTGCTTTAAGTTCACCAAAATCAGCTATCAGTGCAGAAAAGTCATCAGGTACAACATATTCACTTAAATCATCAAAAGCAACTTCAAGACCAATGACAATAGCTTCTAATTCGGCTACAGCTTGACTAATTTCCGAAAAACCATAAGATTCAGCATCAATAACCGAACCTTTAAATGCTTCATATTCTTTATCGAGAGCTGCAAATGTAGAACCAACACGCAATTTACGCAAACTACTTAGTCTAGAACGTGTATCAGTAAACGGTATTTCCAATGCAGCAGTATCTTTTTTCAATTGCGAGAAATTATCTACCAATGTGCTAAATTCGTCAGGGACAATGTAATATCCAAGCGAATCAAATTTATTCTCTAATTTTAGAAGAGCAGTTTCGAGAGTCAATATACCTCGGGATACATTGTTAAGTTGGGCAATTTCTGTCTCTAAACCGTCAACAAGTTCCTTCACTCCCGCAAATTCAACACGCATTGCGGTGAAACGGGTTATTAAAGCGTCTCCGGCGTCAGTCGTTGCAAATTCGCCAAGTCCATTAAGAACACTATGTATATTGGTGTAAATTTCCCCAATATCAGCAGTGTCCCGTTCAACTCCTGCGAAGTTAGTCGTTGCATTCAGCTCTTCAAGTGATGCAAAGTCAGAATCCAAAAAGGTACTTACATTTAATTCTAGCCCAGTCACTGCACTGTCCAAATCGTCAAGAATTGAAGCAAGCATTTCATAACCCGCAAGCTCGGTGGCAACTACTTCTTTTTTTAGATTTGCATATCTAGTTTTAAGATCACTCAATTCACTCAACAATTGAGGAGTAGGCGGTACTTGAGCTAATGGACCTAACTGAGTAGAAGCTTGAGTAGCAACATTAAAAAATTCTTCAAGATCAGCAATTGAATTTTTAAGATTTGAGAAATTCGACAAGACTGTAGTAAAATCTGCAGTCTCTGCATACGCTTGAAGCGCATAGAGCTGGTCTTCCAAAAGAATAACATCTTGTTTTAATTCCGCAAGCTCGGCATTTAGGCTATTAATTTCTGCTAGTTCAGCTTTGGTAACATTAACTTTCAATTCCTCAAATTTAGTACTTAACGCGTTAAAATCACCTACTAATCTAATACCAGTATCTATCTTTGCTAACGAACCAAGGTTGTCACGAACTTCACGTCCTACTATAAAAGCGGTTTCAAGATTATTTACACCGTCTCTTAAGTCTACATATTCTGAAATAACTTCTTCCGGAGCAGCTGTCGTACCTTTAAGTACATCTAACTCCTTACCAAGTCTCTCTATTTCAGCTTTCAGGTCGTTAACCGCATATCCAAGCTCATCAAAACCGGTTGCTTCAACAAAGCCGACCTGTCCTTTAAGCGTTGAAAATTGTGAGTCAACAGCGTCAAACTCAGAAACTAGTTTTGCTCCCGCGGTTACTTTTGCAAAATCTCCTAAATTATCACGAACATTACGACCAAGTTGAAAATCACCATCAAGAGTATTAATTGCTTCCTTAATAGAAGCAAATTCTTTTACTAATGGAATAATTTCGTCTGGAACTGCATAAGCGCTCAAACCATTTAATTCCAGTTCTAAATTATTGATTTCCGTTTTTAACGCACTGATCGATACACCAAGTTCCTCAAAACCTAATGCTTCCACCGTACTAACCTCTGATTTCAGAACACCAAAGCGATTATCCAACGTATTGTACTTTGCAATCACCTCATTAACCGCTTGAGGATTCGCATCATTTGCTCCGACTTGATTAAAGCTGTTTTTTACCAGTACAAGATCGTTATCAAGTTCTGTAACTTCTTGTTTCAGTTGGGCAAAATCACTTATTAGTTTTGGAAGCTGGTCCGGTATAGGATAAGTTCCTAAATAATCAAGTCTTGTTTCTAATGATGTAACTTCTTTATCAAGTAGGTTAATTTTTGACTCTGAATCATTGATAAGTGCTTGAAGATCGGCAGAAATAGTAGCGGGTGGTTGCCGTGTCGGTGGAGTCTGAACTGCTGTCGGTGGAGTAATTGTTGTCGGTGGAGTCTGTGCTGCCGCCGGCGGAGCTTGTACTGTTGCCGGTGGAGTCTGTACTACCGCTGGCGGAGTGGTTGTCGCCGGCGGAGTCTGTGCTGTTTCTGGTGGAACCGTTTGAATAATTACTGAGGGTGTTTGAATAATTACCGGCTGTGGCTGACTCTCACTCACTGCTGGTTGTCTATCAGATACTAATGCTGTCCCCCTACTCGCGCATGATACATATATACCGATACTGAGTATTAATGCCACATACAAGAACGGCTTCCAGGTCCAATTCTTGACTATCATATATAGTCCTCCTCACTTATACTTATTGCTTGAATAACTTTCTTACAGAATAACCTAGATTAGAATATCTGACAAGACTAGAAAAATTTTTTGTAAAAAGCTTAAGGAGGCGGTTTTAGTACCGCCTCCTTTATAGAAACTTAAAAATTATTTAATTTTGTTTAAATCGTTAACAGATACTTTCAATCCATTGAATGTAGCTTGAAGAGCATCAAATTTTGTTACTGTAGCTTGTTCTCTTCTGTTACCGGCAAGCTGTTCAAGTACATTCCGGACACTGCTTGCAAGATCAAAGCGCTTTTCTAAAGCTGTAGTTCTGTTTATTAATTGTTCGATATCTACAGCGTGGGCAAGTTCATTTGGAGTATTAAACTGAGAACGAACACGAATTAACAGATCAGAATTGAGGTGTGCAAGATCAGTACCTAAACTGTCAATTTGTTTTTCTACTGTACCCATATGGACTCTTTCCGCACTGGCAATATTTTCTCGTAATAGTTCATATTCATTTCTGATCCAGTTGAACTTTTCAAGGATAAGCTTTCCACTATCAGTTTTTCCAAAAGGACCTAAATCATTAGCAAGAGCGCTTCCAAGTGCAAATTCATCTTGTAACTCATTTACATTATTTCGGATATTAAAGAATTTCTGCAGCATTTGACCAAAATCTTCAGGTTTAACTGTTCCACTAATGTCATTTAAATCAGTTTCAAGAATAATAACCTCCGCTGCTACAGTATTTATTTCACTGTTTGCAAGAGCGTAAGCTTCATTTTCAATATCAGCAACCAGAGTGCTAAATTCGTTGTACTCTTGTTCCAAGTCATTGAATTTCGTCACATAAGCCTGTCCGGGTTGTACTTGCCCGTAACTGCCAATATTATTTGCAACAACATGCCCTGAGGTAAAAGATTTTGCAAGATTTTGTACGGTAGATTTTACTTGAGCAAATTTATTTACCAATGTAGAGAATTCTGCTGGAATATCATACTGAACAAGTGCATTAACAGCTGTTTCTTGCTCGACTAACGAGCGCTCCAATCGATCAACTGCTGCCCCAAAGAGTGTCAAAGCTGTGCTTTCCGAATCGTTAATGTTTTGCTTCAACGCATTATACCGCTTTTCTGACGTTTCTAATTGCTTCTTTATAACTTCTGTTCCGGGTGGCAAACTAGCTGCTGCAGCTTTAGTTGTTTCAAAATCTTTATCCAAGTCACTTGTGGTAGATTTAAGTCGTGAAAATGTTGAAACAATATAATTGACATCAAAAGGTTCTATTGTTTTGTCGAGTACATTGGTCGTTGCCGCTTGTTTAGATAATTCAGCTGGTTGGGCAAAATCACCTAGTGTTTTATAATCGCGTTCAAGGGCAGTCACTTTACCGTCTAAACTTGAAATTGAAGTAGATAATTGTGTAAGTGCCGTATTTTTTGTTGCATTCAAATCAGGTTTTACAATATTGTACCGGTCATTAAGCGAATAAAAATCGTTAATCAACCGTGTGGCTGTAGGCTTTTTCGCAAGTGTTCCCACATTATTAATAATTTCATCGCCGAATGTAAAAGCATCATCGATGTCTTGTACAGTGGGTTTTAAACCTTCAATTCCTATAACAATTTGCTCTGGTGGAAGTGACTTAATCGTCTTGAGTGTATTTTCCAGAGTATTTACTTGTGTTCCCAGTACACTAAGTGCAGTGCTTGATTCCTCTATAAATGCTGTTTCAGCATTATCGACATCAGTACTCACTCTACCAAAACGTTCGTCAGCTGTATTGAAACTGTTTATAACTTGAATAGCAGCTGGTTGTTGGGCAGTGTTTCCCAAATTGTCACGAACACTACGTCCAAATTCAAAATCGGGTTTTAAGGTATCGATATCCTCTCTTAATTGAGAGAGTTCACGGATACGAACAAAAGTATCAGCTGTGGGCGTATCTTCAGCTAATTTAGCAACACCCTGTTCAATGACAGTTACCGCTTCTCCAAGTTCATCAACTACTCTACGCATCTCTGCTATTTTTCTTAGTTCTGCGTCTGCAGTGTTCGTTTGAAGCCGCTCGAAACGTGTTTCTAATGTACCAAAATGTCTTTTTAACGAAGCATTGCTATCGTCAAGATTATTAAAGGTTGGTTTAACTTTTGCCAGTTCGGTACTGTACTGGTTAATATCTCCTTTAAGGAGATTAAAATCCTCCAGCCATTTTGGATAAGTTTCGGGAGCTTGATAAGCAGAACCACCGAGGTAGTTTAAACGACTCTCTAATCCAACGATTTTGTCATCTAATTCTGACAATGTGCCTTCTAGATCATCAAGATACTTATCATTATGACCCTGATTGAGCGTAGTTACCTTTGCTTGAAGCACCTGAACACGCGGCGATAATTTATCAAAATCTTCTTTTTGAACAACATCATCAGTTGAAAGATTGGCAAATTTCGAATCACTATTGTTTAACAACGCGGTAACTTCGTTCAATGCATTGTTTAACGCGTCATACTTCTGTTGCCACTCTGCATGTTCCTCAAACGTTTCATGAACATTATCTTGAAGAGTTTTATCCTCAAAATCTTTCTCCAATCTGGAGATTCTCTCATTTAAGTTACTTAAAATTTGTTCGCGTTCTTTCCAATTTGGATCATCAAAGCGGTCATGATGGCTTCCCTCTATATCGGCAGCATTTGCTTTAAGGGTGTTAAACCGTGCTTGTATGTCGCGAAAACGAGAAGCATCAATCCTTGATTCCGCAGCTGTAATGTCGTTGCCGAAAGATTCAATATTACTGTTCAATGAATCAAAATTAGCTCGCCATATTGCATGTTCTGATTCATCTTTACAACGCTTATTGAGACCATCCAACCTTCTTTCTAGTTCTTCAAGTCTTTTTTCAAAACCCCCTACAGTATCAACTCCTAAACCGGTAACAACTGTTCCTGTTCCTGCACATGAGTCAATTAAAAGCATAGTTGTAAGCGCTAGAACTGTAGTTAAAAATAATACAGATCTTTGTTTTCTTACTATCATGCGAATCCCTCCTTTCTCAAACTCATACTATAATAAAAGAATAGTATAACTTGGATAATCTGACAAGATCAATTCCACTCGTTTTATAGAAAAATTGGTACATAAACAAAGCTCAGCTCTGTGAACTTGAAGAGTTATCAAAAACATTTCAGTGATAAACAAACATATAAAGAAGAGAGGCATCCCAGCACAAGTCCGGGATGCTATAAGAACATAATTTTTTACTTAATAATATCTAACTGATTAACAGCAGTTTGAACTCCATTAAAGTTCGCTTCTACAATATCAAATTTTGCAACAACCCGTTGTCCATCAACATTGGTAGGAATGTATTCTCTGATAGCGTCACGTGCTTGTTTTCCTATAGAAATTCGTTGGCTTAAACTTGTAACATCAGATTTGAGTGTAGTAAGATCCAACCGTGCACTGACTTCCGCACGAGTATTAACAGGGGTACCAATTCCATTTCCAAGTTTTGCTTCAAGAGCACGCACTTCATTTCCTAACGATGTGATCTTTGTTTCCATTCCATTAATCAACTTTTTCTCTTCGGAACTGACATTTCCATCTAAAGTATCAATATTACTTTTAAGTTCATTATACTTCAGCGTCCAAAGCGCACCAGGTTGACCTTCCTTTCCATAAGGTCCAAGACCAGCTATTACATTATCTCCAATGACTAATTCGTTCTGTCTCAGGTCTGCAATCTGATATCGAATGGTATAGAGTTCTCTTAACCTTTGAGAAAATTGGCTATCTTGAGGGTACCGTTCTCCAAGAGAATCTAATCTATCATAAAGACCAGCGTTACCTTTCTCGTCCCCAAGTAAAATAGATTGTAAGCTTGTAAGTTGATATTCAACTTCTTGTATAGCAGCGCTTTCAGTTCCCTCAACTTGATTTTTCAAGGCAGAATATTCAACATTATTATTACCGAAATCAAGTGCTAATGTGGCTCCTGGTTCTTGATAGGCAAAATCTCCCATATTTTCCCGAATGGTATTTCCTGATTTGAAAGGTTGATCAAGTTTTTCTACTCCATCTTTAACTGTTACAAAACTTTGAACAACAGTACCTATTCCACTGAGATCGGGAGGAAGAGCGTTAACTTGGGTAACAAAACCGTTCCAGGCGTTTTGTTGAGTTTTGAGTTCTTGACCGAGGAGACTGTTATAATCAGCAAGAACATTAGCCGCAAAAGTTTTTGCTGACTCAGCTTTGTTACTGACCACATCATACTGTTTTTCTGCATTTCCAAAACGAACAAACAATTTAGTACCGTCTTCCGTTTTTGCTAAAGGACCAAGTACTTTTTCGTTAAGAACAGTTCTTTCAGTAGCAAAATCGCTTGCTAATTGATTATTTTCTGCCTCTACCAGATTGTACGCATCTGCTAACTGTTTGATGATTCCGTCAACATTTGCCTTATAAAGGGTTTCTTTTTTAACTAAATCGCTTATGCTGGAAGTTTGAGTAAATGGAGCAATGTTACCAATATCTTTATCGAGGGTAGCTGTGTCTTTTTCTAGTTTGGCTATCGAGTCATTAAGACGTGAAAACAGTGCTGCACGAGCGGCACGTTCATCATTTGTCAAATCTGTGTAATCCGTGGTTAATTTATCAAACTTTGCTTTTGTCACTGTCCCTGGAGTAGTTGAAAGAGTGTTAAGATCAGTAAGAACTCCAACTACTTGTTTTTTTTCGTCATACTCTTTACCAAGTTTAGCAATTTCATCAGATTCTTTAGAGAATGTCGGAATTATTGTTTTAAAATCAATGACCGGCTGCTCGTTAATATCACCAGAAAGAGCTTCAAAAGACGATTTTTTGGCAAGTACTCTATTATCTAAATCTTCAAGTGTTGCATCAAAACCTCTAAATGCGCGAATTTTTGAATCTTGAATATCTTGTCCCAAACTTGTATGGGCAGTGTTCAAGGTATCAAATTGTCTTTTCAATGCTACTCCGTCACCAGAATTACGGTCTGAAACCGGTAAAGCACCAAATAATCCATCAACTCTCGTGAAATCAGAAGTTACATTCTTGTATACGCCTTCAACTCTCACATAGTTTGACGCTAAACTGTCAAATTGTTCCGGCTTAACATACGGTCCCAAATCACCAAATCTATTATTTAGATCCTGTTCAGCAGCATCAAGCCTTGTAAGCTCTCTTCTAATCTCTTGTAAACGATCACTTGTAGATCGTGACTCCGACCGGCTTGCAGTAGTCGCGGGTGCTGTTACGGCAGATTGTGACTCCGACGGGCTTGCAGTAGTCGCGGGTGCTGTTGCGGCAGATTGTGACTCCGATGGACTTGCAGTCACTGTGTTTACGGGCACGTTATCACCAAGTATAACCTTACCACTCTTGCATGACAAAATAACTACAAATGTCGGCAAAAGAATCAGCATAAACAAGACGGGCTTTAATCGTTGTGCCCAATTCTTAACCACCATACTATTCCTCCTTAGAAAATAAAAATTCCCGAAAGTATATTCCACAATGCATATTGTATCTTAACTTAATAAATATGACAAGTCTTTTGTCAATAGATTCTCTATTTAGTCTTTTGGAAGACCAAATAACTTGCAGGCATTATCCCACAGTGCAGTAGCAACCGTTTCATTATCACGCTTTAATAAACTAGCGATATACTGGGCCGTAAACGGTAAATATTTTGGTACATTTCGTTTGTTACGAAATTCTGCCGGTACCATAAAAGGTGCTTCCGATTCTATCACAATCCGGTTGAGTGGTAAAAGTTGTACCGTTTCATGCAAATTCCGTGCATTACGGTATGTCACATTGCCGGCAAAAGAAAAATACAAATTCAGTTTAAGTGCCCGCCGTGCATACTCAGCGTTTTCAGAATAACAGTGAAGAACTCCTCCTTTCGGTGGAAGCCTATCTTTAAGAATCTCTAACAATTCTTGACCTGCCCCACGGTTATGGATAATAACTGGCAAGTCTAACTTTGATGCAAGATCTAATTGAGCTATAAAAAGTTCTATTTGAGATTTTTTGTCTCCATATTTCCGGAAATAGTCAAGGCCTGTTTCTCCAATAGCAATAACTTGTGGGAGTTTCACTTTTTGCTCAATACACTGTAGCCAATCTTTTCCTGGATTCTGTACTTCAGAAGGCGATACTCCAACAGCATAATATACATTTACAGCTGACCGTAAATTTTCATATACTGTGTTGAAGTCATATAAACTGTTACAAACAGAAATAATTCTGTTGACTGACGCTCGCTGAGCTTCTTGCACAACAACAAGCTGCTCAACAGGACTGTCACAAATAAGTCCTAAATGAGCATGAGTATCAAAAAACTGCATACTGAATCCGAAAGACTGAATTAGTTATTCCAAACTGGACATAGTGTATTATAGATAATTTTTCCATAGTTGTCAAGTTTCATGAGGAGGAGAATTTCCAAAACTGACAAAATTTGCTATACTAAAATAATGGTACAACTTTATCTTTTATCTATCGTTTTAAATGGGGCTATAGCTTTTATTTTGATCAGTGACACCGATGCTATTAGTAAAAATGTCTATTTGACTATTGGAATCCTTGCTGCGCTCACCGGTGTTCTCAAATTGCTACTCCCTATGACGAATCCTCCTATTATAGGTGATATTATTCCGGCGATAGCTGGAGTATGTGCTGGATTTCAAGTATTTATTGAATACCGTCTCCTCCACCTAGAAATTATCCCTGGACCCTTCGGAGGATTTCTCCTTGATAATCGGAAAATGGTTGGATATGTGATTGCGTGCGTAGCTGTACTTCACTTCTTTTTACCGCAAGCTTTGTTCATTTAGTTTTTTAGAACAGTTTGATGTGTGCAGTTAAACTTATATCCCACACGCCGAGTGACGCTCCACCAACAGAACCAAAACTTGAATATGCTCCACTCGATTGACTGCCAGTTGTTCGAGCTTCGGCTTTTCCTCGAGTTTGAGCGTATACCCTATAGGCACACCGTATATCAAATGAATATTTGTCATGCAGTAACCACGTCAAAATTCCATACGGTTCAACTACCAACCCTTTGTTTATAGTATCGCGGTACTGTGCTTGAGTAAAAAAATGAGTATCTTCTCCAACAGCAGAAAAAACAAACGAAATAAATGAACCACCGGTTATTTGCACAGTAGGAGCGATCGGTACCGTGAGCGCTACACCGCTTCCAAGCGACTGCCACGTTTGACTATAACTAATCCCGGTTCCATAAAGGGGGCTTTTAGGAATATCAGAAGTCCACGGTTGATAATTCCCTTGTTGGTCGCTGTTCGCATACTGCGTATAACCGTCTTGTGCCTGCCATGAAAAATACCAGTAAGAAAACGTACCGTATATACTAAAAGACAAATTCCGCTTCCGCAATGAAAATAGATAACCTGTATATATATCACAGAGCAGCACGGTATTTGTATCGTTAGTATGCGAAGAAAAATTGGTTAAACTGTATGGGTTATTTCTATCCTGCCAATCCCTGTCTTCCATAGTTCCTGTTTTTCCGGGAAAACCCCATTTAAACGATATATCAGCAAAAAATTTTTTATATTCACCGTGGAATGATGATTGCATATACCACAAGGGTTGCAGTTTCCACTGTAATTCACTGAGCAACGTGTCGTTTATTTCGTCGAGATAAACTAACTCATAAGCTGTACCGTGGAGAAAGCCACCGCCAAAGTTAACAGTAAGTTTCCATTGGGTATACGCATTACTTGCAAGACAAAGAAAAATTATGATAATCTTCACATTAATGAATGTAATATTTCGATGTTCAATCGGGCAAATATTTCTATTTTTATTTTGTTTATCTGCTTGCACACGGTCACTGTCTCTTCCAACATTGGAATTATCTCCAACATACCCCTTGTCCCGCACTGCTGTTGGTTACGGAGTTATATTAGCAAGCTATGCAAATGTAGTGGAACAACCCGGTGAAGCTCCCGTTCGTTATCTTCGCCGTGGCTCGTCGGTAAAACTGAGTGAACGGCGCACGTTAGTCACTCAAAATAGCACTGAACTGTGGCTTGAAATTGAAGACGGCGGTTGGATTCGAGAAGATGCCGTGGCACTCTACGACAGTGAAGAACAAATGCAAACCGCTGTTAAGCTCCTTGATTATTAACTTTTTCATAATTTTCTATTATCTTCCGTAGTTTTGTTTCAAGATCCGGTGTCATAGCTCCTGTTTTTTGAATCGTCGTCATAATATCTGTCTGATTCTGATGCATATATGCAATGAGATCGGCTAAAAAAGCAGATACTTGAGCAGTGGGAATGTCCAAAAGAAAACCGTTGATCGCAGTAAAGAGCATAACCGTCTGTTCAGCGACTGAGCGCGGAGAAGCTTGAGGTTGTTTGAGCATTTCCATAAGCCGTTCTCCCTGTGCTAACCGTTCTTGAGTAGCTTTATCCAAATCGCTTCCAAACTGAGCAAAGGCAGCCATTTCACGGTATTGGGCAAGATCAAGTCTCAACCTTCCGGAATTTTTACGGATAGCCTTCGTTTGCGCTGCTCCGCCAACACGGCTTACAGATAAACCGACGTCTATAGCCGGACGGAATCCTGCATTAAAAAGTTCCGAATCCAGAAAAATCTGACCGTCTGTGATAGAGATCACATTTGTTGGAATGTATGCGGAAATATCTCCCGCTTGAGTTTCAATGATCGGGAGTGCTGTGATCGAGCCGCCGCCTTTTTCTTGTGATAATTTTGCCGCTCGTTCTAAAAGCCGTGAATGTAAATAAAAAACATCGCCCGGAAAAGCTTCTCGTCCCGGAGGCCGTCGGAGTAATAGAGAAATTGCCCGATATGCAACGGCATGTTTTGAAAGATCGTCATAGATAATGAGCACGTCCCGCCCATTGTGCATAAAATATTCCGCCATAGCAACGGCAGAATATGGTGCCAAATACTGTAATGCTGCTGAATCGGACGCAGAAGCTAACACGACAAAGCTGTATGCAAGCGCTTGATACTGTTTCAATGTCTGTACGATTGCTGCAACAGACGAAGCTTTTTGTCCAATTGCACAGTAAATACACAACACACCGGTTTCTTTTTGGTTGATAATCGCATCAAGGGCAATACTTGTTTTTCCGGTCTGTCGATCGCCGATAATGAGTTCACGCTGTCCGCGCCCAATCGGAACCATTGCATCTATCGACAAAATCCCTGTTTGGAGCGGCGTATTAACCGAATCACGGTCAATAACAGGAGGAGCGGGAGATTCTACCGGAAGCCATACAGTACTTTCAATCGGAGTGCCGCCGTCAATTGGCTGACCAAGTGGATCCACAACACGCCCTATCAAACTGGGACCAACCGGTACCGAAACAACGCGCGCAGTGCCGCGTACTTCCTCTCCTTCTTTGACAGTATCTGCTCCGGAAAGGATCACTACTCCAACGCCCTGTTCGACAACATTGAGAACGATACCGGTTGCGCCCGACTCAAATGCAACTAATTCTCCATAGAGAGCTTTGTCCAAGCCGTAAATATTGGCAACGGAATCTCCGACCGTAGTTACAAAACCTCTTTGATGTACGGCAGCCTTCGCTTCCCATGTACGAAGTTCTTGAGCTAACACCGTGGTTAAATCGCTAAAATCCACAATAATTCCTCCACAACTAGTAGCGCGATAAAGAGCTGATCATATCTCGTACGAACAGTTTTAAACTGGCATCTATAACGTCACTGCCGATAATCACCCGGTAACCCCCGATTAATGCAGGGTTTAAGACAGTATGGAGTATGACGGTACATCCTTTTGGAAGCATATCTCGTACATTTTCTTGTAAAAATGCCGTATCTTCTGCTTTTGCTGTTTCTACCGTAACGTTCACGGTGTGATTTTGATAATCGATGATCCGTTGAATAGCTTCGGTAAGGGTGTTGCGGTACTGTGAAGCATGGTGCCGTTCTAAGAGGAGCAGAACTTTTTTTACGGTATCGGCAGCGGTGCCATGCAGTCCTGTTCGAGTAAATACGGTGTTTATCAGTTGTTCCATATGCGGAACGCTGGTACATTGAAACGGTTCAAAACCCGCGTTCACGGCACGTAATAATTCAAGCGCTTCGCCTTTGTGATCGCCCGCGGCACGTATAAACGCATGCGCCCACCGGTCTGCGTAAAACAACATTAATAATGCCTCGCTTCCCGTATAAGCAGGTCGGCAAACCGTCGGTTATCTTCTGTATTAAGCTCGCGCTGCACTAAACGGCTTGAAGCTTGCACGACGAGGAGCGCCGCCTCGGCACGGAATTGATCAAACGCCGCATGCCGTTCTGCTTCAATCTGTGCGCGGGCGTGGACAAGAAATTTTTCAGCTTCTTGCTGCGCATTCAAGAGGATTGACTCCGCTTGTTTTTTAGCTTGTTCTTCTGCTTGTTTGATCCGGCTTTCTGCTTCACGGTCAACCGCTTTGAGTTGTTCTTCATAGCGGCGTTTTAGCTCTGCCGCTTCTTTTTTTTCCTGTTGAGCAGTATCAAGGCTTTGCTGAATGCTTGCTGTCCGTTTTTCCATAAATGCAGTTACCGGTTTGAAAAGCACTGCACGCAGCACAAAAAAGAGTATTCCTATGTTGATCAGCGTAATGAGAAATGTAGCAAGTGACGGGGTAATCATATTAAGCTTTAGTGAAAATAAGAATCGCAACAACAAAGCCATAGATAGCGGTTGCTTCTGCAAGGGCAATACCAAGAAAGAATGCGGTCATAATTTTTCCGCTTGCTTCAGGTTGTCGGCTGATTGCTTCAGCTGTCCGTCCCGTTGCAATACCGATACCAATACCTGCCCCCAACCCTGCAACGACCGCAATGCCGGCGCCAATAAGAAATAGTATATTACTTGTATCCATAATAGTATGCTCCCGAACAAATATTAAACTTCAACAAGTGTAGCTTTAAAGCACTCGTTTATACAAGCTTAAAGGGGACAGACCTCAATGGACAGACCCTAGCTAAGGGCGACAGACCTCCGAATTATGAAGACAGATTCCTGATCAACGGGGACAGACCTCTGAATCATGAAGACAGATTCCTGATCAACGGGGATAGACCTCTGAATTATGAAGACAGATTCCTGATCAACGGGGACAGACCTTGAATTATGAAGACAGATTCCTGATCAACGGGGACAGACCTCTGAATTATGAAGACAGATTCCTGATCAATGGGGACAGACCTCTGAATTATGAAGACAGATTTCTGATCAACTAGAACG
>JAISSB010000050.1 GCA_031273325.1 Treponema sp. | reverse complement strand
GAGGTGGAAGTCATTTCCTTGAGTCCCGAAACATTGACGAGCTGCGCTTCCAGGGGCCGGGTGACGGTTTCTTCCACCGTTTCCGGCCCCGCCCCGCTGTAGGATGTCCTTACCGTCAGCATGGGCATATTCCTCTCCGGGAACATATCAATGGCTACGTCTGAAACCAGATACAGCCCGACAATGGCGATGAGGCCGAAACAGATAATGCCCAACACCGGGCGGGAAACAACGTTCTGTGAGATTCCCATTATTCTTTTAACACCCCCTATTTCGTACAAACTATTGGGTATTGGGAGCAAAAGCCATTAACAGGGGATAAAGAATTTATAATTTTTTGTTATAAGCGCCGGCCCCGGAGCGTTATGGCATCATTGACAGAGATTTTTGTCTTGGATAGGATATTTCTAATACCTGTTATAATAGGAGTGAATAATGGCAGTATTACACACAATCAAGGCATGGTTATATGAAAACATGCTGACCGACGACAAGAATGATTATACCGCGCGGGTCAACGCCGAGCGGACCTTGTCCGTGCGGGACATCTGCGAGTCGGCGGTGGCGCGGGGCGGCGCGGACATTAACGCGGCGGCTATGGAACACGCGGTGGAACTGTTCCACAAGGAGATGGGCTACCGCCTCTGTGACAGCTTCTCCGTCAATACCGGCTGGTACGTCGCGTCCATGCACATCAAGGGCGTATTTGACAGCCCCACGGAACAATTTGACCCCGAGAAACACAACGTTATGGCGGAATTCCACCAAGGTGCCGAACTGCGCAAGGAACTGCAAATGGTCGGCGTGAGTATCATGGGCAAAGCGGAGACTACCTTCTTTATCGCCCAGGTACAGGATATGCGGACGGGAAGCGTGAACGACATCCTAACCCCCGGACGCAACGCGAAGATCACGGGGAACAAGCTCAAGATTGCCGGGGAGACATCCTGCGGCGTGTATTTTGTGAACACCGCCACGGGTGAGCGGGTCAAGGTAGAGGCGGCTGATATTGTGGAGAACAAAAACTCTGAACTCCTGGTCGTAATTCCCGCGCTCGCGGCGGGGACGTATCAGGTTGAAGTAACCACACAGTATGCCGGGGGCAGCACCCTGCTCAAAGAATCCCGCACGGCGACATTCGACCGAATCCTAACGGTTGCCTAAGCGGTTTACGCCGTCCATATCAAGGGCCTTCATACGAAGCTGTGAAGGACTTTCACACGAGCCGGTGAAGGACTTTCACACGAAGCTATGAAGGACCTTGAGACGAGCCTATGAAGGACTTTGAGACGAGCCTATGAAGGACTTTGAGACGAAGCTATGAAGGACTTTGAGCCTAGAGGTCTGTCCCCGATTAAGACTTCAGAGGTCTGTCCCCTTAAGCTAGCCGAAATCTGCGGTGAAGACCTTAACGAGTAAGTCCGAAAATGTTGTTATGATGTGATGAATATTGTGAAGATAATGATATAATCCGCCAAATACCCATTCTTTCGCTTGTTCCACCAACCCGGCTTTCACCGGATTCTGATTAATATACCCAGAGGTCTGTTCCTGTTTTGATTTAGAGGTCTGTCCCCGTTTGACTAGAGGTCTGCTAACGGTTGCCTAAAGGTTTATGCCGACCGATTGAGGAGCTTGATACCGACCGATCGAGGAGCTTGATACCGACCGATCAAAGGTGTTTAAGGTGTTTAGACCCTAGAGGTCTGTCCCCTTAAGCTAAGCTAGCCGAAATCTGCGGTGAAGACCTTAACGAGTAAGTCCGAGAATGTTGTTATGATGTGATGAATATTGTGAAGATAATGATATAATCCGCCGAATACCCATTCTTTTGCTTGTTCCACCAACCCGGCTTTCACCGGATTCTGATTAATATACCGAAATACTCTCAGAAAATCTTCTCTACTTTCAATCATCCGTGCGTGGAATCTGTCTCCCCATAAATGCCCGGTCGTCTTATGTAGCTTGTTCCACCGGATAGCGAATACCATCTTTATCCACTTCATAATCACAGAAAGACTAACGTCTTTCCCTGGTGTTATGAGAAAATGAATATGGTTGTCCATAATACAGAAATTCCACAGCTTAAAGTCATACTTTTGGTGTGCTTCAGCGATAACCTGTATAATAAGAGCTTTGATAATGGGGTTTTTGAGTTCCATTAACCGTCTATTTACTTCTGAGGTGACATGATGAGTACCATAAGTATCTCTTCTAATTTTGCGAGCCATACCAAGTTAACAGGGTGTATAGCTAGTTTTGATTCAAGATTTTATTCATTCAGAGGTCTGTCCCCAAAGGTCTGTCCCCAAGTGGCTTTCCTCTTGAGGTCTGTCTCCCAGAAATCTGTCCCCAGAGGTCTGTCCCCAGAGGTCTGTCCCCAAGTGGCTTTTCCTTTAATCGTTGATAGAGTATACTCAAACTTCAAAGGAGCATAAGTATGAAAAGTATGACTGGCTATGCGTTTTGTGGAAGTAATGACGGGTCTCTTGTCGTAGAGGTGCGCGGGCATAATAGCCGTTTTCTTGATCTGTCGGTGATTGTTCCTCCTTTTCTTTCGGTTTTAGAAACGGTTATCCGTCAGTATTTCTCTAAACGGTTCAAACGGGGAGCTATTGAAGTCAAAATCGATGTAAAGAATTCCCAAGAACAAGTGACTATTGCATTGAATGCCCCCTTACTGAGCGCATATAAAGAGGCATTTGACTCAGCGGCTCAACTGTGGGGACAAAAGATTGATTTTGCTGCGCTCGTGCCGTTTTTGGTTAATGCAGGAATATTTTCTGTTGAAATAGCGCGTGACGACGAACAATACCGGGGACAATTAACACAAATCATTGCCCAAGCGGCAGAAATGTTTGA
This sequence comes from Treponema sp., assembly GCA_031273325.1. Lineage (GTDB taxonomy): Bacteria > Spirochaetota > Spirochaetia > Treponematales > Breznakiellaceae > BOBG01. The sequence continues at coordinate 20,854 of JAISSB010000050.1, read as the reverse complement.
ACTTGAACGCATACGCGAGGGAAAGCATATAGAAAGCTCTATCTTTGCCCAGCTTGATACTGTTGAAAAGGAAATATCAACAGTGAATGCCCATATACCCGAAGCAGAAAAGATTTTAACAGACACGATCCGCGCACGCGCCGCAGACCTGAAACAAACCTTAGTGCTTGACGAAAACAGATTGCTGACAGAGACCGCAATACTGCTGACAAAATGGAGCATCAGTGAAGAAATTCAACGGATTTCCGCGCACTGCACTGAATTCCGCGCTGAAGCTGCCAAAGAACAATGTTCCGGAAAGAAACTTGACTTTCTTTGTCAAGAAATACACCGAGAAATTAATACTATCGGTTCAAAAATACCCCTCCTTGCAGTAAGCAAAGCTGTTATTGCCATGAAAGAAGCAGTAGAAACTATCCGAGAACAGTTAAGAAACGTTGAATGAATATTCCTCCCGCTCACATGGGAGGATATATAAAAAGAAAAGGTCAACGGTCGCGTTCAATGCGGTAAATGTAGCCGTTGAGAGCAAAGCCAATGCCGAGGAGGGTTGAAATGGTTGCCGAACCGCCGTACGATATCAGCGGTAAGGGAATACCGGTAATCGGCATAATGCCCATAGTCATACCCACATTAATAAAGAAGTGAAATACCAGAAGCGCAACCATACCGGCGCTTATATAACAGCCGAATTCGTTAGCAGTTTTTTGCATAATACGGATAAGGCGGAAACAGACAATAAAGAAAAGGGCAAATATCGTCACAGTTCCAATAAATCCCCATTCTTCAGCAAATATTGAAAAGATAAAGTCGGTGCTTTGCTGGGGAATAAACCGGTAATGACTTTGCGTTCCCTGCAAATAGCCTTTTCCGGATATACCGCCGGAACCGATTGCCGTTATAGACTGGTTAATATTCCACCCGGCGCCGAGCGGGTCAACGTCCGGATCGAGAAATACAATAAGCCGCATCTTTTGATACTCTTTCAATATCTTCTGTGCTATTTTTGATACGCCGAAGGAGAAAATGAGTATAGCTGCCGTGTACAGAATCCAAAAGAAACGGGCGCGTTTATACTGTATCCAACTGAAAGCTGCGAGGAGTGCAACAAGCGATAAGCCGATAAGAAGGATCATGGTAAAGCGGTTATCATTGATAATGGTAAATATCGGAATGGTTTTCTTTATGATATAACTTTGCCAAATCGGCACAAACGTTAGAAAGGCGGTGAGTGCAATACAAGCAATAATAAAAAGAATATACTTAAGGCTCACCCCTCCGACAAAACAGACAATAATAAAAATGGGAATAAATACTAACGACGTTCCAAAATCCGGTTGTAACAGAACAAGCGCCATCGGTAATAGTGCAATGGCAGACGATACTAAGAATCGCCGCACCGATTCAACTTTATTTTGCGTGCTTATCAGATAGCGGGACAAAAAGAGAATAGTCGTAATTTTAGCAAACTCTGACGGTTGAATACCGAGATCGCTGAAGCCAAGCCACGACCGGGCGCTGTTTACTACTTTCCCTCCCACTAATGTGTACAGAAGCAATAGAATAGTAGCAGCGTACAGAAACGGCGACGCATTGTAAATATATTTTACATTGATAAACGAAACCGTAACGGCAGACACAGTACCGATTATTCCCCATATAATTTGTTTCTTATATTCATTTGACGTTAAAACTCCTTCGGAGTTAATGCCTGCAGAACGGATCGTTAAAATGCCAATGAACGTAAGGATAATGACTGCCGCAAATAATATAAAATCAAACTCAAAAATATCACGTATTTTCACTTCCGCACCCGCATTAATGTTAATGCCATACCGATTACCAATGACAGTATGTCCGGTAACCACATCATCCAAAACGGAGAATATCCGAGCCTTCGCGCCATTGTTTGCCCGACAAACATCATGGACCAATAGATAACAGCAATGATTACTCCAAAGAAAAACCCAACCATCTGACCGCTTTTTTTTGCAAAAAGCCCCAACGTAACAGCCAAGAATACAAACGAAAATGCCCCGAACGGCAGGGTAAATTTTTTATGGAATTCAACCCAAAACGAATTGAGCATCCAATCTGCAGCAATAAACCGTGCAGATTCAGTGTCTTGAATGAACTGATCTTTGTACGCTCTCCGCCTATTCCACAAGCTATGCTGAGAACCTTTTCTTAACGTTTCTTCCAACGCAAGCCCGCTTAACAGTATACGGTTGTACTGTTCGTCTATTTTTGCGTTGAGTTCCAGCGTTCTATCGCGGATTTCATGGTATACGTCAACGGAACTCATTTCGCGAGGGCTGATACTGTTCGTTGAAGACACAATGTCCTCTTGAGGAATCCAATAGCTTAACATCGTGCTTGTAGCATAATCATAATTCGACCGCTCCGTTTCTTGAGACGAGTGAACAAACGCATTCGTTAAATCAAGATTTAAACCCTTAGAACCGCTGTCCCGCACTTCGGCACGTTCTGCCACAATAATCCTTCGTTCCCGCGAGCCGCTTCGGTCGAGAATACAAATGTCTTCAATGGCGGAACCGTCGACGTTTCCGGTAACAATAACCGTGTCCCGAAACTTTTTCACCGAATAGGAACCAAGCTCCACAGCCGGCGTTGAAACAGCAATTTGCCGAGACAGGATATTGAGCTGCACTGTGCCAATCGGTAAAAAAATGTCATTCACCACGAAAGAAAAGAGAGAAATAATGATTCCCATAACGAGCGCGGGAATAAAGATATTAAAATACGAAAGACCGGACGAAAGCATGACTAAAATTTCATTGTCAGATGTTAACCGTCCGACCGTCATAAGCGTTCCTACTAAACTGCCGAAAGGAGCCGATAAAGAAACGACTTGCGGCAATGCGTAAATGACTAAAAGAGCAACTTGATAAAAGGGGACTTTCTTTGAAAGAACATCTTGGGCCATAAGAAGCAGTTGATTCAGGAAGAATACAACAAAGAAGAAAGAGAATGCTACAAAAAAAGAGAAAAAAGCATCGATAAGAATGTAACGAAACACCGTTCCTGAAATAATATGATACTTTTTCACTGTTTTCACTGGTTCCACAGGTTCCACTTTTTCCCCATTGTTCACAGCAGAATATGGCGGCACAGATACTCCTCTTGATTTAATATACTGTCAAAAATAGCAAACCCGATAATCGGCAATGGGTTGAAACCCTAAGCAACGGTAAAGTTTTTGAGCACTTTCATTTTGTTTGTTGACAAAGAGACTTACTCCGATTCCTTTCTCAATATAAGACTGTGCAAACACACCGCAGAGCAATTTTGCAATACCGCGCCGCCGGTACGCCGGAAATACATAGACACCGCCTATTTGTATCCGGGAAAATGACGCTGCGTTGGTATGTACTTTTCCTATAATATGTGAATCGTATTCAGCTACCAACACTTGTTCAGTATTCAGAATATGTTCAAGATTTAATCGGCAAAGACTGGGATTGAATGCACTTCCGCGGGGGAGTACTTCTTCCCGCTCATACGCCGCTTGAAGCGGAAACAGTTCATTGATATCCGTTTTTGCTGCCTTGCGGACATGAATATGGACGGGTAATGACTGAGGCAATACAGGACGCTGATTGAGCTCCATAAGATCATAATCCCGCCGGTCAAAAGCGCTCACATTGTACATTCTCAGTACTTGTTCCACTATGCTGACATCTGCCTTGAGGCCGTTAACGGTAACAAACGACCGGTCTGTTATAATCGGCTTAAGAAATGGAAGGGTTGAAATGTGACTCCTCAATATAGGAAAGAGTAATCCTCCCGCTTGTACAATCAGTGAATCTATCGTTGTTCCGGTGCTTAAAGCCCAAACCGATGCTTCATTGTGAAGATAGAGCGAACAAGCGGCCACGCAACGACGCTCATGTCTGCGAAGAAACTGTTCCACAGTCTTTTTTGTTCTATATTTATGCCAGCAACTTACCACGTACCTGCCGCCGTTATATTTGTTTCAACGAAACCACTTATCGATATTTCTCCCTTTTCAAGGATCCAATTTCTATTATAGAGATAGAACTGTGCTACAAGCGTAGCTCTATCCGGCTCAAACCATGCGATAGAACCGTCAGCATTAACAGTAATAAAGTACGATTTTCCATTTATCAAGCGAATAGGAACACTTTCGGTACGACCGAAACGGGCGCCGGTTTTGCTGAGGTATGCACCGTTCTCTGCTACCATAATTGCAAGATTTCCTCCAACAACAGCAATGTTTAAGGCGGTAGTTAAGGGGTACTGTGCAAGTACAACCGGATCATGCGACGACCACGGCTGTAACCGTAGGAGAGACGTTTGCCGTTCATCAACAGCCGCAGCAAAGGTTGTTCCGTCATCTGCAATATACACAGTTGAGCCAAGATTTGCTGGATAATATACCGGAACTGTTTCACCAGTCACCATATTAAGGTAGAGAAAGGGACTTTGGATAGACGTTTCACGACCGATAATTAAATTTTCCTCGTCTAAAAATGCTGCTGCACGGGCGCCGATAATCGTGTATGATCCTATTTTTTCTCCGGTCACGAGCGAAATAATTTGAATGGTACCCATAGAATCTAAAAAAAGTGCATTGCTGCCTAACGTGCTTACTGACCGTAACGGAAAGCGGAGCGATAAAGTACTGAGCGGTATTTCGGTATCAAAACCGAAACTATCAATGAATTTCAGAATAGGAAACGATCTGGTAGTACCAGGACTCCAAAATAACAGGGAATAGCCCGTTTCCTGCACGGGACCGGCGCAAAGTTCTGTATACAGTGAATATTCCCCATTGATCCATGCTTGTGAATCAAGCTCATGGAAATCAACCGGAATTGTTGCAACAAAGCCAGTTTCTGTTAAAAACACCAATGAAGTGCCGAGTACCGTAACGTTTTTTATTTTTTGCTGGCGCCACGTAGTAAACTCGTGTATATCGCCATTTTGGCGCAACAGCCATACAGTGCCTGAAGCGGTACCCAAGGCAAGGCTAACATTCCGCACCGGGAAAGCTGCAGTAACCGTGGGAATAGTATGCGGTAAAGAAATTAAGACCGATTTTTCTAACATTCCATTTTGATGTATGCGAATTCTTGTTATATGTTCTTGTGCAATACTGATACATTCCATACTGTTCGAAGCTCCCGGGACAAGTAATCCCGAAGTAATTGACGAATCATGAGCAATAATGGAACCGGATACTGCATCGAGAATCATTAAACCACTCGAATGAATGCCAGCAAGGAAACGGTTATTACCGAATAAAAGGGGAGAATTCAGTGCGGAAGGAACAGGTACTTGTTGAAGCATAGTGCCGTCTCCTACATTCCAATAACTTAACGTTTCTGACGCATATATGAGCATTGTTTTTGCTGAATTACCAGTTGCAGCAAAACGGACCGGCACGTTGATCTGCGGGGCATTTAATTGTTCCCCGGTTTCTGCATTGAGCAATACAACACCGACAAAAGTGTTCCCGGCAATAATAAGAAAACTATAATCGGCAGAATAACTCAGAAAAGATACTGGTTTATTGATTATCCGCGACCATAGTTGCTCCTTCGTACTGTAATTCCACACTGCAATTTCGTACATTTCTTCAACTGTGCAGTTCACTACCGCAATAGATGATTGTTTTTCATTGAGTGATACGGTATAAATCGGATAGGCGCTCAGTTGAAAACGGTCAACAATTGTTCTATTAGTACTGTCCCATATACCTAAAAATCCGTCTGCACCGGCACTAAAAATATATCCGCGGCTGTCAGCCGTGAGAGCATTGAGTGTTCCTTGGTGTTCACCGGGTACAATCGTCCTATTTGTCGGGAAACTGTAACCGTACGAACAGACAGTTAAACATATTATTAATATTAGGTAGTGGATTTTCATTTTTCCTCCCTCAAGTTGACTAAAAATACTTTGACATAGTTATCTATACCGTATATCATGGTGATTATTAGGAGAAGTCATTGAGAATTTCAAAGAACTCTATCAAACTACTTGCAATAATCTTTTCTATTATACTCTGCTTATCTTTTTTTTTCCGTGCACCAGTGTTAGTAGTGAGTGACGAATCCTTTGAACTACTTTATGGAAAGCGCCGCCAGGTAAAAAAACAACTCCTCTCTTCATTAAAACACTGGCGGCTTTTTAAAGTTATTCCGATTGCCGAAGAAACTACGCCGGAATTAATGGTAGATGTTGTTGCAGCTGCACACCGTAACCCGTACTGTACTATTTTTCCCTCCCGTTACATGGATGCTGCTCACAAGTATACAGAAAAATTTCCCCATACAAAAGTAGTAGTAACGGGAAGCACAGAACGGAACGAACAACTAAATACCGTCAAAACAGATGATCTCAACGATCTGTACCGTGCCGGACAGTATATTGCCTTTCTCAGCCGTGAACGTCCCACCCAGACGATTCTTGTTTTTCCGAGCGGGACTTTTTCTGACGAACAAAGGCTTGCACTTCAAGCAGGGTGGAAAGCACACGGTGAAGAACGGTTTCTGGTTGTTGTGCGCGATCCGTCAGCCATAGATTATCAAGCGGGAGGCGCAATTATCCTTGGTACCGGTGCTGTTTCAAGCTTTTTAGAACAGAATAAGGATATACCCATTGTGCTTTTTTCGTGGCTTGATCCTGCGCTGACATCACAATCGGTAAAGGTCGTTTTCGACGATTCAGTATGGACATGTATTGATAATATACTTAAAGCAACGGAGGTTGGTGAAATTTCTTCACAACCGATTGTACTGAAAAACCGTATCACTCAGAAGATACCGTTTGGGCACATTAAAAAATCAACATTAATGCTTTAAGAAAAAGGAGGATAATATGAATACTGTTGCTGGAATTGACTTAGGAACACAGAGCTGCAAAGTAATACTGTACGACTACGAAAATAAAAAGTTGGTTGCATGGTCACAGGTTCCGATTGATATGATCGCAGATAATGAAGGCACTCGCGAGCAGAAAGCAGAATGGTATCAAACAGCAATTAGTCAATGTTTTGCAGAACTAGCTCCAGAGTTGAAAAAAACTATTCGGGCACTTGGAGTTTCCGGACATCAGCACAGTTTGGTACCGTTGGATGCAGAAAATAAAGCTGTCTACAACGTCAAACTGTGGTGTGATACTTCAACAGCAACTGAATGTTTGCTTTTGACGGCTGCTGCAGGCGGAGAGCAAAATCTTATCGTTGAATCCGGTTTGCCAATGCGTCCCGGATATACCGCTCCAAAGGTTTTGTGGCTTAAGAATAATAAACCCGAAGCTTTCGAAAAACTTGCCCATATTCTACTCCCGCATGATTACATTAATTTCCTTCTTACGGGAAAATATACCGCAGAAGCGGGGGATGCTTCAGGTACTGCACTGTTTAATATACGTACAAGAAAATGGTCTGAACAGGTATGTACGCTGATTGACCGGAAAGTGTTGGAATGTCTTCCGCAGATCATTGCTCCTGGTTCTCCGGCTGGTGAAGTATCTGACATTGCAGCTCAAGCATACGGTATTCCAAAAGGAGCGATCGTTGCAACCGGCAGCGGTGATAATATGATCAGTGCTATTGGGACAGGTACTGTAACCGACGGTTTTTTGACTATGAGTCTCGGTACGTCAGGTACACTCTTTGGATTTTCCGCTACGCCAATTATCGATCCATTAGGAGATTTAGCTGCATTTTGTTCTTCTTCAGGTGGTTGGTTACCTTTGCTCTGTACTATGAATTGCACCGTTGCAAGTGAAGAATTCCGCAAACTTTTTGCACTGGACGTACGAAGTTTCGACAATGAAGCGGCAAAAGCTCCGATTGGTGCCGACGGTATTGTTGTATTACCATTTTTTAATGGGGAACGTACCCCTAATCTTCCAAATGGTCGTGCAAGCGTTACCGGCATTACCGCGGCAAATTTTAAACGTGAGAATATTGCACGGGCGGCACTTGAGTCAGTTATTTTCGGTATGCGTATTGGGTATGATCGTTTTAACCATGTAGGATTCAAAGCCCAAGAGATTCGTTTAACCGGAGGTGCTGCGAAAAGCCCTCTCCTTCAAGAATTAGCAGCAAATATTATGAATTTACCGGTACATCTTCCAGCAAATGATGAGTCGGGAGCGTTGGGAGCTGCTATTCAAGCTTTGTGGACGCTCACTAAAGAGCCACTTGAATCGTTAGTTGCTAAGCATGTTATTCTAACACAAACGATTGAACCAAAGACTGAAGCTGTAAAACGGTATGATGAAGCGTACGGTGAGTATTCAAAATATCTTGAGAAATTACAGTCTTTATATAGTTAATACCTTCATAAGGTAAGGAGTTTTTTATGGGAACGAAAGAGTATTTTCCCGGTATTGGTAAAATTAAGTTCGAGGGAGCAGAAAGCGATAATCCTTTGTCTTTTAAATTTTATGACCCGGAAAAAATAATCGGCAAAAAGAAAATGAAGGATCATTTACGGTTTGCAGTTGCTTATTGGCACAGTTTTTGTGCTGATGGAACGGATCCTTTTGGGGCAGCAACACATTTGCATCCGTGGGTTGCGGATGCAAAAAATCCTATAGAAGTAGCAGAACATAGAATGGATGCTGCTTTTGAGTTTTTTAGCAAGCTTGGTGTTGAATTTTACGCATTTCATGATCGTGACATGGCGCCGGAAGGGGAAACTCCCGTAGAAAGTGAGAAAATTTTGCAAACTTTCGTGGCTCGTGCAAAAGACAAACAACAAGAAACAGGAGTAAAATTACTGTGGGGAACGGCAAATTTATTTACACATCCCCGTTTTATGAATGGAGCTGCGACTAATCCTGAATTTGGAGTTGTAGCACTTGCTGCAAATCAAGTTAAAGCTGCCATTGATGCAACAATCGAGTTGGGAGGTTTAGGCTATACCTTCTGGGGTGGACGTGAAGGATATATGTCCATCTTGAATACCGATCTTAAACGTGAAAAAGAACATTTGGCACGGTTTTTGATCTCGGCACGTGATTATGCACGGAAGCAAGGGTTTAAAGGAGCCTTTTATATTGAACCGAAACCTTGTGAACCGACAAAACATCAGTACGATCGTGATGTTGAAACAGTCGCCGGATTTTTGCACATGTATGGTTTGGATCAAGACTTCAAAGTTAACATTGAAGCAAACCATGCTGAACTAGCAGGACATGATTTTGTCCATGAGTTAGAGACAGCAGCAGCACTTGGCATTTTTGGATCAGTTGATGCAAACCGTGGTGAACCACGGAATGGTTGGGATACCGATCAATTCCCGCACAGTTACTATGAAACCGCTTTGGCAATGTATACGGTTTTAAAAGTTGGTGGTTTTACTACTGGTGGACTCAACTTTGATGCAAAGATTCGACGAAATTCTACTGATCCAGCGGACTTGTTCATAGGGCATATTGGCGGTATGGACGCTTTTGCTGCTGGTTTGGAAATTGCACAGAGACTCATTGAAAAAGCTGTCTTTAGTTCGTTTATTAAAGAACGGTATTCCTCATTTGATTCTGGTGACGGCGCCCGATTTGAAAAAGGTGATTTAAGTTTTGAAGTACTTGCAAGCTTGGGAACTGAGTATGGAACTATTGGGATAAGAAGCGCTAAACAAGAACTGTTGGAAAATCTGTTTAACCAGCAATTATTGCGGTTGTAATACTATGCTCCCATAAAAGGGAGCATTATAATTTTTTTTGCTTTGCATTTAACAGATAACTAATTATGTGGATAGTAGGAGTTAAACTTTACAACAGTAAGAGATAATCATATGACTTTAGAAGTTCCTATTAGAAAATAATTTCAGTGAAAAAATAATGACAGTAACGGTTGCATGATTCCAATAATAAATCCAAGAATCGCACCGAATATGTTAATCCATTTAAATTGGTTAGTCATAACATCAAGGACAATTCGTTCAACATTGATCATATCAAGAGCATTAATACGATCCCGAATCATTGTTTTTATATCAATTGATTTAAGTATTGTTTCAATTTTATCTTGCGCCATATCAGATATAAAATTGCTAATAAGAGTTGTTAACAGTTCTTGATCACAAAATATTAATTCTTTTATTGGTATTTGAGCATAATATTCTTTAAATTTTTTGATAAAGCGATTTATAAATTCCGTAGTAGGTATAGTTCTTATCAAATTTTCGAATGTTTCGAACGATATACCTTCTGGGATTAATTCCCCGATAGGCTTTTCGGTGAGGAAAGAAAATAATCTTCCAATAATACTTGCACAAGCGTGATTCATTTTTGGTACTGTTAAAAGTTGTTCTAAACATGTAATTAAAAATTGGATAATTTTTTGACTGGTATAAAAGTCATGAAAAAGCGTATCTATTTGATCAATTAAATCATCAATTAATTCTGGCATTCGCTCGTTGAGCGTTTTATCGTATTGCCCTGCCATAAGAAAAAATCGTTGAATATCATTAAGTTTAAGGAGCGCATGAGAAAGAAATTGTTGTCCTTGAATTTCCAATACTTTATGTACTTCGTCACGTTTTAAAAATCGTACGATTAAGGAAGTAAGAGCAGGAAAAGCTTGATGTATTACTGGACGGAATTGCTCGATTAGCAGAGTACTGTGCGATTCAAGGTAACGTTCTACTGTGTATTCTATAACATGTAATATTTTATCTGTTTGCTCTATTCCAAGGAGAAAATTTAAAGTATATTCTCGTAAATGGAGTTCACTTAAAACATTAAAAGTAGGGAGAATAAAATATTCTCCTTTAAACTCATTAAATAGCGTATGAATAATATCGGAGAAAGGTCCAGGTTGCATAAGATTACACAGTGGAGTATTAAAAAATTGCTCAATAGCATTAGCCATTGAGTCATGAAGTGCTTGATACACCGTTGTATTACGGAGGCGTTCACGGAGCAGTGCTGGAGTAAACAGTTCACGTTCTACCATAGCTCCAATATTCTCTGCAAGTTTTTCACGTTGTTTCGGTAGTACGCCTGGAGTAAATGGGACACGAATGTTAAAAATATACCGTGCTTTAAGCGGTCGAAAAAGCATTTTGATCGCAATTGAATTTGTAATGTAGCCAATAGCGGCTCCAATGATTGGAGGAACACACCACGTTAACCAGTTTATCATAAAAAAGTAAGGGTAAAAACCAAAAGTTTAAAATCTTTGGAAAAAACACACTGTCGGCTTTTAGCCACCCCTCCCTACCAAGATATAGCCTTTAAAAAGCTTAAAATATCAATAAATGAACTTTCATACCTTAAAATTTCAGTCTGAGTTATTGACTCCACAGTATTCTCGAAAAATTTGCTTAAAAAATATCTTAAAACTATTAGTCTTTCAAGCTGAAACTGTAAACAACCCTCTTGACCTAATGAAAAATCTGTAGCATAATGCAACCATAATGAGTGACTATCTGGATCCCAACAATGAGGAACTACTCAAAGATTTTTTCAGTGAAGCTCAAATGCAAGTTGACACACTGGAACAAAATATCTTGGTCCTTGAAAATGAGGGAGCAAACCGGGATGCGGTTGACGAAATTTTCCGGGCAGCTCATACTTTGAAGGGCGGTGCGGCAACCGTTGAGATGATGGAGTTGTCCCATTTTACTCACTTAGTTGAGGATGTATTGGATGCCATTCGTTCAGATACGGTGAATGTCAATGAAGATGTAGTTGATACGCTTCTTGCAGCGATAGATATTATCAAAGCTATGTTACAACAGCGTATGGACGGAGCTATATACGGAGAAGACACTTCAGTGATAGAAGGACGTTTGTCTACACTTATTCCTGAGGGGAATAACCGTAAAAAAGGAGGATTTAAAGCAGTAGCTAAATCTGCTCAAACTCCAAAACCCGCCCCGGTTGCTCCTCCGCCTCCACCTCCGGTTCAAAAACCGCTAAGTGCTAGTACTGGACTTGGACTTACAGAGTATGAATTTTTGGAATTGCATGAATCCGTTGAAGGAGGAATGCCAATCTACCGTATTTCTGTTAAGTTTGACGAGAACAGTTTAATGAACACCGTCGGTGGCATACAGGTTTATGCAGCTCTTAAAGGTGTAGGGGTTATGCTTAAAACGGTGCCTGACTTTGAGCAGTTATATGAAGATAACTTCTTTCCAACGGTTGATTATTATATTGCTTCCCAAAAAGATGTTGAAACACTTCAACGATACGTGCTTATTCCAGATGTGACGCTTGGAGCTGACATTGTCAATGTTGATGATACACCTGGTACTCAACCGTCAACTGTGACAACTCCAACACCCTCAGCTGAAACTATTTTATCGCCGAAGGCGATGGTAGCACATACTCCAGAAGAATCGGTAGAATCTACAGAGAAACCTGAAGCAGAAACTACAACGCATACTTCAAGTGTTCAGGGTGGAATTTCCAATGCGGCAGCTGCTTCTTCGGCTACATCAAAATTAGCTGGTAAAGAAGCAAGTTCTATACTACGTGTTGATTCAAAACGTATTGATGATTTGCTTAATTTGGTTTCAGAAACTGTTATTACAAAAGCAACGTTCAATCAAATTAGTAATCAGTTTAGTAATTTACTTAATGATCTACACAATCTGGAATCAACTTATCGAGATAAAATTAAGAATCTTTTTGACGGTTTACCTGATTATCTTGAAGGTATGCAAAACGGTCGATCGGTTAAAGATGTTCAAAAAGAAATAAATGAACATTATGGAGATGTTTTCTCACTTTTTGACGGTTTTGAAGCATCGATTAAAAATAATGTTGGCAAATTTCGTTCGACTTCACAGAATTTAGGGCGTATAACGGGAGAACTTCAAGAAGGTGTTATGCGGATCCGTATGGTGCCTATCAGTCAAATTTTTAGCCGTTTTCCCCGTTTGGTACGTGATTTATCGAAATCATTAAACAAAAAAATAAATCTGGTCATTGAGGGGGAAGAAACAGAACTTGACAAATCGGTTATTGAAGACTTACTTGACCCGATTATGCACTCAGTACGAAACTCTATTGACCATGGTATAGAATCTCAAGAGGAACGGAAAGCAGCGGGAAAACCCGAAGAAGGAATGGTTCTCCTCAAAGCTGCTAATGAGGGAAACTTAATTATCATTGAAATTATTGATGATGGTAAAGGAATAGACGTTGAAGCGGTTAAAACAAAAGCTATTGAGCGCGGTTTGACTACTGCAAATAAGGTTCTTACTGAGACAGAAGTTTTTAGTTTCATTTTTGAACCAGGTTTTTCAACAGCAAAGTCAATTACTGCAATTAGCGGTCGTGGGGTTGGGCTTGACGTAGTCAGGCGTCAAATTGAAAAATTGAACGGTACCGTAACGGTGAGTTCTGAACGCGGTAAAGGTACGAAATTTACTATAAAATTACCACTTACTTTAGCGATCATTCAAGGTTTGTTAGTTCGTGTTGGTACTGAAATTTATTCAATTCCAATTACCAGCGTTATTGAAAGTCTCCGCCTTAAACCTGAAGAGATTCGGATGATTGATAACTATGAAGTATTCAACATTCGAAATGACGTTGTATCATTGTTGCGGTTGAACAGACTTTTCGGTATTGAAACTGAAGAGCAGCAAGATTATAACTTTATTGTTATTGTTGGTACTGCTGAAAAGAAAATGGGCTTTATGGTTGACAGTTTAATCGGTGAAGAAGACGTAGTTATCAAACCACTGCGAGATCAGTATACTAATTCACCAGGAATTGCAGGAGCATCAATTTTAGGAGACGGTTCCGTTTCGCTTATTATTGATGTGAGTCAACTCCTGGAATTAGGTTTAAAGAAAGAATTGGAGCAACGTGAAATTCGTGAAGCTTCTATACGGTAAAAGGGGAGCAGTATGGCGGTCATCAAAGATTTAGAAACGGTGAATATCGACTTACAACAAAAAAAAGAGCGAGCAGATACGGCTGACTTTAAAATGGTAACGTTTTCTCTTGCTGGAAGAGATTATGGTATCGATATTATGAACGTCAAAGAAATTGCTAAAGCTGATAAATTCACCTTTGTACCGAATACCGAGTCTTTTATTCGGGGAGTGTACAACCTTCGTGGTGATATTATTCCCATAATTGATCTGCGTTCTTTTTTCCACTTGGATTCGGAAAAAAAGAAAGATGGGCAAGAAAATATGCTCATTTTGCGGGTCGATGAAAGAGTATATGGGACTATTGTTGATAAAATTGATAAAGTTGTAGGTATTAACAAGAGTACTATACAACCACCACATCCTATTTTCGGCGATATTAATATCAAGTTCATCAGTGGAGTTGTGGAAAAAAATGGAGATCTCTATGTCATTCTCGATGTAATGCGCATTTTCGGTACCAAAAAGCAACAAGAAGAGAAAAAAGCTTCAACAACACCATCGATTCCAGAGCATATTATTGAATCAGCTCTTCCTCCATCCAAAACAGTTGAGGTTCCCGTACCGCGGAGTACTCCTCCTCCACCAAAATCTGTTGTGCCTGCGCCGCGACCGGTGCCAGTCAAACCGTCACCACCACCGGTATCAGTTCCAAAAGTAGTTTTAAGTGACACAACTTTAAAGGCAATTCAAGATCAACTTAAAGCGCTCAAACATTTTATTGCAGGTCCACTCAACAGTACATGGCTTAAAAAGCGGGGAATAGAATGGATAAGTACCCGAGGGGGAACTCAAGCACCACCGAAGGATTTAGCAGAAGTGAACGAATTTCTTTCAACTTTTGATTCTCCTTGTTCAGAAAGTTTTTGGACTGACGAGTATGTCCGATTGGTTAAGAGTACATTGCCCAATCTTCAATCGTCAACTATTCATGTGTGGAATATCGGTTGTGGAAAAGGGTATGAATCTTTTTCGCTAGCATGTTTACTCAAATCTCGTTATCCGAATGCCAATATAAAAATTTGGGCTAATGATAATGATATTATGTCTATCTCAATGGCACCAAATATGACCTTTGATATAACTGAAATTCCAGAATATTGCACGCCTTTTCTTGCTAAAGGAAAAAGTGGGTATTCTTTTATCCAGTCACTCAAAAACTCTATTGTATTTGAGTACCATGATGTACTCCACGATAATTCATTACCTAACTTGGATATTATTGTATCAAGAGATACAATTTCTTACTTTGATCTTGAGGAGCAGAAAGGACTCGTTGACAGTTTTGCAACGCATTTGAAAAAAGGTGGATTTGTTATGGTAGGAAAAAATGAACAGTTAAATCCAGGTGAATGGAAGTTTATTGGAAATGACAATGTTTCATTATTTACCCCGGTTGGTTGATTTGAATATTAAATGAGGGGGTGTTAATATTGTATGTCTTAGTATAACTCCCCAGCGCTTTTGCGGGAATAGTTGATATTTTAGTGAGAGGAGGACCGTCGCTTATCCAATAGGTTGTGCGACGGAAGGTTAATGAGAGTTGAATATATCAACCCGTTTGTAGAAGCATCGCTCAATATACTGCGAGAGGTTACGGGTGTTGAAGTTAAGCGAGGTGACTTGTACTTAAAATCTTCTACCATGTCTATTATGGGGGTAGCAGCTTTGGTGGGGTTGGCAGGAGATGTTGAAGGACGAGTACTATTCGATATGAGTAAAGAAACTGCGTTATATGTAGCGGGACTTATGAATATGGAAGAGTTCCAAGTAGTGGATGAAATGGTAAAAGCAACCATTACTGAGCTTGCTAATATGATAACTGCCCAGGCAGTTACAAAGCTGCATGATTTAGGTTTCCGCTTTGATCTAACACCACCAGCACTTTTTACCGGCGATAATATGGAGATTTCGAATAATCTTGATGTAGAAGCATTAATTGTCCCTATGAAATTCGGTCCAACAGGCGAAGATGGAAGAATTGAGATTAACGTTGTTATACGCGAACGGATATAGATTTTTTCATTTGACAAAATAAATATATTTTAGTAAAATGATTCTGTTGGTGGCGATAGTCGCTAGCAGGTTTTGGGCGGTTAGCTCAGTTGGTTAGAGCACCAGTATGACACGCTGGGGGTCACAAGTTCGATTCTTGTATCGCCCATATATAAAGTTGTTTCTTCTTGTAAATCCAATTATTTTAATTATATGAAATGGTTATGTGGATTATTTTTATGCATTTCCTCTTTCCTGTTGTTTGCTGAACCGTTGAGTTCGGCAACGTGGGGCTTTCAAATTGATATTCCTGAAGATTTTAGTTTCGTTGAAGGTGACGCTATTAATAGTTTTGGATTTCAATTTCCTAACGGAGCTTTTTTGGTTCTTCGGATATATAATGACGGTAGAACGCTTGACACCGCAGTATCTACAGCAACGAGACAGTTAAACAACAATGGACAGATAGTATTTTTTGATTATTACCGGAAAAAAGCTGCTCTTCTTGCGCTTCAATTTCAGAATTATAACGGTGAAGGATTATGTATAGAACTTGCTCAACAGGGAACGACTACTCCAATACTGTTAGCTCTTGTCTACAGTACAAAAGAAGGATCCAGCATACGACTTTTTCACCGTTCAGTACTCAATTCCATAATTCCAACACCAGCCGAGCAGTTATTGCCCGGTCCTGTGAGTATAGCGGAATATCCACGAAAGACAAGAATTTCTGTTCCCATTTATGGAACTTCGTTGCATGCTTTTGTATACGATAACGATGCTGAAGCGGCGCAAGCAGTCGTTGATATGGAATTTGAAGTTATGAACAGTTATACAGATTCTCCACACTGGCAAAATGCTTGGAAACGTATGTATCGGATGCTGTACCGTGATTCTTTTGACCGGATTGCAAATATTGCGTTTATGCTTGAACGGTTATGGCAGCAACCGGAGACAGATATACGTGTCACAGCGCAACAAGCGCTCAACTGGGTTCAAAGTTTTACGTATGAGCGTGAAACTAACGATAGTGACTTTGTCAATGTTGTGACTGCTGCTATTGAAGGACGCGGCGATTGTGACAGCAGAGTACTTTTATGGGCGATTGTTATAGAACAAGCAGGTATTCCTTCAGCCATTATGGTTTCAAAAAAACATAGTCACGCTTTGGGTCTTGCTGACATTCCTGGAGACGGGGCGCGTTTTCCTTTGGGAGATAAGTATTGGCTTGTTGCCGAAACAACTGATTCTGTCGAACTTGGTAAAATCGCTAAAGAGATGAGCATTCAAGAAGACTGGCTTGGTATTAACTTTTAAAAACCTTTAAAAACTTTTAAAAAAAAGAAATTACTGTCATTTTTTGATTCCGAACAACCATTCCACGAACCGTATGCAGGATATTATAGGCAATCTGTATGCGTTAACCGAGGCGCCGGGCGGAATTGAACCGTCGCTGAAGGTTTTGCAGACCTCTCCCTTACCACTTGGGTACGGCGCCAATACAAGAGGCGCCGGGCGGAATCGAACCGTCGCATAAAGGTTTTGCAGACCTCTCCCTTACCGCTTGGGTACGGCGCCAATGTCATCTTAATATAATTAAAAAATTAACAGTTGTCTAGTGTCCCTCCTTGTTAGATTATGCATGAGGTCTGTCCCCCTTGGTTAGAAATCTATCTTATGATTCGAGGTCTGTCCCCAAGAAGATCCAAAAAAGACAAAATAAAAAAGTGGGGACAGACCCCATTGAGGTCTGTCCCCTTTTGTTCTGTGCTATGCACACGTTAATGAAAAACAGGCAAGGTCTGTCCCCACGTTCTTTACTGCGCCTTGTAGCTCCAGCTAGTGGCTCCAGCTACCGTTGTAGGTATACGTTCCCGCATTTCTGTTGTTGCGGTTGTAATAATCGGTGAACCCATTGTCAAATGCATTATAATTAACCGCTACATTCGCTTCAATGGTAACGCTGTTCAGTGGATTGTCTCTAAACGCCCCATCTCCAATAGAGGTAACACTACTTCTTATGGTAACATCGGTCAATAGATTGTTTTTAAACGCATAGTTCCCAATAGTGGTAACCAAGTCGGGAATGCTCACGCTCTTCAGTTGATTACTCTGAAACGCCCCTTCACCAATAAAGGTAACCGAGTCGGGAATACTCACTTCGGTCAGTTTATTATCCTGAAACGCCCAATTCCCAATAGTTTCAACACTATTTCCTATTTTAACACTTTCCAGTTCATTCTCATTAAACGCCCCTTCCCCAATAGTGATAACCGAGTCGGGAATGCTCACGCTCTTCAGGTGATTACCTCCGGTCAGTTGATGATTACCTCCGAATGCCCAATTCCCAATAGTTTCAACACTCTCTCCTATGATAACACTGTTCAGTTTATTCTCTGCAAACGCATGACCTCCAATAGAGGTAACACTATTTCCTATGGTAACATCGGTCAGTTTATTGATGTGAAACGCCCCTTCACCAATAGTGGTAACCGAGTCGGGAATGCTCATCACACCGTCCAGTTGATTCTCTCCAAACGCCCAATTCCCAATAGTCTCAACACTGTCGGGAATGTTCACGCTCTTCAGTTGATTACCTCCAAACGCCGCTTCTCCAATAGTGGTAACCAAGTCGGGAATGATCACTTCGGTCAGTTGATTACCTGCAAACGCATGATTCCCAATAGTGGTAACACTACTTCCTATGGTAACACTGGTCAGTTGATTACTTCCAAACGCCCCATTCCCAATAGAGGTAACCGAGTCAGGTATGCTCACGCTGGTCAGTTGATTATCGAAAAACGCATTACCCCCAATAGAGGTAACCGAGTTGAGAATGCTCACGCTCTTCAGTTTATTCTTCTGAAACGCACTACCCTCAATAGCGGTAACCGAGCCGGGGATGCTCACGCTGGTCAGTTGATTATCGAAAAACGCCCCTTCCCCAATAGTTTCGACACTACTTCCTATGGTAACACTGGTCAGTTTATTGGTGTTAAACGCCCCTTGACCAATAGCGGTAACCGAGTCGGGAATGCTCACGCTCTTCAGTTGATTGTTGTAAAACGCCGCTTCCCCAATAGTGGTAACAGAGTTGGGAATGCTCACACTGATCAGTTGATTGCTGTTAAACGTCCCTTCCATAATAGAGGTAACAGAGTTGGGAATGCTCACACTGATCAGTAGATTCTCTCCAAACGCCCAACGCCCAATAGAGGTAACCGAGTCGGGAATGATCACATTGGTCAGTTGATTGCTGCCAAACGCCCCTTCCCCAATAGAGGTAACCGAGTTGGGAATGCTCACGCTCGTTAGTTGATTGTTGTAAAACTCCCAATCCCCAATAGCGGTAACCGAGTCGGGAATAATCAAGCTCTTATCGCCAATAATTTCATTTACTTGATCGCACCCGATCACCGTCATTCCCAAGACAAGCGATACCCCGATCATTGCCGTTAAAAATTTCTTACTCGTCATACTACCCTCCTATAGGTAAAAAAATTATGTTTGCCTGAGCTTAAAAGATTTCACTCAGGCTTTATCAACATGCGGCTCTCACCCCGCACGTTAATCCAAGGTCTGTCCCCCTCATTAAGGAATAATGGCAGAGAACAACGGACACCAGGGCCCGTATCCCCCTACCCCGTTCTCGAGGCGGATGCAGAAATAAGCCGTCTTGCCTGAGTCTCCCGGATTAAAGGTGATAATGTCTTTTCTCCGTTTGCTGGCGAACACTATCGGTAACTCTTCAGGGGTTGTTGGATGAGTGGTTAACTCTATGCCGGTCGCCGGCACGCCGGGTGGCGGTAATACCCCGTAGCGGACTTGGTAGCGGATGTCGGTATGGGGGTCAGCAAGGTGTTCTGTCCCCTCAGCGTATCCATACTGCAAAATAAGCATAGCCGTGCCGCTCCTGCCTATCTCTGCGGTGATCTGAGCGCGGGGAATACCTCGCGGAGTCCTGGTGTGATCCGGCACCTTGAGGAGCAATGCGGTAAAGTCCTCGTCGACCAACGGCGGGGCTTTGAAATACCGGTCTTTGATGAACCGCATCTTTGTCACGAGTTCCCCAAAAATCCGCTGACATTCAGCGGTAATGATAGGGGTTCGCTCATTGGACAAGGCAGCTTGCAGAATGGTCTCTGCCGATCCGGTAAGTGTAGTTAATTCAGTTATATCGATTGCCGGAATTGCCAAAACATTTGTGCTATTCAGCCTGGATGTAACGGTAATCCACACCTTTGCCATATTCAGTTGTCCTTCCCTATTGCCGGGAAGCCAATGCACACCGTCTGCCATATATGTACCTCCTTTTTTTATAAAAAAAATATATAAGCCTATACAGGCATAAAATGCAGAGTAAAAATTCGAATATATAAGAAAATAAAGATTGAAATGAATTGAAGGGAATTAAAGAATGGGGGGGGGGGGGGTAATTTTTAAAATTTTTAACAACAAAATCATTTGCAGTAACATCATTACCCTCCTTTAAAAGTATTTAATAGGTGTTAAACCTAAAACATACTATACGGTTCCTATTCTCAATGAGTCAAGCTCTTTTAAGAGCGCCCTCACTCCGGCTAAACATGCCTCGTTGCAGCTAATTCTGACTCATTCTCAGCTGACTTTGACTCATTCTCAACTGATTTTGACTCATTCTCAACTGATTGTGACTCATTCTCAACTGACTTTGACTCATTCTCAACTGATTGTGACTCATTCTCAACTGATTGTGACTCATTCTTAGCTAATTCTGACTCGCTCGCAGCTAATTCTGAGTCATTCTTAGCTAATTCTGAGTCATTCTTAGCTAATTCTGAGTCATTCTTAGCTAATTCTGACTCATTCTTAGCTAATTCTGAGTCATTCTTAGCTAATTCTGAGTCATTCTTAGCTAATTCTGAGTCATTCTTAGCTAATTCTGAGTCATTCTTAGCTAATTCTGAGTCATTCTTAGTTAA
>JAISSB010000049.1 GCA_031273325.1 Treponema sp. | reverse complement strand
CCCCCCCCCCCCCATCAATCCTACCCGCATAAGAAGCTAGCTACAATAATCGGCGCACTTATTTGTGTGCTGTTCTTCTTCGGCTGTCCTGCCGATCCAGAAGAACCGCCACCACCAATACCAACAACGCCAACAACGCCGATAGTACCAGAAATACCGCCAGCACCAGAAATACCGCCAATACCAGAAATACCGGAAACGCCAGAAATAAAGGAATATATTACCAAGCTTGCAAATGAGCTGAAAGAATCTCTCAACGGAGGCAGTCCAGGTGATCCTGTTGCAGTGACGGTAGAAGCCATAAACCTTGACGGTTTGTGGGGCAGATTACTGACTACTATAGCAGAAGAAGGCAAGTATGTTGCACTTGACCTTTCTGCGTGCACGATGACCGGCACGGAATTCGATCCCTTTTCTACGAACACTGTCGGTAAAGGCAAGATCGTGTCTCTTAGCTTACCCACCGCCGCAGAAAGCATTAAAGATGGCCAAATTATTTCGGAATATGAAGTCTATCCAACATTTCAGTACTTCAGCGCTCTTAAAGAAATACACGGTTCAACTATTAAGAGCATCGGCGCATACGCTTTCAAATCCTGTGACGCTTTGGTAACAGCGGACTTCCCCCAAGCAACAACTATTGGCAACGGCGCTTTCAGATACTGTGACGCTTTGGTAGAAGTGAACTTCCCCCAAACAATAACCATCGGCAACGGCGCTTTCGACTACTGTAGAGCTTTGGTAGAAGTGGACTTCCCTAACGTAACAAGCATCGGCGAAGGCGCTTTCTCCGGTACCGCTTTGGCAACAGCAAATTTCCCCGAAGCAACAACCATCGGAGAAGGCGCTTTCGGTTTATGTAGCGCTTTGGTAGAAGCAGACTTCCCCCAAGCAATAACCATCGGCGGCGCCGCTTTCGGTTTATGTAGCGCTTTGGTAGAAGCAGACTTCCCCCAAGCAATAACCATCGGCATCAACGCTTTCCAAGAATGTAGCGCTTTGAAAACAGTGAACTTCCCCGAAGCAACAACCATCGGCGACAGCGCTTTCGACTCCTGTAGCGCTTTGAAAACAGTGAACTTCCCCAAAGTAAAAACCATCGGCAACTACGCTTTCAGCAGAAGCAACAACTACGCTTCCAACTACTGTAGAGATTTGGTAGAAGTGAACTTCCCCGAAGCAACAACCATCGGTGAAGGCGCTTTCCTTGGATGTGACGCTTTGGTAACAGCGAACTTCCCCAATGCAGAAACACCGATAACACCAGGAACACCGCCGGTAACGTACCTGGTAACATTCAATACCAACGGTGGAAGCACGATCTCCGCACAGACGATAATTGAAGGCGAAACCGCAACCCGTCCGGCAAATCCCACAAAGAGTGGTTATTCTTTTGTTAACTGGTATGCCGACAGTACCTTTAGCACGCTGTATAACTTCAACACTCCCGTTAGCGGCGCTCTCACGGTCTATGCACGGTGGAAGGGCTATGTCACGGTAACATTCAATACCAATGGTGGAAGTACGATCTCCGCACAGACGATAGTTGAAGGCGAAACCGCAACCCGTCCGGCAAACCCCACAAAGAATGGTTATTCTTTTGTTAACTGGTATGCCAACGAAAGCTTGACTACGCTATATACCTTCAGCACTCCCGTGAACAGCGCGCTCACGGTCTATGCAAAATGGGGATACTATACCAACGTTACCGATATTGCGGCTTACCTTGCCTCAGTTTCCGGCGGAGGTAGTGCGAACAATCCTGTTCTATTGACGGTAGATTTTAACGTGTCTACTAATTGGGCATCTCTCCTTACTACCATACAAAGTGCAAACAAATATGTTGCGCTTGACCTTTCTGCCTGCACGATGAACGGCACAGAGTTCGATCCCGACAATACGAACGCTACCGGTAAAGACAAGATTGTGTCTCTTATTCTGCCCACTGCCGCACAAAGCATTAAGGGTGTATATTTCACCGGCTATCCAGTCTTCAAGAATTTCACTGCTCTCAAAGAAATATCCGGCTTAAATATCACAACCATCGGCGAAAATGCTTTCGCCAACTGTAGCGCTTTGGTAACAGCAAACTTCCCCAAAGCAACAACCATCGGCGAATGGGCTTTCAGAGGATGTACCGCTTTGGCAACAGCGGACTTCCCCCTAGCAACAAGCATCGGTGGATTGGCTTTCCATGGATGTAGCGCTTTGGTAACAGTGAATTTCCCCAACGTAATAACCATCGGCGAATCCGCTTTCGCCATCTGTAACGCTTTGGCAACAGTGAACTTCCCAGAGGCAACAACCATCGGCAGATACGCTTTCAGATTCTATAGAGCTTTGAAAACAGCGAGCTTCCCTAAGGCGACATACATCGGCGAACAGGCCTTCTGCTTTACAGGAACCACATCATTGGAGATTAAGCTGGGAGCTGAAGTCCCAACATTAGGTACCAATATATTTCTTTTTATGGAAGGTATAGAAGGTTATGGTACGGCTTATAACACAGCTGGAAAGCCCGTTACCGTTAAGGTGCCTTCCGGCGCACTATCAAAATACAATGCGGAATGGCAGACAAGCTTTAAAGGTAGCAGCAGCATTACGCTGACTATTGGAACGTATTAAGAAGCAAAAGGGGACAGTCCTCTAATGGGGACAGACCCCGCATTAACAATCAAGAGGCGCAATTGCGCCTCTTATAAGGAGTAAAACTATGTTAGAGTACACGTTGGAATACAACGAGTTAACCGAAGAGCCGGGAGACTTGAGGGCTCAAGTCGTCAACGTACGGTCGTACACCGAGCAAGAACTGGTTGATAAAGTCTTGCAGATCGGTGCAGGACTTACCCGTTCCGATGTTGTCAGCGTGTTGGAAGCGTTAAGACAGGTAACTGCCAGTATACTTGCCGATGGAGGTGCGGTTCATTGTGAGCTGTTCAACACCTCCTTCAGTATTCAAGGAGTCTTTAATTCCCCTGATGAAACGTTTAATCCTGCCAAACAGAAGATCAAGATCAACTTCCACGCCGGTTCCGGTCTCAGAAACGCTATCACCGACATCAAAGTGAAAAAGGTCATAGCAGTATCGAGCGGTACGATCATCGTCAGCGTTATAGACATCAAGACCGGCAGTATCAACAGTATATTGACCCCCGGTCGAGACCTCAAAATAACCGGTGCCAAAATCAAGATAGCCGGAGACGACCCTGACGTTGGGTTGTACTTTGTTCCCGCTTCAGGAATCCCCGTGAAAGCCGACCCCAGCGACTTTGTAATCAACAACCCCAGCGAAGTGATTGCTTTAATTCCCGCATTAACCCCCGGCGTATGGCAGGTACGCATTGTCACTCAATATTCCGGCAGCAAAGACCTCAAGACTCCCCGCACCGTCACCTTTGACAAAGAGCTCACCGTTACTGCACCTTAACCCAAATCATTGCTCCCTCGTAAAGGCTACCGCTCACTTACTAGGGTAAGCACCATGTCCTAGTAAGGGCAAGCACCATGTCCTAGTAAGGGCAAGCACCATGTCCTTACTAGGGCAACCACCTTGACCCTACAGAGACAGACCTCTGAGTAAACGGGGGACAGACCCCGAACTAAAACAGGGACAGACCCCGAACTAAAACAGGGACAGACCCCGAACTAAAACGGGGACAGACCTCAAACTAAACGGGGACAGACCTCTGAATAAACGGGGACAGACCTCAAAGGAAACAGGGACAGACCTCAAACTCAACGGGGACAGACTTCTAACTAAACAGGGACAGACCCCGAACTAAAACGGGGACAGACCTTTGACTTGGGGACAGACCTCTAAACGACAGACCCCGAACTAAACAGGGACAGACCTCTAAGCTAAATGGACAGACCTCTGAGCTAAACAGGGACAGACCTCTAAGCTAAATGGGCAGACCTCTGAGCTAAACAGGGACAGACCTCTGAACTAAACGGGGACAGACCCCGAATTAAACAGGGACAGACCTCGAATTAAACAGGGACAGACCTCTAAGTAAACGGGGATAGACCCCGAACTAAACGGGGATAGACCTCAAACTAAAACAGGGACAGACCTCTAACTAAACAGGGACAGACCTCAAGCTAAACGGGGACAGACCTCTAACTAAAACGGAGACAGACCTCTAAGCCAAACGGGGGACAGAGCTCGATCAAACTAAAGCGATTAAGTAGAAGGAGCCGGTAATAAGGAGCGCTTTGTTTAATGTTGTTGCAACCGCTTTGGCATACGCGATTGCTTGGTGCGGGTCTTCGATTAAGCTTAGGTGAACTGGTGCTGCTTCGTTGATAGCATACTGATAAACGGCAGAAGGGTTGCTCGCTTTGAAAAAACCAGGGGTGCTGATGATGATTTGTGAGAAATGCGGCACTGCGTGTTGTACCATTGTCCGAAAATCTTTGTCAGCAGCACAGGCAAAAAGTAACACACCGTCATGTCCATACAGCGTACAAAATGTTTTAACGGTGGCGCGGAAACTGAGGGGCGTATGAGCGCCGTCACGTACGCAGAGCGGCGCTGTTGATACCCGTTCAAATCTGCCGGGAATCTTAACGGCGGATAAAGCTTTGTATATGAGCGTGTCTTCAAGGGTAGGTATTATCTGACGGATCGCAAAAACGGCAACGCTGGCGTTCTGAGCTTGAATAGCTCCGTGGAGGGAAAGACTCAGCGGGAAGGGAGGTGTGCCGTTTTGGCAGTACGAAAAACTTGTTCCGTTCACGGTGACTTTTAAAGCATTCAATGTTACATATTCAGGGACATAATAGAAGGGCGCATGCTGTTCCTCCGCATACTGCTTCAGCACCCGGTACGCTTCCGGGTCTTGTTCAGCCACAATAACAGGGCGGTTCGGCTTGATAATGCCGGCTTTTTCGCGGGCAATTGCTGCAACCGTTGTGCCTAAATACTGCGTATGCTCTAGCTCTATCGGCGTTATTAGAGATAAGATCGGCTCAACAATATTTGTTGCATCTAATCTGCCTCCAAGTCCGGTTTCTACAACCGCATAGTCGCATGAACTAGAGCGCATACACAGAAAAAAGAACAGCGTGCAAGCTTCAAAAAATGTCGGCTCTTCTCCGCTTTCTTCAATGACTGCCCGCATCTCGTCACCTGCCGCGCAATAGACTGATTCTTCGAGAAAACCAGTCCCAAGCTTTATCCGTTCCCGATAATCGGTTAAATGCGGGGACGTATAGAGGATCACGGTGAATCCGGCTGCTTCCAAAAGCGCACTGCACAGTGCTGCAACAGACCCTTTTGCTTTTGAACCGGCGATATGAATCACAGGGACCGATTTTTCCGGATTGCCGGCACGGGCGGCAAGTCTATACATGCGCTCAAGGCTAAACTTCTTGGGAGCGGCTACCTGCTCAAAGTTAATATACTGTCCGATCCATGCAAAAACTTCTGTAGACGATTTAAAAAAGCATGCGGCATCTTTTAAAAAAGCTAAAGCCATTGACGCTTTCCTATGAACCACCGATACGAAAACCGGTTCTTGAGCGGCACAACAAGACAGTTTGCAAGCGCAGCAACCCGAAAGGAAAGCGGCGGAACGTGCGGCATATCGGGAACAGGAGAATCGCTTAATGCGACACAAAGAAACAAAGGTTGTATGATTATTCCTTCCGGAAGAGAATCCGGCAGCGTGAGCCCCGACAACGCGGGGCCGCACCAATAGTACTGACGGTCAAATGCTCTGCACGTAAGCGGGGGAGCGGTCGTCAGGTGTTTTTCTTTGTGAAGTTGGGCAGCAAGCGTTTTGAGTGCCTGCGGCGTGTACGGCCGGGAAACAATTGCAAGCGGAGCGGCAATGGGAAATGAAAAAGCACCGTACAGCCCTTGAGCAAATAAGCTCTGTTTATAGGCATGCCACTGAGTGCAACTGTCTCGGTGCGGAATCAGCACAATAAAACGCATTAGAGCGGGTGGGTGAGTATCGCTTTTAATTCAGGATCAGATTCAAAATAATGCTGCTCAAGTTCGTCTTGCGTTAAGCCAACTAACTCATGGCTCATATAGTGAATCCATTGTTTATCGTCATAGATGGATCTGGTGTGTTTGCGGCACCAAAAATCCGGTTGAATAGCTTGTTGTTCCGGTTTATCGTAAAAATATTTGTAATCATGAACGGCTATCTTTAAATCATTGCGCGGAATCCCGCGTTCAAGAATGATATTTGCGAGGAAATTTATCGTTACTCCAGAATCAAAAATATCGTCAATCAGCAGTACTTTGTCTCCAACCCGCAAATAATCGGGAGAATAGGTCCAGCCTTCAACTTTAATCGTTTCCGGCGTTCCCGGATTAAAGTACGAGCGGGCAACAACCGCAGCATAGTATACCGGCCGTCCTTTGGTGCGGACAATTTTAAAATATTCACTGATTACATTCCCAATGTATGCGCCGCCGCGCAGGGATACATAGATAACATCCGGAATAAAATCGCTATGATAAATGGCATGGGCTAATTTAAAGGCATTGTTTCGAACAACATCGTACGGAAGAAATTCTTTTTCCATGTGACAACTATACTGTGCTCCGTTCTTTTGCACAATAGCTCTTAAAAGTAATCAAAAAAATGGCGGATAGCTGAAGAAATTGCGCTTTTTTGTTCTTTCCGTGCAGGAATATCAATCTGCTCAATCTGTTCAAAGATTTTTAAGAGCTGCGTTTGAAGGAGCTGTTTTTCAATAATCACGAGTACTAAGAAGTCATACACTTCATAGTTTGAAGGGTATCGTTTTAAGCACCAATAAGAAGAATCGACAGCAGCTCCCGAATATGCTGCGTCAGCAACCGTTTTTACGGCGGTCTCAAAAAATGCTCCGTACCAGTAATCAGGATAAGTTTCAGCTTCTTCAACAAAACGGTCTGCAACTCTCCGAGCAACCATAAGAGGAAAATCAATTGAAGGGTTAAAAGAATCAGACCATAACTGGAGCGCATCTTTATTTGCTCCACGGTTACTACACACAAACGCATAGCATGCACGGTACTGTGAGAGAGCTTCAATACCGCGTTCACCGTAGCTGTAAAAGATTTCAACCCATTGCGGAAGAGATTCGTCACGGTGGTTAATAATGATTGATGAATCGGGAGTATTCGTCAGTGGAGCAGTCCACAGAAGCAGTGGTTCAGGGGGCAAAGACGCACAACCAACACAGGCGCAGAGATTAAGAATCAAGAGTTTCTGGTTCAATGGTGATAACTACCTCGTCGAGTATTGCTGAAGCACCGCCAAACTCAAGCGCATTTTTTTCTGCGTACTTTTCTTTAGGAATCAGAAGCTGTAACGGTCCGGTATCTAATGAGTCGGTCTTTAAATATACCGTTACTGCGTTATCGGTAATTTCAAAGAAAAGTATCATGGTGACGAACCGTTCAAGAACGGTATAGTCTGTTGGTAGTTCGAGGAGGTCTTTTTGTGCGATTAACACGGTCTTTCCCTTTTGTATTGCAACAGTGACTTCCAAAACGCCGTCAGTTCCTTCAAAAAGAGACGTAAATACGGTTCCATCTGAAAGAGCTTTTACCCTCAGAGCAATAGTTCCCCTGACAGTTTTTCCGGCAATTGCCTTGAATCGAGGAGATGAAACACTGTATCGATCCTGCGGACCGATAGCTAATCCATACACGTCTCCCGCCGGTACAAACCGTGGAGTTTGCTCACTACCAAAAACACGGTCAGAAAGTGAATCGTTAAGATCTCCGCGGAAATGATACCAACTGTACATCGATTTGAAATACTCGAAAAAATACCCCGGATTATTAACTTTCGGTGAGATTGGGATTTTTAATACGTGCACTATACCATGCATAGTTTGAGAAACGGGGAAAAAAGGGAACACTTCAACCTGCAGTTGCTGAAAGGTCTCTTGGTTTGGTGCTTTCCACAGTACCGTGTTTGCACCTTTAGAAATGAAACCTTCTTTGATCCGTTCTGTTCCGGAAAACCAAATAACATACGGATCAAACTGTGAATCGTATTCAGGAAGAACTTCAAGTAATATCGTTGTACCGGCAGGAATTATTTGAAATGTTGAAGAAACATCAGGGCGATAAATCCGCGGCGAAGAAACGCTAAAATGTTCTTTTCCGATAAACATCACCGGCTTTTTAATCTGAGAAATCAGATGCTGTTTACTGAATAATTGAAAAACAAGATCATAATAACCAACTGCAACATGGTCTGGAATAATCAATGGAGGTAATGACGTATAAAAACTGTCAACAGTAATAGTTTGTTCGGAAGTTTGAGTCTGATCCTGCTGAAGTTGTGCTGGAGCGTTTTTTTTTAAATACCATATTTGTGAATCTTCGACAGTTACCCCTCCGTTATTTTGCATGAAAATATTGATACTGTAGAGGTCTTGATCGTCAACGGTATCATTGATTACAGAAAACTGAATCAGATCGTCATATTTAACAATTGAATATATATCAAGAGCCACATTGTTAACGGTAGCTCTTATTTGATATGTTCTTTCTGATTGAAACAGTACATCTTCACATGAGGACATTAAACACACACCCACTACAAAGATGATATAATATTTGGCCATATTGAAACCTACTAGTATGTACCTTATATTGTATTAGGAATTATCAAAAATAACCAAGAAATATTAATCATACATGGAATTTTGTGTCTTAAAAACGCGGAAGGCTTTATCTCCTAGGGGAATTGAACCCCTGTTGCGAGAATGAAAATCTCGGGTCCTAACCATTAGACGAAGGAGACAATATGTGTAATGTAGTACATACACAGACAAGAGTCAAGTGGTCAAAATTTTTATGGAAAAAATCCACCGCGTGTTATAGAAAGCGGGTTTCCTTAATCTTGAATACCAGTCGCAGAATCTATTTAGATTCTGCGACTGCGTTTGATTCGATTTCAATAAGGAATCTGATTGCATTCCAATAAATAATCCGATTCGATTCCAGCATGGAATCCGATTGCATTCCAATAAGAAATCTAATTCAATTCTGGTACGGCGTCTGATTCGATTCCAGTAAGGAATCTATTCGGATTCTGGCACGGAAGACGTACGGTGAAGATGGGAGTAACCAAAGGAATGCAAAATAGGTACAATCCTCTGGGCTTGTCCCAGTGGTAATTGAAGGAGAGACTCTATTACATTTGATTGATTAAAGGTTATGAACCAATATGCCGAATATCAACATGTGAAGCACACTACAAATACCATAGATTTTATTCAATTACAAGAAATTATGAAAAAGCAGCTTGCGCGTGACCGTGAAATACGCTCTATTGAAACTGAAGCTCCTACATTAGAAGCGGCAATTTCAGAAGCTTCTAATCTCCTTAATTTACCGGTTTGGCGTGTTGAATATGAAATTATCGAGCAGGGCTTTCCTAGTTTACTTAAAGTATGGGAAAAAAAATGGAAAATACGAGCCTATCCAAAGCATGTTATCACAAAAAATATTCATAGCTTAGCTGGAATTGACAGTCAAGAAGTTGAAACTGAAGTTGAAGCTATAAAAGATAAGGACGGTGAGGTTTTTGTACAGTTAAGTGTTGAAGGAGTATTACTTAAGGTTATTCCTCCTGTTGGTAACGGTAAAGCGGTAACAGAAAGCCAAGCACTTCAAGCACTTCAAGAGCGGCAGATTACTGATATAAACACCAAAGCGGTCAAAATGGCCGTCAAAGAAGCAGGATCAAAGTATGTTAATGTTGGGAGTTTTGATCACAAATTTATGGAAGATGCAGCGCTCTCAGTGAGCATTTCTGAAGATGAAATGAGAGCGTACATTGTGTTGACGCCGCCAGGGCCGCGTGGTTCTGATATATCCTTTGATACTATGATAAATTTTCTTAAGAGTAATCGTGTGACGACTGGTATCCGTGAGGAATTTTTAAGTCATCTTGCCGACCGTCCGTCTTATCGCCAACAGCTCCTTGCAGCAGAGGGGATTCAACCTGAAAACGGTAAAGCTGCGTATATGGAATATGATTTTCAAACAAATCAAAAAATCCGGCTCCATGAGGGACAGGGCGGTCAAGTTAACTTTAAAGATCTTAATATTATTCAAAATGTAATTGAAAATCAGCCCTTAGCAAAAAAAATACCTGCTTCTGCAGGAATTCAAGGGCGCACTGTGACGGGAAAATACCTTGAGTCAAAAGAAGGTGTCGATATTGAAATACCTCTTGGGAAAAATGTACATCTGGCAAAAGACGGCTTAACTGTTTTATCAGATATGAATGGACAAGTTATACTTACCGGAGGTAAAATAAACGTAGAACCAGTGTATACCGTGCAGGGAAATGTTAATCTTAAAACAGGCAATATTGTTTTTCTTGGTACTGTTGTCGTTACCGGCAGTGTTGAAGACGGTTTTTCAGTTAAAGCTTCAGGTAATATTGAGGTGAATGGAACGGTTGAACGGGCAAAGCTTGAAGCTGAAGGTGATATCATTGTTCAGCAGGGAATTGTCGGCAAAGGAGGGGGTTTTATCAAGGCAGGCCGTTCATTATGGGCGCGATTTATTGAGAATTGCACGGTTGAAGCAGGGAATATGGTTATAGTAACAGACAGTATTATGAATTCCCAAATAGACGCAACCATGCGAATTGTATGTCAAGGAAAACGAGCGCATATTGTTGGCGGACAGCTCCGGGCGCGAGAAGAAATCTGTGCGCTCAACATAGGAAGTTCAATTAGTACTACCGACACAATCTGCCAAGTTGGTTATGATCCGAGCGTAAAGTCACAGCTTGATTCGCTCCTCTATAAAAAAGCAAAGATAGAAAAAGAAGTTACCGACATCCAACTAAATCTTCAATCATTGATTAACATAAAGAAACAAAGAAAAAAACTTCCTGAAGATAAAGAACAATTATTGCAAGAATTAGCGGGAAAACGGAAAGATATTATCAGTGAAATCCAGAAATTGGAAGAAGAAATAGCTAATATTCAAGAGATATTGCAGAATTTAAAGGTAACCGGTCGCGTTTCTGCCAGTAATAAAATTTATCCGGGAGTTAAAGTAACTATCCGTGACGTTACTCAAGATATTCGCGACGAATATAAATCTGTCACATTTACTCTTGAAAATGGCTTGATTCGAGCGGGTAAATATGAAGAACCCGACGAATCCGTCAAAAAAGGTCCTGACGGTTATGAATAAAGGATTTTGTAACTATGCAACCGATTGATTTTCAAACATTATTTACCCAACTCGAAAAAGTGGGTAAAGAGCAAATTTCTCAACGTGAAGGGCTTGCAATACACCAAGCTCGTCAGGGAGAACAAATGCAAAAGCGCATTGATGAGCACATTAAAGAAATCAATGAAGCGCAAAATACCGGGGACGGTGTAGAAGCAGTCTATGACCGGAAACAAAATGGACGAGGCTCTGGTTCTAAAGGGCAACATAAAAGATATTACTCTGAAGAAGCAGATTCAAAAAAAACTTTCCGTGATCCGTCACTGGGAAAAAATGTTGATTTTAGTGGGTAAACGTGTCCCTGACTATTTCGATTTTTACTTTAATGCTTTGTGGCTTATTCTTTATGTACTGTCAGAATTATCTCAAACGACGGACAGGGCATGAACATATTCTTAGTGAACTCCGCGAAGAAATTGATAAATTAATTGCTGAAGTTGATGCTGCTACAGACCGTGACGCACTCTTAGTAGAGGAACGTATCAAACAAACACGCGTACTTCTTGACGAGCTGGACAAACGGCTTGCGCTCTATGTGCAAGAATTGGAACGGCGGAAGCTTCAAGATACTGTCTATAAAGAGCTTGAAACAGAACCGTCTGTGAAAAACACTGAAACGAAACGGATAAGCCGCTCTCCGCAACAAATCGATACGAAACCGTCTATCAATGAACAAATAGCAGCATTGCACCGTGCAGGTTTTGCCGCCCATTTAATTGCAGTAAAATTAGGATTAAGTGATGCTGAAGTTGAATTAGCATGTGCATTACTAGATAACCGTAAAGCGGTACCTTAAAAAAGTACCGCTTTGTGCAGTGATTAAATCTGAAGACGTATTCCAAACGTTAAACCAAAATTATTATCCAATGTTGTACTGACATTTTTAAGATTATTCCCAAGACTATACATAGCTGTTATATCAAACCGTAGTAATGCAAGATTAAGCGAAATGCCGCCGAACAGACGGTACGAGAGTCCTTTTTGCCCTTGTATTGACGAGAATCCGGCATCGTCAATGTCGATTCCGATTTTCTCAAGAGCATCTTTTTCGGCGGCATCAAGTCCGGAAACGGTAGCTTTTACCGCGTAGCCGGCTTTGGAAAAGGCATAATTTGCACCAAAACCAAGATAGGGAGTAATAATAAGAAGTGATTTCGAGAGTTGCACTGTTGCGTCAATCGATTTTGTTTCCCATTCTAAGCCGACTTTTGGTTGGTCTATTGTTATACTACCGCCGCTGTTTGGAAGATCAACCGTTTGAGTTGAACCAATACTGGTGCCGATGCCGCCCTTTAAATAGTTGAAGCCTAATCCCACCGAAAGCGTTGGTAAAATAAAATCATTTTTAAGAATAGCATACCGTATATTAGCTCCCAGTAACAGATAATCAAGGCTGATTTTGCCGTTCGTATAGGTTCCAAGATCGGGGATAATGCCGAACTTTACTCCAACATCGAAGGGAAGTACAAAGCCGCCGACACGGGCTTCGATTACATAGGCTGGGAGCAGCATACCGGATTTAACCTTAAACGGCAAATTGTCCAACGGGTTCGATACATTGAATGCTCCAAGTATAGATCCAATGGACACATTGCCCGGAAGCGCCATTGACGTAGCTCCCAATGCAACGCCTACTCCCAAATTGGGAAAATTACCCACATGCGCGTCAGACCAATTGAGTCCGATTGCCGACGTGAATGGTAGCGTCCCAGCTAAACCTACCGAAAAATCGTCGATAACATCCTGCACATTTCCCAAATCAATATTTTGACCAAAACTGGGGATAGAGAGCGCACATATAAGCGCTATAACAGTTATTTTTCTTTTCATAAAAACTCCTTCGAATATTGTTTTTCTTCAACTACCGCTGTGAAAGCCCAGAGGATTGTACCTAGCTGCACGGCTGGAACGATGGTTATCGCTTCTCCAATTGACGGAATGCCTGTCCCAATTACTCGATTGGCATGATGAACGTGCATCCCTTCCGTTACAATATTCTATTAAACAGTATACTCCATTAACTTCAATATACCAAAAAAGCGCGAATCCGCGGCGGAGGGACAGACCCCGTTATCTGGGGACAGACCTCTGTGTTCTTTGAGGGCAGCCCTCTTGTCATTTGGGAACAGCCCTCTTGTCTTTGGGGACAGACCCCCGTCATTAGAGACAAACCCTTGTTATTGGGGACAGACCTCTCTCTCTATTATTCGGGGACAGACCTCTGTTATTGGAGACAAATCCTTGTTATCTGGGGACAGACCTCTGTTATTGGAGACAAATCCTTGTTATCTGGGGACAGACCTCTGTTATTGGAGATAGACCTCTGTTATCTGGGGACAGACCTTTATTATTCGGGGACAGACCTCTGTTATTCGGGGACAGACCTTTATTATTCGGGGACAGACCTCTGTTATTGGGGACAGACCTTTATTATTCGGGGACAGACCTCTGTTATTGGGGACAGACCTTTATTATCTGGGGACAGACCTCTGTCTAACAGAGACTCTTAACTCATGAAGCGAGACTCTTAACTCATGAGTAAAATGTTTTTGCTCATGAAGAAAATGTTTTTACTCATGGGGAAAATCTTTTTGCTCATGGGGAAAATCTTTTTACTCATGGGGAAAATGTTTTTACTCATGGGGAGAATCTTTTTGCTCATGGGGAGAATCTTTTTGCTCATGGGGAGAATCTTTTTACTCAAGTGAACTGCCGGCTTAGCGATCAAGAAACCATGTTCACGTGCGTATATATGGTTTTATAGTAGCAGTATGAAGGTTGTTGTCATTCAAGCACTGCACGGATTCTGCGAACCCCTGCGCTTGAAGACTGTTCTTTTTGAATTTTAAACGTTCCAAGCACGCCGGTATTGGGTACATGCGGGCCGCCGCACACTTCTTTGGAAAAATCTCCAATCGTGTATACTTTGACGTTTGTTTCGTATTTCTCGCCGAATAATGCGGTCGCTCCTTGCTTTTTGGCAGTTTCGAGATCAATAATCTCCATAGTAACTGGTAAATTTCGGGTTATCTGTTCGTTAACAAGTGCTTCAACACGCCTTAATTCTTCCGGTGTAAGCGGAGACGGGTGTGAAAAATCAAAACGGAGCCGCTCCGCAGTAATGTTTGAACCTTTCTGAGCAACATGATTGCCTAGTACGATCTGCAAAGCTTTATGCAGCAGATGGGTTGCCGTGTGATACTTCGTTGCTGACTCCCCCTGATCAACCAAGCCGCCCTTAAAAAGCTGTTCAGAACCAACCCGCGACAGTGCTTGATGTTTTTTGAAGGCTTCCTCGAACTCTGCACGATTAACCGTTAACCCATGCTCAACAGCTAATTCTTCGGTCAATTCAATGGGAAAACCGTAGGTATCATAGAGCGTAAATGCAAGCCGTCCGGACATAACTCTTTTTGGATTTTTTAGTACATTGGGGAGCAACTTTTCAAATTCTTTTTCGCCCTTGCTGAGCGTTTCGAGAAATTTCTGTTCTTCACTGTTTAATGATGTAAGAATATTTACGCGGTTTTCCTCAAGCTCCGGATAGGCTGTTCCCAATGTTTCAATAATAATGGTTGCAAGCGGGGAAAGAATTGCTCCGCTGATCCCAAGTTTGCGCCCATGCCGAACCGCTCTGCGAATCAAACGGCGCAGTACATAGCCTGCTCCCACATTTGAAGGACTCACCGCCTTCGGATCTCCCAAGATAAACGTTGCTGTCCGCGCATGGTCTGCAATGATGCGGAGCGACCGATCCCGTTCAGCATCTGTTCCCCGCGTATAGCCCGCAGCACATGCTATGGACTCAATGA
Organism: Treponema sp.; assembly: GCA_031273325.1. Taxonomy (GTDB): domain Bacteria; phylum Spirochaetota; class Spirochaetia; order Treponematales; family Breznakiellaceae; genus BOBG01. Next base: position 7,791 of record JAISSB010000049.1, on the reverse strand, counting down.
TCGGCTCAAATATCTCAGTATCATAGACTGACTTCTTACCGTTAAGAATAGTTACTGTGCGTTCAATGCCCATACCCGTATCGACACAAGTCCGCACGAGCGGCTCATAGCTTCCCTGTGCGGTTTTATTGTACTGCATAAAAACATCATTCCAAATTTCAAGCCATTTTCCGCATGAACAACCAGGGCCGCAGTCTGCTCCGCACGGATCCTTCCCAATGTCATAAAACATTTCCGAATCAGGCCCGCACGGTCCGGTAGCCCCTGCAGGTCCCCACCAGTTATCGGCACGCGGCCGGTACCGAATACGCTCCTCCGGTATTCCCAAACTTCTCCACACGGCAGCAGATTCCTCGTCACGCGGCACGGTGTCGTCGCCTTCAAACACGGTGACACCCAACGCTTCACGAGGGATGTTTAACCACTGGGAAGAAGTAAGAAATTCAAAACTCATCCGGATAGCATCGTCTTTGAAATAATCTCCAAGACTCCAATTACCCAGCATTTCAAAAAACGTTAAATGACTAGGATCCCCAACTAAATCAATATCGACAGTACGGATGCACTTTTGATAATCAACAAGCCGCGTTCCAGCCGGATGCTCTGCACCAAGGAGATATGGTACCAAGGGGTGCATACCTGCAGTGGTAAAGAGCACCGTCGGATCGTTGTCCGGTATTAACGATTTACCCTGAATTTGCACATGCGCCTTTGACGTGAAAAATGCTATATATTTTGAACGAAGTTCGTCAGCAGTCATGCGCTCAGTGTAAAAAGAAAGTCATTCCGCGTCAAGCTCTTCTTACTCACGGCGCATGGTACTGTTCCGTTGTATTCTGTCCGCCTGGACTTGCTTTGCCGGTTGCTGCAATAAACCAATCGTCCGCACTGTTTGAATCCGCGTCACTTGGAAGCCGGGAGATCGTCCGTGTTGCCGTCGTTCCCTGTGAAGGCACCGCATCCCCGTTCCATGCTCCCTGCTGCACGCACACGTCCACGGCGTCTGCAATGAGCGTTTGATACTTTCCGCCGGTCTCTGCGTCTATCACAACTGCGTCGATAATATTATCGTTTTGATCCATAAAAAAGACTGCATCGGTTTTTCTTAACAGTTCTTTATTGCTTTCTACCCAAAAATCACGCCCTTTTGTTGAGTCGCTTTCTTTCACGACCGTCTCTTCGACGAAATCATATTCGTTTTCTGCACGTTCATCCAATTTCCGGAGATGCAGCACGATATATTCACCGCTTTGTACCTCAACAGGAGGAAATTCAAAGATCGGCTCGGTTCTGCCGTTGCTTGCAATAAAAAGACGCAACGCTCCCAGGTTCCCCGAAGCAAGCGGTTTGAATTCAACAAATTCAACCCTCGGCTTTGAATATTCCGTGCGGATTTCCGTAATAAGAACATTCGGCAGCGTTTTATTAAGAGTCCGGAACGGTACCAGCACGTTGAGCGTATTACCGCGTTCATCTTCGACGAGGATGTCTGCCACAACCCGCTCTCCGCCGGCTTTATCACGTTCCATATAGCTCACAGTAACGACAGCTCCTTCTTCTACTGCGGTAATATCTAATGAGGGTTCAAAGCTCAGTGATTTCACCGTTACCGGTTGCGAAAAAGAAAAGCTGATTTTTGTGGTATCGATAGCTTTACACGCGTAAAAAACCGGAGCTTCTTCGTTTAAACAAAATGCTTGGTTCAGAGAGTCAAGAGTCGACTCATTTGAACATCCCAACAACAGTACTACTACTGTAACTATTATTCCCATACAAAACCTCCATATACCAGTAATACAGCAGCATTGCATCTTTTGATTCTATGTAGCTGAATCTTTTTTTGAAAACATTCATACTAACCGTATGCTGCGTAACATACGGTATAATGCGTTGGTATTAAAGGTTAAAGCGGTCGGACAATCGCACCGTGAGGCGTGGTTTCTCAGTGCGGAATCGGGAATACTCCATGCGACGGTCTTCGGCGGCCCGCGAAGCCATTTGAAGGGAGCGGTTGCTCCCTTTCATCAAGGGAACCTTCTCCTTTATTACAATCCGGTAAAAGATTATGCAAAAGTGACAGAATTTGATGTATGTACGTGGCGCCCTGGCTTACGTGAAGATTATCAACGCCTTATGGCTGCCTTTGCTCTTACTGAGACGATATTGAGTTCCTACGGTTCGGGGGGTACGTGGCATGAAGCTCTCAATATTGCTGAAGCAACGCTTGATGCATACACAGAAGCTTCAGAACAGCTCTACCGTCCGCTCGCCGTTCATTTTCTATGGCATTGGATCAGCCTTTTAGGATTAAATCCTTCACTTGAACACTGTGATCGCTGCGGCGCTCTTCTTTCTGCTCACGCATTAACCTTTTTCGTCCACGGTTCTCTCGTATGCGAATCGTGTACCCACGATGGTCTTGCCCTTGGAGCAGGCGCCCGGCGGTGGCTCCACAGTATCGGACAGATTCCTGCCTGTTCTATTGCACGGTATAGCGCGAGTCCTGCGTCTATTAGTCAAGCAAAGAATTTTGTCACGGTTCTCCTTCGTGAAAGTCTCGGAAAACGAATACAAACGTGGGAAATCATTTAATAGGGGAATAGACTTGCTTCTTTAATCTGAGACTTGTTGCTCACGGTCGCAGGATTAATCTAAGGCTTGTCCTTTATACGGTGGCGGTGAATACACTTGCCTCTTTAATTTAAGGCTTGTTCTTTTGGTCGCAGGGAATACGTTTGCTTTTTTAATCTAAGGCTTGTTCTTTATACGGTGGCGGGAAATAGACTTACTTCTTTACCTCTCAGTATACCGCCGTTATAACGGCGAACATCATAGTATACCGCCAATGTCTCCCGTTATACTGCCAACACCTCCCGTTATACTGCCAACACCTCCCGTTATAACGGCGAATGTCTATAGTATACTGCCGATAGTTCCCAGTATACTGCCGACACCTCCCGTTATAACGGCGAATGTCTATAGTATACTGCCGATAGTTCCCAGTATACTGCCGACACCTCCCGTTATAACGGCGAATGTCTATAGTATACCGCCGATGTCTCCCGTTATACTGCCAATACCTCCCGTTATAACGGCGAATGTCTATAGTATACCGCCGATGTCTCCCAGTATACTGCCGATAGTTCCCAGTATACTGCCGACACCTCCCGTTATAACGGCGAATGTCTATAGTATACTGCCGATAGTTCCCAGTATACTGCCGACTTCTCCCAGTATACTGCCGATGTCTCCCGTTATAACGGCGAAGGTCTACAGCATACCGCCAATGTCTCCCGTTATACTGCCAACACCTCCCGTTATAACGGCGAACATCTATAGTATACTGCCGATGTCTCCCGTTGTACTGCCAATACCTCCCGTTATAACGGCGAATGTCTATAGTATACCGCCGATGTCTCCCAGTATACTGCCGATAGTTCCCAGTATACTGCCGACACCTCCCGTTATACTGCCAATACCTCCCGTTATAATGGCGAATGTCTATAGTATACCGCCGATGTCTCCCGTTATACTGCCAACACCTCCCGTTATAATGGCGAACATCTATAGTATACCGCCGATGTCTCCCGTTATACCGCCAACACCTCCCGTTATAATGGCGAATGTCTATAGTATACCGCCGATGTCTCCCAGTATACCGCCGATGTCTCCCGTTATACCGCCAACACCTCCCGTTATAACGGCGAATGTCTATAGTATACCGCCAACACCTCCCATTATACTGCCGAAATTTAAGGTGTTGTCCGCTTACGGTCGCAGGGAATAGACTTGCTTCTTTAATCTGAGACTTGTTGCTTACGGTCGCGGGATTAATCTAAGGCTTGTTCTTTATACGGTGCGGGAAATAGACTTACTTCTTTAATCTAAGGCGTTGTCCGCTTACGGTCGCGGGGGAATAAACTTGCCTCTTTGACACTCGTCAAGCCAAGAATCCGTGCGGTAAGCCGTTCACAACCAAGAGCAAAACCGCCATGAGGCGGACAACCGTAGTTGAGAACACTTAAATAATGAGCCATTTGTTCTGCTTTAAGTCCGAATTTCTCTAACGATTCAATAAATGCATGAACGTTGTGGTGACGGCGTCCGCCGGTAGTAATTTCTAAACCGCGGAAGATCGCATCAAAGCTCATCGTTAAAGAACCGTCGAGCGGATAGGTATAAAAAGGACGGAGCCGAGAGGGAAATTCATTGATAAACACAAGGGCAGTTCCTTTTTCCTTCACTGACCATTCGCATACCAACCGTTCTACTTCCGGCGTAATGTCAAAGAATCGGCTTTGTTTTGCTTCGGCAGCGATATTTAAAGCTTCTTGATAAGAGATAATAGGGGATTTAAAGACTGATTCTGAATCAGGAACAGCGGCATTCCACAGAGTTAATTCGTGCGGGTGCTTTTGGGCAACGGATTCAAAGATATGGGCAAGCACCTGCTTTTCAAGCTCGATCAACGCTTTTTCAGATTCAATGAACGCCATTTCAACATCTAAGGAGATATATTCGTTCAAATGACGCGGCGTATCATGTTTTTCAGCACGGAAAACAGGAGCTACTTCAAAAACACGTTCCAATCCGCTTGCCACTAATACTTCTTTATAAAACTGCGGTGATTGAGCAAGATAGGCTTTTTTCCCAAAATACTCAACTTCAAAAAGCTCTGTCCCGCCTTCGGTTCCGCTGCTTACTATTTTACTTGTTTTTATTTCAGTAAAGTCTTGAGAACGCAAATAGGCAGAAAAGGCTTCGATAACGGTTGCTTGTACTTTAAAAATCGCATTGATCTGCGGATTTCTTAACGAAAGGACGCGCTGTTCAAGAATGGTTTCAAGGTTTTGTTTCGTTATCCGCCCGTTTACGTGGTAGGGAAGATCCGGCAGTGCGCTGCTGATACATTCCCACGAGCGCACGAGCAGCTCAACCTTTCCGGGGGCCTTTTCGTTTGCGGTGGGAATCCCAGAGACTTTGATTACGGACTCAAGGGTGATATGAGGGGCTTCGTTCATAACCAACTGTACAAAACCGGATCGGTCGCGCAGGATAATAAAACTGATTCCTCCCAACGCTCGGATCCGGTGAACCCAACCGTTTAGTACGATCTCAGTACCAATGTAGCCGGCTATATCGCGGGCAAGTATTCGCATGTACACTACTCCTAAAATGCCCGTATTGCACGGACGCGGGCAACAGTATCTTCAGGGTGAATTCCTTGGGTGCCGTCTCCGAAATGCTGCCCCCATACCTTAAACCCGCTCTCCCACGTAGACGACCAATACCAAGCTTTTTCAAATCCTTCCTGACTTCCAAGCGCAAGATAGAGCGCATTTAATTCATCTTTACTCGGCAAATACCAATCGTCAAAGCAGCCGATAACTAAATCGTTGCAGACTTGAGCTGCAGACGGGTACGGTGTCGTAAAGACAGTTGCATCCGTAACGAGCATCGTATTCCGCTGTCCCGCTCCAATTGCCGACCGTGTTTCAAGCACGCTTGTTCCGAATGCAGCCCACAACACCGGATCCAGATCGTGCGGAGCGGCTTCCAGATAGCGCCAATCAGCGTATCCTTCTCCCCGGTCATAGAAGATAATTCCCCCTGCCGGACCGGGCGTTCCCACGGCACTGTCAACAGTCTCTTCCGTGAGGAGTTCGGGCGGTTGCAATAACGCATTTAATTGCTCGTCGTCATTGTTCAAAGCCCGCGCCGCATGGTCTTGCACCTTTCCTTTCCCTATAGGGATCGTCCGTGTCTTTAAATGATATTGTCCGTCGATCTCTTGTACAGAACTCGTTATGACGAATTGGGTATCGAGTTGTTGTCCAATCGTCCGCGCCGCACTGTCATCGAGCGCCTCGTGTGCGTTATGCGGAATAGATTCGGGAACGACAAAATTCTTCTTATCAATGGCAGCCAAAGCTTGGTTAAGGGAGGTTACTACATATTCAGAAAGAGCTTCTTGGGGCGACACCGCATTGATACTTGCAACGCGTGCATTCTTTTTCAGTTTTTTCCCAATCAGTTCCGCTTCTTTTGTTATTCCTTCCTGAAGGGAATAGCTTTCAACAGCTTTGTTCTTTGTAGCGCACGCGCTGTATACAAGTACAAGCACGCACAATAGGTTCAGTTTCTTCATACAAACCTCCATTATCACTATAAGTATACAAGATAGCCCATGAAAATCAAGGGAGTTTAAAGGGACTGACGGGGACAGACCTCTAAGCGAAACAGGGGACAGACCTTGACATTTCGCTCTTGCATTTTCTGTATATGAGCTATACTATAGAGAAAACTTCGTAGGGAGTTTTTATTATATGGAAGTTTCGCGCATTGCGCGAACTAAGGAGAATATATGAAAGATACAGCTTGTAGTTTATCCCCGGCTAAGACATTAGTTAATAATTCCCCCCCCCCCCCCATCAATCCTACCTCAGTAAGAACCTCGTCACAATAATCGCACTCTTCTGTGTGTTGTTCTTCTTCGGCTGTCCTGCCGATCCAGAAGATCCAACAACGCCGACAACGCCAACAACGCCAGAAACGCCGGCAATATACACGCTTGCAGAGCTTGCGGAATCTCTGAGTGAATCTCCCAACGGAAGTGCGGGCAATCCTGTTGCAGTGAAAGTGGCTATGAATCTTGCCGATGATTGGGAAGACATACTGACTGCTATAAAAGCCGCAGGCAAGTATGTTGCGCTTGACCTTTCTGCCTGCACGATGAGCGGCACGGAGTTTGACCCCGGCACTGCCGACACCGGTAAAGACAAGATCGTGTCTCTTGTTTTGCCCGCCGCCGCAGAAAGCATTAAAGATGGTTCAGCTGTTATAGAAGACGAAACTGTTAGTGACGTCTATCCAACATTTGAGCACTTCAGCGCTCTTAAAGAAATACACGGCTCGAATATTGAGAGCATCGGCGACTTGGCTTTCTACGAATGTAGCGCTTTGACAACAGCAGACTTCCCCAAAGCAATAGAGATCGGCGACGCCGCTTTCTACGAATGTAGCGCTTTGACAACAGTGGACTTCCCCGAGGCAACAAGCATCGGTGACTTCGCTTTCGCCTACTGTAGCACTTTGGCAACAGCGGACTTCCCCGAGGCAACAAGCATCGGTGACGGCGCTTTCTACGGTAGCGCTTTGGCAACAGTGAATATCCCCAAAGCAATAACCATCGGCGACTACGCTTTCACCGAATGTATTGCTTTGACAACAGTGAGCTTCCCCGAAGCAACAAGCATCGGCGACAACGCTTTCTCCTACACAGGAAACACACCATTGGAGATTAAGCTGGGAGCCAAAGCCCCAACAGTAGGTATCAAGATGTTTTATAGTTCATCAAGTTGGTATAGCACAGCTGGAAAGCCCGTTACCGTTAAGGTGCCACACGCTAATGCAACGGCATGGGAGAATGCAGGCTATAATGCGGAATGGAAGGCAAGCTTTAAAGGTAGCAGTAGCATTGAGCTGACCATTGAAACGTTATAATCCGTGAACTCTGGGGACAGTCCTCTAGGGGACAGACCCCGCATTAAGATCAAGAGGCGCAATTGCGCCTCTTATAAGGAGTAAAACTATGTTAGAGTACACGTTAGAATACAACGAGTTAACCGAAGAGTCGGGCGACTTGAGGGCTCAAGTCGTCAATGCGCGTTCTTATACCGAGCAAGAACTGATCGATAAAATCTTGCAGATCGGGGCAGGGTTGACCCGTTCCGACGTCGTCAGTGTGCTGGAAGCGATAAAACAGGTAATAGCCGATATCCTCGCCGATGG
>JAISSB010000044.1 GCA_031273325.1 Treponema sp. | reverse complement strand
CAAACGACCGTTTTAGAAAACCAAACGACCGTTTTAGAAAAGGAAATAATTATGGTACAGCTCCTGTATGTTATGTTTCAAAGCGTTAGCGTATCATTGAAAATATTTTTTCTTACGATAGTATTTTCAGTTCCGTTAGCATTGCCAATAGCTTTCGGCCGTATGTCGAAACGAAAAGTTGTCCGCGGGATTATTAACTTTTATTTATTAATAATGCGCGGGACGCCGCTTATCCTTCAACTTATTTTTATTTATTTTGCTCCGAAATATCTCCTGCAATTCCTTTTAAACAGCTTTTCTGCGTCAATTCAATCGGAAACTTTTTGGTATATCGTGCGCGCTTTGCTTTCATATAATAGATTTACGGCGGTTATTATCGCTTTTTCGCTCAATTATGCGGCTTATTTTGCGGAAATTTACCGCGGCGGCATCGAGTCAATTCCAAAAGGGCAATATGAGGCGGCAAAAGTACTTGGCTTTACCGAAGCTCAAACATTCGGCAAAATTATTGTGCCGCAAGTAATAAAAAGAATATTGCCGGCAACTGGTAACGAAATTATCACGCTAGTTAAAGACACGGCGCTTGCTCAGACGATAGGGGTCGCTGAATTATTCCATGCGGCGCAGAATGCTTCGGCGCGCGAGTTTTCTACAACGCCGATCTTTATCGCCGGAGTTTTTTATTTAATTATGAATTGGATAGTTACGCTTATCTTTGCATATACAGAAAAGAAATTATCTTACTATAGGAGTTAACGGAAAAAAATATGGACACGATATTAACTGTTGAACACCTTTCAAAATCTTTCGGCGAACTCACTGTGCTGCAAGATATTTCTTTTGCTGTACAAAAAGGAGAAGTGATTGCCATTATCGGCCCTTCCGGGTCGGGAAAATCAACCCTGTTAAGGGCAATTACCCATTTAGAATTAGTTGACGGTGGGGATATTACTGTTGCAGGGTCGCTCATGGTTAAGGCCGGAGTGTATGCAAAACCGGAAATACTTCGGACTGTCTGCCTGAAAATCGGTCTTGTCTTTCAAAATTTCAACTTATTTCCTCATTTTTCGGTGCTAAGAAATGTCACTGAAGCGCAGATCTGCGTATTACACCGGGCAAAAAAAGAAGCACAAGCGCGTGCGGAAAAAATTTTGGAGAAGATGGGCTTGACCGATAAAGCAGCCAACTATCCATGGGAACTTTCCGGAGGGCAACAGCAACGGGTGTCTATTGCCCGCGCATTAGCCCTTGATCCTGAAGTGCTTTTCTTTGACGAGCCGACTTCTGCCTTAGATCCTGAATTAGTGGGAGAAATTCTTAAGGTAATTCGGGACCTTGCTGCTGAAAATATGACGATGGTCATCGTAACGCACGAGATGGCTTTTGCCCGAGACGTAGCTGATCGGGTACTTTTTATGGACAGCGGAGCTTTTATTGAGGAAGGACCGGCAGCGGCACTGATTGATAATCCCCAACAGGAACGTACAAAAGCTTTTTTGAAGCGGGTATCCGGAAATACCTTTAAATCGTCTTGACTTCATGTCCTATTCATTATTAACTCAAACTATGTTGTCTGTTCATGAAGCTTTAGTAACAAGTTTTGCTATGGCTGGAGTTATCTTTTTTTGCCGGATATTTCCTTTCTTATTTCTTCGGAACCGTAGAGGTTTTATGCTCAAAGTTTTAACCTTTGTTGAGAAAGCAGTACCTCCCGTTGTGATGACTGTGCTTACTTTTAACGCTCTTGCAGATGCTCCGTTCTCACTGGCACTCGTTGCTGCGGTTATTTTTACAACGGTAATCCATATCGTGAAGCGTAATTATCTGATCAGTATCTTTGGCGGTTGTGCCGTTTTTATGATTTTAAACCGTTTTTATGCTTGACAAAACCGCATGATCGTTTAGAATGAAAGTACTATGAAATCAACTGATCGTTTGATTGGTACCGTAATTCCTGTCAGCGCTCTGCGTGGAACAGAGCCGAATGGAGTTGGTGAATTTCTTGATCTCGGTGCATGCGGACAATTTTTGGCTGCTATGGGATTAAAACTGTTACAAATTTTACCCGTAAATGACAGTGGATACGAAAGTTCTCCCTACAGTTCGCTGAGCGCTTTTGCTTTGAATCCGCTCTATTTAAGAATAGCTGCGCTTCCTGAAGCCAAAGGTTTTGAAAAGGAATGTGCAGAGCTTGGAGCGCGATTTGACCAAAAACCACGGTTTCCCTACTATGAGCTGATATGTGCGAAAATGGAACTGCTCGGTACGGTATATCACGCACATAAAAAAGCTATTATTGAGGCAGCACAACCGGGCGGAACGCTTGACGCATGGATCAAAGAACATCTATGGGTGAAAGAATATGCTATATACCGTCGGCTTAAAGATTTAAACGGTCAAAAAAGCTGGAAAGACTGGACTTCTTATGTTCATGTAACAAAAAAAGAGCTTGATGATCTATGGAACGACAAATCATTAGAGAGTGAGCATATATTTTGGGTTTGGCTTCAACAAGCCCTTGACGCACAACTCACTCAAGCAGTTACAGAATTTAAAAAAAGTGATGTCCTTCTTAAAGGTGATATACCGATTTTAATTGCTGAAGATTCTGTAGATGTATGGGCTCACCCTGAACTGTTTTATGAAAACTTATCAGCAGGCGCTCCACCGGATATTTACAGTGACAATGGGCAAAATTGGGGTTTTCCTGCATACAATTGGGAAGTTCATAAAAGTGACAATTTTGCTTGGTGGAAATCGCGACTGAAACAGGCAGAAAAATATTTTGATGTGTACCGGATTGATCATGTTTTAGGGTTTTTCCGTTTGTGGGTGACCGGACGTGAAAATATATCGTCACGATTAGGACATTTTTTACCGTATCATCCCGTTAAATATAACGAATTAGAAAATATGGGTTTTAATAAGGGGCGTATCCGGTGGATGACTCTTCCGCATATTCCAACATCTGAGTTATGGGACGCATTGGACGGTACAGAAAATATTGCCTATGAAGTAGATAAAGTGTGCCGCGTTGCTCTTAACCGTGTCGGTAGTGAAGAATTATGGCTTTTTAAAGATTTTATCCACGGTGAAAAAGATATTTCAGTACTTGATGTCCACGAAAAAGTAAAACAATATCTTATAAGAGCATGGTCGAATCGATTATTCTTTGAGTATGAGCCGAAGTTACTGTTTCCGGTATGGTTGTACCGTGAATCACGTGCATATCTGTCGCTCTCTTATGAAGAACGCGAGAATATTGAAAAACTCGTTGAAAAACATCTTAAAAAATCAGAAAAAACATGGGAAAAAGAAGGAAGACTGTTACTGACTGTGTTTTGTGAGTCATCTTCTATGTTTCCATGTGCTGAAGATTTAGGAGCAATTCCTGATTGTGTGCCTAAAGTATTGAAAGAATTGGGAATTTTTGGTATAAGACTTTTGCGCTGGCAAACTGAAACAGACGAGAATGGTAAAATTGTGTACATTCCTTTTGAAAAGTATCCAAAACTGACCGTTGCAACTACTTCAACGCATGACAGTTCAACGCTCCGTGAATGGTGGAATACTGAAGTTGACCAACAAGCATTGGCAAGTTTCATTGGAGAACCGTCATTACCAAGTGTGTATAATCCTGGTATAGCACAAAAAATTCTAAAAAAATTTGCTGGAGCTGCTTCTTATTACCGTATTTTCCCCATTCAAGACCTCTTGCACCTGTCAAGTCATTGGTATTTCGACTCAGAACAAGAACATATTAACAGACCCGGGACATATAATACATTTAATTTTACCTATCGGTTACCGGCACCACTTAAAGAAATTCTAAAAGACGAAGCTTTGATCCATGCCGTTAAAGAATTATCTACTGTAAAAATGGCGACAATTCCCCGGAAACCCAAAAGATGATTTAAAAACCTGCCGTATGGCAGGTTTTCTAGTATCTTTGTGTTTTCCGTTTCCAATTCAAAAAAATACCAATCCCAAGAACCAAAAGCGGCATAATAATCATATTAAATGTCCGAGAGAAAGTCATTACCATATTTCGCTGCTGAATATCGCTTATTTTGTCAAGGCGGCCGGTTCCATTCGTCCGGTTTCGAATACTAATAATATCCTCATCATTACTCAGCCAATCAACAGCTTGTATCAGAAATTCAAGGTTACGACTGCTACCAGTTGCACGAATGTAGGAAGAAAATAGGTCACTATCCCCGATTATAACGAGCCTTGAAGCTTGAGTTTCTGAAGGCATATCCGGAAAATTTGCACTTAATGAAGGAGGTTTTTCGCTAAAAAAGCGAGGAAATGTCCCGGAAAGTGCCGCCGCAAGTATTTGCGCCCCTGTTGTGTCGGGAGCTTCCTGTTCCATTAACACTGTTAAATCCGGATTAATTACAAATTCTTTGCGTTGAAGCCATGAATAATCTGTTGAAGAAAACAACGGGAACGATTCAACTCCGTCCAAAAGAGTCAATGTGATAGGACTCGACCAAAAAAGATCGGCACCGCTAAAATGAGCAGATATAGGGTGTTTAGCATTAGCTTGCTCTGCAGGTACTGAAATCCACAATGGATAACGGACAAGTCGTATCTGATTGCCAATTTGATACTGAAGCATATTTGCTGCTCGGTCAAGTACAAGAACATCTTCAATAGTTGCTCCATAATAGGCAAGTTGTTCCAACAAACCGGCACGTTCAACCATCTGTGCCTCTAAGGTATTTGTCATTGCAATATGCACAGCATTTAAAGCAAAAAGTACATGCCCGCCATTTTGAATATACTGATCAAGACGGTATTGAGCGTTGATGCTTAAATCAACATTATCAGCTAAGACGATGATAACAGGCAACGAAGCAGGAATTTCTTCATGTACAGACACTTCCATTGGACGGTATCCTGCGTCGCTCAAAGCCTGAACTATATAAGGATAATCGGCGTCTAATGATTGCCGTGAATCTCCTAATGCAATCCCGATTCTTCGTTCTTGTTCTTGAACCATAGCGCGGATCCGACTTGTTATATCATATTCTAAAGTATTGAGTGAAAATACAAAAGGAAGCACTTCAATACGGTCACGATATTCCAGGACAATACCGGTGTATACTGTAGTGATAGTAGCTTCGTCACGTTCAATCGTTTGAATTTGTTGGGGTTCAATGCCAAGCATTTCAAGTTCTGCACTGCGGTCTGCTGGATCAACAACGGTAACTTCAATCATACCGTGGGAATACGTGGCATATTCACGCAATATATCTTCAATTTCTCTAGGAATTGGGTGTGTAGATCTCAGTTTGCTTGAAATATAGTAACTAATCCGCACTTTGTCAGGTAATTCTGTATACAACAACCGTGACACCGGAGCAATGGTATAACTTTTATTTTTCGTTATATCAAGCCGGAACCATACGCGATTCGTCAGGGCAAGTAACAACATAAAAACAATAACCGTCAATACCGTAACAACAATTTCTTGCTTTTTTGTCATAATATTATTATACCTTAAAGAGAAAAAATAGTTAACGTGTGCAACCAATTAACTATTAACTCTGTTCATTGTTATACTTAATAATATGATCAGCGTACAAAACGTTACAAAACGATACGGCACTATTGAAGCGGTTAAAAATGTTTCGTTTGAAGTAGGAAAAGGACACATTGTAGGTTTTCTCGGTCCAAACGGAGCAGGAAAAACAACTGTTATGAAAATTCTTACCGGTTACCATTTTCCAAGCGAAGGAACCGCATATATTAATAATATTAACGTACAGGAAAATCCCGTTGCAGTAAAAGCTCACATTGGTTATGTTCCGGAAGGTGTTCCGTTGTATGGTGATTTAACTGTCAGAGAATATTTGAATTTCATTGCTGACGCGCGGGGTATTCTTCGTAATGATCGGAAAAAATCTGTGGAACGGGTTTTGGCACTGTGCGGTTTAGAATCGGTCGTGTATAAAAAAATTGAGACACTGTCTAAAGGATATAAACAACGAACCGGGCTTGCTCAAGCAATTCTTCCCGATCCTCCACTTTTAATTTTAGATGAACCGACTACCGGACTTGATCCCAATCAAATCATAGAAATTCGTTCTCTCATAAAGACATTAGGAATTGAAAAAACAGTTATGGTTTCAACACATATTTTACCGGAAGTTGAAGCTATTTGTTCTGTGGTACTTATTATTAACGAAGGACATATTGTTGCAAACGGTAAACCTGAAGAAATTGCTATTTCGCTAAAAGGGTCAGAATTATGGGAATTATATTTAAAAGGTGCTGATTATGCAACAGTTCAACGAAAAATTATTCATCTTGGCGGTACAAATATACATATTCATCAGGTAACTACTGACACTGTTAAAGTAGTATTATCGATGGCGAGTGACGGAGAATCCATTTTTGATTGGGCGGTTAGCGAAGGTTTAAAAATTATTGGTATGAATAAAAATAAAATGAGTTTAGAAGATATTTTTGTAAAACTTACCCATGAAGAGGAAAAATAAGAATGAAACAAGCTTATATTTTAGCAAAACGGGAACTGTATTCACTCTGTATATCCCCTGTACTGTATGGGACTGCTATATTTTTTTTAATATTTTTATCATTATGGTTTTATTCATTTCAACATTTTTTTACTTTAAACAGTGCAACATTCCGTCCTTTTTTTGCTGCTTTTCCTTTAGTATTTATTCTTGTTATTCCGGTCATTACTATGAAAGTATGGGCTGAAGAACGTAAGGTCGGTACTCTTGAAATTTTATTAACGATGCCTTTTTCTGAATGGGATTTAGTATTAGGAAAATTTATTTCTTCTTTTGCTGTGGTATTCATGCTTGTTATTCTGAGTATTCCGGTTCCACTCAGTATTATACCGTTAGGAGATTTTGACGGTGGTATTATTTTTAGTGAATATTTTGGAACACTTTTATTAGGTGCTTCGGCTACGGCACTTGGCTTATTATTTTCTAGTCTTGCAAAAAATCAAGGAGGAGCATTTTTAGGAAGTGTAACAGTGTTATTAGTTGTTATGCTTATTCAGCAATTAAGTCAAAATGTTCCACCGGTACTAGCACATATATTTAATTTTTTTTCATTGAGTTTTCATTTTGAAAGTTTTTCAAAAGGTATTTTAGACAGCCGTGATCTCTGCTTTTTTTTATTGAGTACCATATTTTTTCTTTTTTTGAATACTCGTGTTATTATTTTTAGAAAATGGGGGAATTAATGTACCATTGTTCAATGCACGGTACTTGTGCACGAAAAGTTCATTTTGATATTGTTGACGGAAAAATTCACAATGTTTCTTTTGAAGGTGGCTGTAACGGTAACTTGAAAGCACTTTCGTTGCTGGTAGAAAATAGGTCTGCGGAAGAGGTGATAAAGATACTTAAAGGAGTAACATGCGGGTTAAAAAAAACGTCTTGCGGTGAACAATTTGCCCTTGCCGTTGAACAAAATATTTAAATGTTATTTTCCTTGATTTGTAAGCTTTATTTGATTAGTATTCAAGTACTATGGCAGAATATAATGACATTCCTGATGAACAAAATCTTCCAAACCAGTTGCCACTCATTTCTATTGTGGGACACCCAATATTTCCGGGCATTTTTACCCCGATAACTATCGGCAACACGGCAGATGTACGTCTTATTGATAATGTACTTGCAGGTGATTCAATTATTGGCTTGGTATTGCTCAAAGATGGAGTGGAAGAACCCTCTACAGACGGTATATATCGGGTTGGTTCTGCTGCAAAAATTATCAAAAAATTAAATTTACCGGACGGCGGTGTTAATATACTTATTTCAACCTTGAAACGTTTCAAAGTTAAACGGGTAATGAACCGTTCTAACCCTATGCTTGCAACCGTGCTGTATCTTGGCGACGAAGAAGGGAATACCACTGAGGTAAAAGCGTTGACCCGGGCGCTTTTAAGTGAAATGCGTCAAATTTCTGAAAATAATCCTCTTTTTTCTGAAGAAATGCGGCTTAATATGATCAACATTGAACAACCGGGGCGTGTTGCAGATTTTATTGCAAGTGTACTCAATATTGATAAAACAGAACAGCAGCGTATTTTGGAAATTACCAATGTGCGGCAACGGATGGAACAAGTACTTGTTTTAATAAAAAAAGAACAAGAATTATATAAAATTCAACGGCGTGTTCAGGGTGAGATCAATGAACGTATGGAAAAAACGCAGAGAGATTATTTTCTTAAAGAAGAACTCAAGGCAATTAAAAATGAACTTGGCATGGGAGGAGATTCAAAATCTGATGAATTACGTCGTTTTAGAGAGAAAATTGAATCATTTAATTTGCAGGGAGAAACGAAAGAATCTATCGAACAAGAATTAAATAAATTTGAATTTCTTGAGCCTCAATCTCCTGAATTTGTCGTCGTACGAAATTATCTTGATTTAATTGTCAGTTTACCGTGGAATGACACGCCTATCGAACATTTTGATCTGGTAACGGCACAATCAGCCCTGGATGCTGATCATTATGGTTTGATAGATGTAAAATCAAGAATTATTGAATATCTTGCGGTACGGAAATTAAAAAAAGACACTCAAGGTTCTATTATTTGTTTTGTTGGTCCGCCGGGTGTTGGAAAAACATCGCTAGGAAAATCAATAGCACATGCACTCGGTAAAAGCTTTTTTCGGTTTTCTGTCGGTGGTATGCGTGACGAAGCGGAAATTAAGGGGCATAGGCGCACGTACATTGGAGCAATGCCGGGAAAAATTATGCAAGGGCTCAAATTTACAAAAACAAAAACTCCTGTTTTCATGATCGATGAAATTGATAAAATGGGAATAAGTTATCAAGGAGATCCCGCAAGTGCGCTCTTAGAAGTGTTGGATCCGGAACAAAATAGCAGTTTTAGAGATCATTATATTGATCTACCGTTTGATATTTCGCATGTTTTTTTTATTGTGACTGCAAATACAACCGACACTGTTCCGCAACCACTCCTTGACCGTATGGAAATTATTCGCTTACCGGGGTATATCGATACCGAGAAATTAGAAATTGCTAAACGGTATTTAGTTCCAAAAAGCCTTGAAAAGAATGGACTTAAAAAGAATCAAGTAAAATATACCCGCGATTCGCTGTTATACATTGCAAATGCCTATGCCCGTGAGGCAGGAGTGCGGACATTTGAAAAAAATCTTGATAAAATCCACCGGAAAATCGCAAAAAAAGTTGTTGAAGCTGAAGAGCAAAACGGCGATCCGCTTAAAAAGATAACGGTTACTAAAAAAATTATTGAGGAACATTTAGGGAAACCTATTTTTCCTGAAGACACTATTAAAAAAGCGGATCGCCCCGGTATGTCTGTTGGTCTTGCATGGACGAGTTTGGGAGGCGACACCCTTGTTATCGAAGCTACGTCGGTTCCGGGGAGAGAAGGCTTAACGTTGACGGGAAAGATGGGAGACGTGATGAAAGAATCGGCGGCTATTGCCATGACTCTTGCCCAAAAATTAGGTATGGAACGGTATGGTGTTGAACCGTCGTGGTTTGAAAAAAATCATATTCATCTGCATATTCCCGAAGGAGCAACACCAAAGGACGGTCCGTCAGCCGGCATCACTATGGCAACAGCGCTTCTTTCGTTGGTACGCGGAAAAACAATTACTGATAAAATGGTTATGACGGGGGAATTAAGCTTGACGGGGCGCGTCTTACCTATTGGGGGACTTAAAGAAAAAACCGTTGCGGCCGCACGTAATAAGGCAAAATATGTTATTATTCCCCGGCAGAATATGCGCGATCTTGATGAAATTCCGGACAATGTAAAAGAAAATATCGAATTTATTCCGGTTGAACGGTTCGAAGAAGTATTAGCCTTAGCTTTACCGGACTAAGGGATATTTTTCCGTGAAAGCCGTCGGAGCGTTAACGTCATTGCCCATACCAGAGGAATGCAGGCGCCGATATATGCAAGCGGTCCGGAAAAACATATTCCTGAAAAACCAAAATAATGAGCAAGAATAATTGCAGCAAAGATTCTCATAAGAAGTTCTGCGATACCGGCAATTGTGGGAATGATACTGTTTCCCAGTCCTTGTAATGTTTGACGAAAAATAAATAAACATGCAAGAAATATATAAAAACTGCCATTAATACGCAGATAGGTGTGCGTAAAACGAATTGCTTCATATTCGGACGGACCAATAAAAAAAGCAGCAAAGTGATTGCCGGCAACAAAATACAATATTCCCATAACAACTGCAAACGAACATGATATGCAACAGCAGTGCAGAACCCCTTTTCTGATACGGTCAATTTTCCGTGCGCCGTAATTTTGGGCAGAATAGGTCACCATAGCTGCTCCAAAAGAAGCAAGCGGCATCGTTGCAAACTGATCAATACGTTGTCCGGCAGTAAATGCTGCAACCGCAATAGTTCCTAGACCGTTGAGTGCAAACTGCACGGTCACCGTCCCTATTGCAATAATGCTCATTTGAAAGCCCGCAGGAATTGCTATACGGAGATGGACAATACTGTCTTGTGACCATGCGCGGAAATCGTGTGCCGTTATTTTTAAAATGGGTAATCTGTTCCGAATGACCGGTATACACAGTAATCCGGAAAGGAGTTGGGCAATCACCGTTGCAAAGCCGGCTCCTCGTACGCCGGTATGAAAGACAAGAATGAAAACAAAATCCAATATGATATTAAGTATGCATGCAAGTACTAAAAAGATAAGCGGTGTTCGGCTGTCTCCAACCGCACGCATGATATTTGCACAGAGATTAAACAGTACCGCCGAAATAATCCCGGCATAAATAACGCTGATATATGCGTACGCTCCTTCAATAATTTCCGGCGGGGTACGTAGTATGCGGAGGAGCGGTCGAGCCGAAATGATCCCAATGGTTGTGAGAAGTACCGCTAATCCTGCAGATAATACAATAGTTACTGCAAAACTGCGCCGCACTCCTGCCTCGTCCCCCGCTCCAAAGCGTTGTGCCGTGATGATAGACGAACCTTGGGTAAAGCCGATGATGAATCCGAGAATCAGGAACTGAATGCTGCCGGTACAGCCGACGGCAGCGAGCGCGTTTACATCAATAGTCCGCCCAACAATGAGCGCATCCACCGTTCCATATAACTGTTGAAACAAATTGCCGATAAAGAGTGGTGCTGCAAACAAAAGAATAAGAGACGCAGGAGACCCGACAGTAAGATTTTTAGTCATGTATCGTATAGTGTGAAGATTTTTTCATTAATGTGCAAGGGTACAGGGACAGACCTTCTTCCCCAAGAAGCCCGCATAGTAGATTATGAATACCTCGCTCGCAGCTAAGAATTCAGAGGTCTGTCCCCATTGAGCTTTTCTGATTCGGGGTCTGTCCCCGGTGGTCGGGAATCTGCCGTTCTGATTGAGGTCTGTCCCCTTTCTTTAAAAAAAAGAAAAAGCGGCTCCGTAGAGCCGCTCCTTCATACGCGCATGCGTATATTATCTAAATGTTACGTTACTCCAGTCAATAATAACTGTGTATTTCGTACCGCCCGCAGGTGTTATCTCCAGCATAGCTGTTTCAGGCGTGACGCCGTCTGCAAAGATCATGTCAAACCCTTCACCAAAGTCATTCACATTAGGATCTGTGGTGTAGGTTTTTTCTTTTACATAGGTACCGTTTGTTTCAACGGCCTGTCCTTTGTCCTTAAAGTTTTTGTAGAGGATAAGAGAATTGTTCGTTTGCTTAATGGTCACACCGGCTCCCAGTACAAGCCCTTTGATCGTGAACGCAGAATACTTTATCCCGCTGAGTAAAGTACCATTATTCTCATCAATAAAGTCACCTTCCAAGCCGGTCGGAATTCCGTGAGCAATCGTACCGCTCAAAACAATGGTGGTAACACCGGTTGTTTTGTCCTTTCTAGCGGATTCAATGCTTAATCCAGCAGGATTAATCACAGTACTGTTTGTGCTTGTGGAAAGGCTGTATGTCGATTTAACATCATCAAACGTTGCTGTCCACTTGGCGTAGAGTGTGGTATCTGCTGTTACGGTGTCAGTATCAAAGTTCCATGCATTGGTACCACCTGCTTCTTTGAACCATCCGCCAAAGGTATAATCTGTTTTTGCTGGATCCGTCGGTTTGCTAACTTTCGCACCAGCATTGACGGTGGCGGAATCCACCTTCGGACCATCGCTACCGGTGTTAAACGTTACAGTGTATGTGACGGTTGCAGGATCTTCGTCATCTTTGCAGGCGCTCAACACTAAACTCATTGCCACAGCAAGGGCAATTCCAAGATAAAGACTCTTATTCTTCATAGAGTCCTCCTCATAATAAACATATCCAAGCACAAGCTTGGATTCTATGTAAAGAGGAGAACACGCAGTACATTGACATATTAGGGATTTTTACACTATGTTTATCAATGTACTACGTGTACGATTTACCGTAGTCAGCTTTGTTTGGAAACTTGTTCTGACTACGGGCCTCTTTAAAAGACACGCAGAAAATAGATAGCTTCTTGCCATCTGTAAAGTACTATACCGTGATCCCTTCCATTTGTCAAGATTTTTTTTCAAATCTTTCAACTTTTTTTATTTTTTTTCAGGTCTGTCCCCATAACCTCTGCTCGCAGCTCATTCTAACTCCGTTCTAGTTAACTGAGAGTCAGAACTAGTTAACTGAGAGTCATAACTAGTTAACTGAGAGTCAAAACTAGTTAACTGAGAGTCATAACTAGTTAACTGAGAGTCAAAACTAGTTAACTGAGAGTCAAAACTAGTTAACTGAGAGTCAAAACTAGTTAACTGGGAGTCAGAACTAGTTAACTGAGAGTCAAAACTAGTTAACTGAGAGTCATTCTTAGCTAATTCTGACTCATTCTTAGCTAATTCTGACTCATTCTTAGTTAATTCTGACTCATTCTTAGCTAATTCTGACTCATTCTTAGTTAATTCTGACTCATTCTTAGCTAATTCTGACTCATTCTTAGTTAATTCTGAGTCACTCGCAGCTAATTCTGACTCGCTCGCAGCTAATTCTGAGTCACTCGCAGCTAATTCTGAGTCATTCTTAGCTAATTCTGAGTCATTCTTA
>JAISSB010000077.1 GCA_031273325.1 Treponema sp. | reverse complement strand
ATCAAAAAAAAACTATCCTTAATGAAAACGGAAGCGGGATGCACCGTTAACCATGCCCAATCTTGTAATTGGGACAGGCTGCTTTCAACCAGCCAATAGTAGAAGCGATAACCACCGTTGCAGCCGGTGTAGCTATTTACAATCCACTGGGCTTGTCCCAGTGGTAGTTGAATATATATATGGTTTTGCTCTTGATGGCTGCTACTTTTTTTTAAATGCTTACTCACAAATACCCAACTTTTAGGCGGACGTAAGGGCAGAAGACAGAAACGGCTTTATAGGCGGTTGTTCAAAGCGGGCGGCACGAAAAAGTTGAACAAAGGTACGGGTATCGACTACGTCCGCTCCTAAGTCAGCTTTATAATCGAGCGGCATGCCAAGGTCAAGAAACGCATACCCATAGTCACGTAAATATTCTATCATCAGTATCAACTGTACCGTTCCGGCATTTGCTTCCTGATAGTATCCAGAATAACTTGTGTACACAGAACCGACAATGATGCCAAATTCTCCAGCCTTTAAAACGTCATTACGGTAGAGACCAAAAGAAACCGGTCGTGCTGTGCCGATAGGTTTATACCGGAGCGCGCGGATACTGTGTATTAAATAAGGAGTAAGCCACCCGGAACCGTGTATGTTAATACACCTATTAACAATACTATCAAAATCAGTATCAAACCGTAATTCATAGCACGGTAAAACATGTTTAATGGATCGTTTAATGTGAAGCTTATCAAAAAAGAGTATGGAACGCTCTCTGTGAATTTTGGGAAGAATAAAATCTGATTGTGCCATAACTAAAAACCCTCCTTCCATGAGTCGGGATAAAAATGAAGGGTTAAAGCTAAAAGCAATACAAAATTCTTCGTCATACTGTAGTTTAAGAAGCATATCAACAAACTTATCGATGTCATAGTAAGGATAAATTACTGCTCCAATACCGGGTACATACTGTAGCGCCACTACCCGCTCCGTTCTTGGCAAAGATCAACCCATGCACAATTATTTGAAAATAGTGCTAAATCGTGCAGCGTTAATGCAATTGCCGAATGAGCGCTGCCACATGCAGGAAATACTGTTTCAAAACGCCGTAACGAATGGTCTAAAAAGACATCTACCCCTTCCGGTAACCCAAACGGACAGACTCCGCCCACGGGGTGTCCCGTGGAGGCAAGGGTTTCTTCAGGAGAAAGCATAGTCAATTTAGTTTTGAATTGCTCTTTAAATTTGCGGTTACTGAGTTTCATATCCCCTGCAATAACTATAACAATAGTTTTATCTCTCACATGCACTGCAATACTTTTTGCAATACGTGCGGCGTCTACACCGAGTGCAACGGCCGCTTCGGCAACTGTTGCAGTTGAAGAATCAAATTCTATGATTGCCTGTTCGCGTCCGAATCGGCGGAGAGCCTCACGTACCTTTTCAATAGACATTAGTTAAAAATAAGCAGGAGCGCATTGCCTTCGGCATCCCTTGTTTCAAGTCCCAAGGTAGACCCTATCAATTCCCATCTTTGCACAGACGACAAATACGCGAAATAGGTTGATTCAGAAAGTTCTGACGGTGCATTTAAATCCATCATAAGCGTTGCGGCTGCCTGTCCAAGCGAAAGGCTTTGATGAACCCCAAAGGTATAGGTACCGCGGTAATGGTTCGGAGAAGCTTTGCCCGAAAATTGACCGTCTTTGCTAAATTGAATCGTGAAAATATCCCCATGATTTGTTGCTTGATACGCATTCCGATCAAGCAGTATTGAACCTGATTCGTGCGCTATTTCAACCAACGTCCATGATTTGTCTTGCACTGCGGTAAAATCAAGAACCGCTCGCTTATCATCCTGAAGTACCCCGCGCGCATACACAGTTCCTACGCAAAGCGCTGCTATCGCGGTAATAATTATAAACCGTTTCATACAAACCTCCAAAAATATATGCCCGCTTGTGTAGATTTACACATCTAAGTTTGAAACTGATAGGGCATTTTCTTCAATAAAAGCACGCCGTGGGCTTACATCGCTGCCCATAAGCGTTGAAAAAATACGTTCCGCTTCAACTGCATCATCCAAGTAAATTTGTACAATGTTCCGTTGCGACGGATCCATAGTAGTATTCCACAGTTGTTCCGGATTCATTTCTCCCAATCCTTTATACCGTTGTACCGCTATTTTTTCACTGTTATGTCCGGATTCTTTGATAATGCGATCTTTTTCAGCATCATCATACACATAAAATATCTTTTTTTCATAGGAAATTTTATACAAGGGAGGCATTGCTAAATACACATACCCTTGCTCTATTAAAGCAGTCATATAGCGGTAAAAAAACGTTAAAAGTAACGTACGAATGTGCGAACCGTCAACGTCAGCGTCTGCCATAATGATAACTTTATGGTATCGAACTTTTGCAATATCAAAATCTACTCCGGCACCGCCGCCGATACTTGCAATGACTGGTTGTAGTTTTTCATTTGAAATAACTTTTTCTAGTCTTGTTTTTTCTACGTTAAGCATTTTTCCAAAGAGCGACAAAATAGCTTGATTGTAACGGTTACGCCCCATTTTTGCCGAACCGCCTGCTGAATCTCCTTCAACGATAAACAATTCGGATAATGCCGGGTCTTTTTCTGTACAGTCGGCTAATTTTGCCGGTAAGCCGATACTGTCCATTAAACTTTTTCGCCGTGTTGCTTCACGGGCTTGACGAGCGGCAATACGCGCCCGTGCTGCAAGGAGTAATTTTTCTAAAATACTGGCAATAACCTGAGGATTTCGATCAAAATAATTCCCCAAATAGTCTCCGATCACTGTTTCAACAATCGTTTTTACTTCCGGATTCCCTAATTTTGGTTTCGTTTGTCCTTCAAACTGTGGTTCTGGAATTTTGAGGGATAAAATCGCCGTCAGCCCTTCTCGGATATCTTCGTTGGAAAGGAATTCTTCAAGCTTTTTTGCTAATTTTGAATTTTTGAAAAACTCGTTGATGCAACGGTTCAATGCCATTTTAAACCCAATTAAATGGGTTCCGCCGTTGCGCGTATTGATATTATTGACAAAAGTAAAAATTACTTCATTATAACTATCGTTGTATTGGATTGCACATTCAACTTCAACATTATCGTGAATACTGTTAATAACGATTGGTTCCGCATGAAGAACTGTCTTTCCTTTATTGAGATATTCAATAAAACTTTTTAATCCGCCTTCAAAACAAAACTGATTAACTTTCGGCTCTTCTAACCGTTCGTCACGAATGTCTATAGAAAGACCCTTGTTAAGGAAGGCAAGTTCCCGTAAACGGTTAGAAAGGGTATCAAAATGAGGAGTTATCGTTTCAAAAATAGTGGAATCAGCTTTAAAGCGAATCGTGGTGCCTCGCTTATCGGTTGTACCGATCTTTGTAATCGATGTTTCAGGAATACCAAGCTTATACCGTTGTATGTACACGGCGTTTCCGGTATACACTGTGGCTTCACACCACTGTGAAAGCGCATTTACCACCGATACTCCAACCCCATGCAAGCCGCCGGAAACTTTGTATGATTTTTTATCAAATTTACCGCCCGCATGTAAGGTAGTCATAACGAGTTCAAGAGCGCTTATTTGTTCGTCCGGGTGAATATCAACCGGAATACCTCTTCCATTATCTTCTACCCGCACTATATCATCAGGTTCCAAAACCACGGTCACCGTGTCGCAAAAGCCCTGCAAAGCCTCGTCAATTGAATTATCAATCACTTCAAATACCAGTTGATGCAAACCTTCAATGCCAACACTGCCAATGTACATAGAAGGGCGCAATCGAACCGCTTCGAGTCCCTTTAAAACTTGAATATTTTGGGCTGAATAATCACTCATATATTAAGTATAGCTAATTTGCAAAAAAGAGTTAAGACTCTTAATACTTTTCTTCTTTCTAAGAGGGGACAGACCCGGATCAGAATGGCAGATTCTATAAACGGGGACAGACTTCTGAATCAGAACGACAAATTTCTGAAAACGGGGAAGACCTCCTGAATCATAAGACCTTTCGGGAATGTCCGAAGACCTTTCGGGAATGTCCGAAGACCTTTCGGGAATGTCCGAAGACCTTTCGGGAATGTCCGAAGACCTTTCGGGAATGTCCGAAGACCTTTCGGGAATGTCCGAAACTTGGGGACAGACCTCCGTTTAGCTCTCCGCTTCTGTGAAGACCTTAGCGAGGAAGTCTGGAAAGGTTGTTACAGTATGCAGAATATTGTGAAGATAATGATGTAATCCGCCGAATATCCATTCTTTCACTTGGGTCACTAACCCGGCTTTCACTGGATTCTTGTTGATATACCGAAATACTCTGAGGAAATCTTCTTTACTTTCAATCACCCGTGCATGAAATCTATTTCCCCACCAGTGTCCCTGTACTCCGTGCAGTTTGTTCCACCGAATAGTAAAAACCATCTTTATCCATTTCATAATCAGAGAAAGGCTACCATCTTTCCCTGGTGTTATAAGGAAATGAATATGGTTATCCATAATACAGAAGTTCCACAGCTTGAAGCTATATTTTTGATACGCTTCAGCGATAATTTGTATAAAAAGAGCTTTGATATGGGGATATTGGAGGTTCATTAACCATCTATTTATTTCTGAATAGGTATTGCCGTGAGAGGTATTTCCTCTATTTTTAAGTGCCATACCTGTTAAGGATGTATAAGCTGCTTTTTATTCAGAGGTCTGTCCCCGTTCTGCTGCCCCTATTGCTCTAATTCTATAAAGGCTTCGGTTAAAAATCGGTTAAGCATGAGTAAGCCTTTTGAAGTCAGTGCGCCGTCTTTCATATACGGTTTCCACCGTTCAAGCGTTGACGGAATACACTGTTCAAGGGTGAGCTTGAACCGACGGGAAAACAGTTGAGTATCTACACCGTCGATGTATCTAAAACCCATAAGCACCGTCTCTTTCATGAGCGTGAGATAATCCAACGGCTCGTGAAGCGGCGCTTCACCCCGAATATAGGCTTCAATGTCGGCTTTATAGCTGTTCCGAACACCGGTAGCCGTTGAATCGTCAATCAATGTTCCCGAAGCAGACGGACCGACTCCAAGCCACGGTTCCATGCGCCAGTATCGAACATTATGCATACACCGTTTTCCTTTTTTGGCAAAATTGGATACCTCATATTGGCTATACGATTGCCGGAGCAGCTCCTGCCCGACACAATAAAGCTCGTCTGCATAATCCGTATTGTCCGGTTGCGTTTCTTGCGTGAGTGCATAGAGCGATATGTGGGCGGGATTAAATGAACATACAGTGTTAATATCAGCGCACAGGCTCTCCACTGTTTGAAACGGCAACCCGCTCATTAAATCAACAGAAAAAGAGTCAGGAAATACAGTCTGCACAAGTGCTAATTTTTTAAGAATATCACCGGTTCTAATCCGATGTACGGCATCGAGTGAACGCTCGTTAAGCGTTTGTACGCCGACACTCAACCGATTCACGCCGTTAGTGTGGCATGCACTCAGAAAGTCATAACTGAGGGATTCAGGATTTGCTTCAACGGTAACTTCAATGTCTGGTTCAAAAGGAATACTTTTGAGGAGCCGCTCAATGCCGTGAGGTCCCAGTATTGAAGGCGTCCCGCCGCCAATAAACACCGTCGGAATAGATTCAATGGAGTATGCGTGCAGTTGATCTTGAATATCCGTTTGCACGCGCTGAAGGTACGGTTCAATGAAGTTAAGATTTAATGTTGAATAAAAATCACAGTAATCACAGATATTCGCACAAAACGGTACATGAACATAGAGAGAAGCGATCATGGAACGCCGAGACGGTTCAATGGCCAATAGCGGAACATGACGCGCCCGGTTACCATAGAGAGCGGGATTGGCCCCCATGTACGAGAATCGTTGGTATTACTTCGGTCGTCTGAAACAACGTAACATTCTTGCTCTCCAACAATAACCGTCTCTTGGGAACTTGCAAAAGGCAAGCTTTCGTCCCATAACGCCGGCACTTGAGGGATATCAATATTATACGGCTTGTCTGTTAATTCCAACTCAGTAACCGCATAACTTTCGCCGCGTTGCTTCACTCGGCAGACAAACCCACTCACGGTAACTTCGTCTCCCGGTAAAGCAACGACCCGTTTTATATAAAAATTTTCATGGTTACTGAGCAAACTTACCGTTTGAAGTGTACAAAACCGTACAATGCTATCCGCTACAACAACGATAATATTGGGGATTTTTGTACGCTTTCGATCAATAAGTACGATATCGCCCCGATTAAACGGCACTGCATGCTCAAAAAGTCCAAGCTTGGTTAACGAAGAACGTACTGCAAGAGAAGAAACGATAAACCGGTCTTTGGCACGAAGTTGAGGTTTCATACTGTTATTGTCTAATGTGTGCGTTGAAAATACGAGTGATGTTAATATGCTGTATGCCGTAATTGCAATCACTCCATAGAGTGCAATGCGTACCAGTTTATTCCGTTTTGTTTTTTGTTCGATGAATGAACGTCGATGAGTCCTCATGCACATACCCCTAATCTATTAGCCCAATGCGTCCGAGCGGCCAATAGATGAATGTCCCTTGACCCAGCACTTTTGCTGTTCGTACTGCTCCAAAATACCGTGCGTCGCGGGAATTGTCACGGTTATCGCCGAGGGGAAAAATACGACCTTCAGGGATATACCAGCCCTGTGAAAGTTGCGCAAGACGCATACGGTACCGGTTCTCTTGAGGATTTGCTGCTTGTAAAAACTGGAGGCGTGCTTTTTCATACGCAAAATAATCCGGGTATTGAAGATTTGCGGCAGGGCGTGCTGCTTCAACGATCAGATCGGGCGGATTAAGCTTTAAATCCTGATAAGCAGACAACGTTCCCGCATATTCAAGGGTCGGATACTGGTGGGTTTCCATAAGACGGCTTAACGTGTGCGAAAATGCACGTTGACGGTTGTATTCACGTTCTGGTATAAAATCTTTTTCCCCAGCAAAACGGATGAGAATTTCTCCGCGGTCAAGTACCACAGTATCTCCCGGCATACCAATTGCCCGTTTAATCAAAAAATGTACCCGCGGTTCTCCCGATTCTTCACGGTCAATATCCACGAATGAAAACGTTACCATGTACAAAATGCGTTGTATAATATCAAACAAAGGACCGCGAGAAATATATGAAGGATTCTCAAAAATAATAACCTCGTTGCGCTGTGGTTTAAAGGGACTGGGAATTTTCCCTAAGCCGGGAAGTATTTCGGGCCCAAAAATAAGCTTATTTACAAAAATATGATCTTTTATCATGAGTGTATCAGTCATAGAGCCGGAAGGGATTTGATACGCCTGAATAAGATATTGATTGATAAGGAGTACAACTCCTGCAGCCCAAAGCAACGCTTCAAGCCAATCGACAATAAAGTTTTTATTTTGCTGTTTTTCCTTCCTTATCCGTATCTTTTTTCTGCGGCGGCTGAGTATATTCTCAGTTACGACAGTTAATTTATGGAGAAATATATCTACATTCATACTCGTATTCTAGTAAAAAACAACGCGAGTTACAAGGCTTTTCCCATACGAGGGAATAGGATTAAAGCAATTTTTCATAGAGGTAAAATATACCGCGCGGCCACTGCATGCTTCCAACAACGGTATAGTTCAACGCTGTATACAATCGGAGCGCAATGAAATTTTGTGAAAACGTATCGAATCTTAACGATTCTACTCCACGGTTCTTTAAATAGTGCTCTATCGTTTGTATTGTTTTTATTCCTATCCGATGTCCTTGAAACTCGCACCGTACACACAATCGATGCAGAACACAGTAATTGTCTTCCGTATAATTCCATGCTCCGTTTATATAATCAGGATCTGATTCATGATTTAACACGAAAAGAGACACTATATCGCCATGCAATATTCCGGCATATAACTGTTTTTTTGTAATATCTTCTTGCAATAAAGCGCGGCTCGGATAACTATCGTCCCACTGAAAAATAGCATGCTGCTGCATTTTTTTAATTACTTTTTGATAGATTTCAACGACATTGTCGAGGTCTGCGCTCGAGACTGTTATGATTTCCAATGAGTATTCCTCTGCACCGTTACATCACTGACTCGGTGACGGTGCATAGCTGAAACGGTCAGCATCAAATTTTTGAATGCGTACTGTTCCCCTTCTTTCGGTAACCGTCCAGCTTGTTCCATAATCCAGTTTGCCACCGTGCTATGCTTTTGTTCAGACTCAAGTCCAAAGTATTCAAGCATCTTGGTAAAAGAAAACTGTCCGTTAACACGATAAGTATGGTCGTTAAGTTGTGTGATAGATTCATACACGGAGTCTCGCTCGTCCCAAATTTCTCCAACCAATTCTTCAATAATATCTTCTACTGTGATAATCCCGACGGTTCCTCCAAACTCGTCAACCACGATTGCAAATTGTGCTTGTCTTTCTTGAAAAATGCTTAATAACCGGGTAATTTTTATTGAAGCAATAACACAAACAGCCGGCTTTATAATTGCGAGTATATTTTTATTCCACATAAAATCACTCAATAAAATAATTCCCTGTATACGGTCAATTGTTTTTTCGTATACCGGCAACCGTGAAAAACCGTTGATACGGAATTTTTCCTCGATGGATTCTACGGATTCATGGAGTTCAGCCGCAACAACATCAATGCGCGGAGTACAAATTGTTCCGGCCGTTATATCGTCGAATGCTATCGTGCGGCGAATCAATGTTTCTTCTCGTTCATTGATGCTACCGTCTTGACGAGCTTCTTGTACAAATGTCAGTAATTCGGCTTCAGTAATTGTGTTCATTTTTTTCACATGAAATATATGAATAATAAACATTTGCCATAAGGAAGCAAGTTTATTAAAGGGAGTTAGGAGAATAATAATCAATTTCAATATTTGTACCGTAGCGATAGCATACTGTTCTGGTATTTCTTTTGCTATTGTTTTTGGAGTAATCTCTCCAAAAAGAAGTACTGCCACAGTCATAAGAATCGTTGCAATGCTTAATCCGGAAGAACCGAAAATTCCAATAAAAAATACTGTGCAGAGAGCTGAAGAAGCGATATTTACAATATTATTGCCGATAAGTACTGTTGACAGTAATGTGTCATAACGTTCTGTAAGATCAAGTACTTGTTTGGCTTTTTTATTCCCTTGTGAAGCCATATTTTTCAGTTTTATTTTATTTATTGAAGAAAAAGCAGTTTCACTTGCAGAAAAAAATGCTGAAAAAACAAGGAGAATACCAACTATACTGATAGTAATTATATTATCCATACATTATATTTCTTGTGCTTTTAATAAGCATATACAACAATATATAGGTATTGCATTTAAAATTCAATGTTTTTTCTAGCTAGCAATAATTGTTGAGGTATAGTATACTCATTAAGAGGTGAAATATGCGCTTAGTAACAAGGTCAGATTTTGACGGATTGGCATGTGGGGCATTGCTCGAGTATTTAGGGCTTATTGACGAATGGAAATTCGTACACCCCAAAGATATACAAGATGGATTGGTACAGGTGACGGACAAAGATATTCTTGCAAATATTCCGTATGTACCGGGATGTCGTCTATGGTTTGATCACCATTCAAGTGAAACAGAGCGGCTTGGACGAAAAACGTACTTTGAGGGAGCTTCAAGAAAAGCACCAAGTTGTGCACGCGTAGTCTACGAATTTTACGGAGGAGACGCTGAGTTAGGACGTTTTGCACGAATGATTGAGTATGTTGATAAAGTAGATTCCGGACGCTTGAGCATTGATGAGATTACTGACCCCAAAGGGTGGGTTTTACTCGGTTTTATTATGGATCCTCGAACAGGACTTGGTCGATTTAGAAATTTTACCATTGGTAATTATGAATTAATGGAACAACTTGCTATCGCGTGTGCAAAAAAAAGCATTGATGAGATTCTCACTATGCCGGACGTTAAAGAGCGAATAGATGTCTATATTGAACAGCAGGGACCGTTCAAAGAAATGCTGAAAAAATATGCCCGCACTGAAGATAATGTTATCATTGTCGATCTCCGCGGTGTTGATCCTATTTGTGCAGGAAATCGGTTTATTATTTACACGCTATTCCCGGAACAGAACGTCACAGTATGGGTTATTGACGGTAAGCAAAAAGTTAACTGTGCCGTTACCGTTGGTTACAGTATTATTAATCGTACATGTACTGTTGATATCGGGAGCTTAGTGCTTAAATATGGTGGTGGAGGACATAAACAAGTTGGAACATGTCAAGTTGATTATAACGATTGTGACAGAGTTATGCAGGAAATTATCGAGAAATTGAAAACTCCGAATAATAACGCTTAAAAACATACATATCATACATATTGTGGGGTAATTGTGGCACTTATAACTATTGCCCGCGAGTTAGCGGCGCTTGGCGACGAAGTTGCTCAAGAATTAGTAAGACTTCTTGGGTACCGGCTTGTAAGCAAGCACAGTATTGAAGAACGTATTAAAACTCTTGGTATTGCAGAAGAACAATTAGCAAAATATGACGAGCGAAAACCTTCTTTTTTTGCTTCACTCTCTCACGAGAGGGACGATTATCTTCATTATCTTAAAACAGCATTCATTGAGGAGGCAGAAAAAGGGGACTCGGTTTTTATTGGACGTGGTGTTGCAACGTTATTTAAAGGGATTCCGGGAATTATATCATTGTTTCTAACAGCGCCGCTTGAAATACGGCTCCGACGGGTAGAAAGTTACTTTCACTGTGACGAAAAAGCGGCTCACCACATCATCGAGCAAAGTGACGAAAACAAAATTGGTTTTCACCTTTATTTTTTCGAATCAAACTGGAGAGCCAGCGATCAATATCATTTAACGCTCAATACGGGAGTTTTACACCCGGCACTCTGTGCAGAACTTGTTCAATGTACGCTCAAACGGACAATTACTTCAGAAATTGAAGAACAATCGGCACTCGCAATCAAAGATTTAAAGCTTGGACAGGATGTGAAACACTATATTCTCTACAAAAAAAGAGTACCCATTCATTTTCTGGAAGTTTCCTCTGTAAAAGGAAAAGTAACGCTCTACGGAGTAGCAAATTCACTACCCCTTGCAGAGACAGCACTCAACGCTGCACAAGAAATACACGGTGATGTACATTCTGAAATTCAAGTCGTCCGTGATTACAACAATGTTACTTTTTAGTTTTTTTGAGACTTATAACTTAAGTAATCAACATAACGTTCAAAAAATTTTCCTTTGGGATATTCTTTAAAAAGAAAACCAATTTCACATGAGTAATTTATCGATCGAATCCAGCATGGCTCTCCAATAACAGTAAATTCACCAATGCCTGCAGCAGGTTCCGGTATTATCTTAATGATTAACGGTTCGCCAACACTCACCGGCACCTGCACAGTATATTCTATGCAACAACCAGTAATGCTTATATCTTGAAGTATTGCTTCCCCAATCAACAGAGTTGTAATAATTGCATGCGCTTCTGTTGGATACCGAATATTTTCTCGTCGTTCCATTTTTCCTTTTAACATGCAAATTATAATGACAAACAAATTAAATTCCGTCAACAGTTTATCGCGGCACAATGATGGGGCGAAATGAAACAAAATATGATCGAATATCAGGAGGAAGGGAACCGCGAGTACTAATACTGAGTACAGCAGGAGCATTGACCCATGAACCACCTCGTACCGATCGATAGGGACCTTCGATAGCGATTCCTCGGGGTAAATCATTGAACGGCACGTAATAATCGTCGCACCATTCCCATAAACCGCCAATTATATCGTTGAGATACACGTCGGCACGGGCGGCTTGTTCCCATTCTGTTTCAGTGGGAAGCCGCACTGTGTAATGTGCCAATGTGCTTGGCAGTAAGGTAGTCAACCATTCACAGTAAGCTTGAGCGGCATACCATGTTGTTCCAGCAATCGTGGGAGATTCAAGCCAGAATCCGGTATTTTCAATCTTCCATTCTGGTCTTACTTCGATAAATCTGTCCCATGATACGCTCGTTACTTCGTCTTCGGCTATCAAAAAGGGGCCTATATCCCGAAACCATAACGATTCTACGAGAACTCTTTGTCCTGGTTCAGTAGGTTCAACGGTGCGTTCCACACGTTTTTGAAACCATGACAGTGTATCTTCCGGAACGATAATCCCTTTGAGCCATGGAGCGGTCTCCGGATTATCTGAAAGGTAGCGGATAATGTCTTCGGCAGATTTTAGTAAACTCAATGGAGATGTTGCTAAACCGTTGTTATCTCCCAGCACTTTTGCACGGAGCAAATCACGCGCCGAAGATTTAGTTGCCGTAAACCGGGCAGCTTCCATAAAAATGCCGTTGAGCGTTTCTGAATCATCGTATGAAGCGCGGTATACCGACTCAGACAGTACAGAAGGAATTTGATAGGCAGGCGTTGTTTCTCCAACAAATGACCACGCCGCAAATTCTTTTACCCCCTCCAGAAGCACTTGAACAGGCTCTTGTGTTTCAAGGCTAACATTGAGCGGTACTTTTTTCGGGAAAAATAACGAAGCAAAAATGCTGGGTTTTACCGTGATATTCTGTTCGTATGTGGTAAAATGAGAAAGCAGCACCGTGATATTGTGTTCGCCGCTTGGAACGAATACAGTACACGGCGTACTGTTATAGTATGTTCCGTCAATTCGCACCGCTGCACCTTCAGGAGTGCTCGTCACAACGAGCAGAGAACCGGGTTTAAGGATGCCCGGAAGCACGAGGAGACAAAACAGTAGCACGAGGATAAGCACGCTATACACTATCCCAAGATAAATACCCGGTTTTATGCCAAAAATTGGTTTAAACTGTACTAAATCTTCGGGAAGCGTTTCTAAAATAATCGGAATTGCTTTCTTTTTCTGAAACAACATGATCGCAGTTTAACCATTCAATACCTTTATTTCAAGAGTATTTCCCTCGTTTTCATAGGTGTTATTAAAAACCTTTTACACGCAAAGTATTGATTATTCCCAAGTAAATTGACGCAATATCATTACCGTGAGGCAGCGTCTTCCCAAGACCGACAATGTCACGGTGCGACAGACGTCCAGGAATGTACGTCGATTCCTCTCCCCACATAGCAGATTCTACGCTGACTAAACCGTCATTATCGCCGTTGTTCTGCTTCAAAATTCTATACGGTTCAGATAAGAAAATATCATCAAAGGGATCTTCCATCTTGGTATAGTAACTGTGATAATAGACCCGCTTGTCCGGAGGAACGGTTTCATTGAAGGATTGCATGTGTTTCGTAGTTAACTGATAACCGGCATTATACATATCCGGATTGCTGTCTTGATACCATTCTCCAATTAATTCCCACAATTTCAAAAACGGTTCCTTGTGAATAATGCTATTATCGTAAATCATATCAGCAATGATCGAACCTTTGTGTGGTGTGCATACCGTACTTAAACTTGCAACCTTGTCTCCGAAATCATAGCGCCATATCAAATACCGGGAATCAATGCCCCCTTTTGAGTGGGCAATGATATTAACTTTTTCAACGCCCCGTTCCTGCAGTACCGATTCAATAGTTGCTTTCAGTAATACGGCGTTCGATTCGTATGTTCCCCACGCATCGGTATTTCCTAATATCAGTTCAATTCCGTGGTCTTCCAAGGTTTCCGGTATTTTTCCCCACGACCGTCCTTTTTGATCGCTGGCACCAATACCGTGTACTAATATGATTGGATAGTTCAGATTCGGCATATTAATGACTCCAAATGACGTACAAGATACAGATAAAGACAAGAAAAAAAGCATATATTTCATAGTATTAAAACAGAATAAAACCTTTACTGTTTTAATGATACGGCTTTTTTTTCACTTTTACCACAATATTTCCTAATACGGTGATACCGGTTACAATTAATTCTGGACTGCCGACACGCACCCGCTGCTCAACATTCCGGTCAATACTGACGTTTCCTAAAATCGGCATAGCCTCAATGCGTACCGTTATTCCCGGATCAACCCATACAGTATTATTTGCAAGTATATTCGTTATATCGAGATAAGTTGGTCCGGGCGGTAAGTCTCCGTCACTGATAGTTGTCGTGTGGTCGCCTAAGACAGTGATAATACTTTGCAACGTATGGAGTTTGATTCCGGTCGTTTCGCGGCTCGCCAATATCGTTATAGTGCTTCGTTTGCTAGATGTTTGTTGGGGTTGAGCAGAGGAGAGCGGGTGCTGCCGAACTTGCTCGTTGACAAGCGACTCTATTAAACTTAATTCTTTGGGACTTTCAGATTTATAAATATATTCAACGAGCCGCTCATATTCTTCAACCGAAAGTCCATTCTGTGCATACTGTTCTGAAAGGAGTTCAATAGCTTTATTTTTTCTTTTTTCAATAGTATCTTCTTCTAAAGCCATGTTTTTTCTACCCGTTCCATATACTGTACAATTTCTTCCTGTGAAGAACGGCGGGTCAACAGATTGCGGTATGCTTCATGCTGGCAGAAAAAACTGAGATACGAAAGGGTTTGTACATGCTGTTTTGCAGAGGCAGAAATAATGAGCATAACGGTCGAGACGGGTATTCCGTCCAAAGCTTTCCAATCAACTTCGCACTGCAAAAAGAGAATGCTTATTAATTGGTCTTCATCCCTGTTGACCAGCGGATTGCGCGGGTGCGGCATAGCAATGCCCTTCCCAACAGCAGTCGGCATAAAGGCCTCCCGTTCAAGCATTGCGGACAACAAAATGTCTTGGTTCAGGGTTGGAGGGAACGGCACAGTCTGTACAACGGCACTCAGCACGTCCGTAACATTTTTTCCCGGCACATCATACCAAATATTTCCTCGCTTTAACAGTTCTATTATCATAGGTTTTTTAAGTCTCCTCATACAGTAGTACAAGCTCTGTATGCTTTGAGCATAGCTCTCTTTGGGATATTCGGCAAGAGTTAGCTTGTTGCGGGGACAGACCTCTATCGATTCGGGGACAGACCCCTGTTAATTGGGGATAGACCTCTATCGATTCGGGGACAGACCTCTGTTGTTTTGGGGACAGACCCCTGTTAATTGGGGATAGACCTCTATCGATTCGGGGACAGACCTCTGTTGTTTTGGGGAAAACCCTTGTTAATTGGGGACAGACCCTTGTTGATTGGGGACAGACCTCTGTTGATTCAGGGACAGACCTCTGTTGATCTGGGGACAGACCTCTGTTGATTCAGGGACAAACCTCTGTTGTTTTGGGGAAAACCCTTGTTAATTGGGGACAGACCTCTATCGATTCGGGGACAGACCTCTGTTGATTCGGGGACAGACCTCGATCTGGGGACAGACCCCTATTGATTGGGGACAGACCTCTGTTGATTCGGGGACAGACCTCTGTTGATCTGGGGACAGACCTCTGTTGATCTGGGGACAGACCTCTGTTGATCTGGGGACAGACCTCTGTTGATTCGGGGACAGACCCCTATCGATTTGGGGAAGACCCTTGTTGTTTTGGGGACAGACCTCGTATCGTTTTAATAAAACGGTCGCTTGATTTTATAAAACGGTCGTTTCATTTTGTAAAACGGTCGTTTGATTTTCTAAAACGGTCGTTTCATTTTGTAAAACGGTCGTTTCATTTTAACAAAACGGTCGTTTCATTTTGTAAAACGGTCGTTTGATTTTCTAAAATGGTCGTTTGATTTTCTAAAATGGTCGTGTGGTTTTCTAAAATGGTCGTGTGATTTTAAAAGTAAAAGCAGGGGGTTATTCTCTTCAGACAAGAGGTCTGTTTCCTGTAAGAGGTCTGTCTCTGTGAGCGGCCTATCCCTAATAGATAAAAAAAAGGCTTCCTCCGTGCAGGGAAGCCTTCATGAATGCGAACTCCTCGTGTTCTAAGGGGTTACTTTTCTGTTCTTATTCCTTCAACCTTGCCTCCTATTTCTGGAATAAAAAGACTCTTTTGTATAGAATCTTCCTTTAATAAATATTATCCAACAACGTTGGATTTCTATAGTAAAGAGGAGAACACGGAGTACATTGACTGTTTTGGTATTTCTATACTATGTTTGTCATGTACTACGTGTACAAAATCCGTAGTCAGCGTAAGTTTAGCAACCTTCTGACTACGGCCCTCTTTAAAAGACACGTAAAAAAGAGTAGATGATGGTCTACTTCTTATCAAGTACTATACTGTGATAATTTTATTTCGTCAATATTATTTCAACTGTTTTGACTCTTAACAACCTCTTCAGCATCTCTGGAGACAGACCTCTGTTGTTCGGGGACAGACCCCCGTTGATCTGGGGACAGACCTCGTTTCATTTTAATAAAACGGCCGTTTGATTTTTCAAAACGGTCGTTTCATTTTTCAAAACGGTCGTTTGGTTTTCTAAAACGGTCGTTTCATTTTAACAAAACGGCCGTTTGATTTTCTAAAACGGTCGTTTCATTTTAACAAAACGGCCGTTTGATTTTCTAAAACGGTCGTTTCATTTTCTAAAACGGTCGTTTCATTTTTCAAAACGGTCGTTTCATTTTTCAAAACGGTCGTTTGATTTTGTAAAACGGTCGTTTCATTTTTCAAAACGGTCGTTTCATTTTGTAAAACGATCGTTTCATTTTGTAAAACGGTCGTTTCATTTTGTAAAACGGTCGTTTGATTTTCTAAAACGGTCGTTTGATTTTAATAAAACGGTCGTTTGATTTTAATAAAACGGTCGTTTGATTTTAATAAAATGATAGGTACTCTTAAGAAAGAGAAACATGCTTTTTGTGGAAAAATAGAGAAATGTTTGAGGTGTTTAGCGGTAAAAAAGAATCCAGGGTTCTGATTGCGCCTGTTCTGGGAGCGTTTCGATACGGAATAGATTTGGTCTTAATGCTATATCGTTTCGCTCGGTATTCTGTTCATAGTAAGATAAAGAAGCACGAGGCTTGATGCGTTGTAATACGTCGGCAACTGCGTCACAAGCAATTCTGTTCTGTTCTGCCGGAGTGAACGCCCGGCACGTCGGACAGGAACACCACTGCTGCTCATACCCTCGGTCAGGCCATATATGGTACACGAGAATTTCAGGAAACAGTTGGAATAACCGCTGAGATTCTTTTCTTATTATTTTTATCGTATTGGGATTTGTTGGACAAAAGTTGTGCCACCGGTCGCGCTTTCCATAGGCCATGCGGAATAGTGAGCGGTCAAGCAAAAAATACCGCCGCGGTAATAACCGCGATAATTCCCAACCTCCCTGTTCAATGCTAAACGCATAGTTTTTTGCTGTAGAGATCAATGCAGAAGATCGCACCTGCAGGGGAAAAATTACCGTGTCAACATTATTCCTTGATGCCCACTTTAACAATTTTTCCTGCTTTGCCGCTGACATCTCTCGTTGAATAAGTAAGCGCTGCATACTACGTGAACCGGAAGAGCAGTAATTTGAAACTGAAGCGAGGCGGTACACTGCCGCATGGTGCGGTTTTGGTACTACCTCCGTATGTATGCCCTTCCATTGAAAGCCAATATTCATCAAGAGATCAAAAAGTCCTTTACACAGCCCGCGGTTAGAATCAGCAAACAGTTCAATACGGCTTTCTCCAACACGCCAAGAAAAACCATCCCGTTCATAATCATCTGTTGCTGCTGCATTGAGGAGTATCAGCGCGTTTTCTCCCTGCTCCTTTAAAGCATCAAGAATAGGAGGTTCTATTGCTTTTTTGTGTGCCGCTCGGCGAAGGAGTGCAATAGCCCGCGCCAAGTCATGAGCTAATGTGAGCGCAACCGGATCGGTTAATGCTGCAAGAATGACCCATGGCAGAGCGGCATCAAACTCATGTGCCACGTGCTACCGTTCTTCCCGTATCAGCACTTCATAGAAACCGGCAGTTGCTAATTTTTCGGCAATACCTGCTACATCTTCTGCTCTGATACCAGCAAGTACGACCCGATAGTAGGAATTTTCGTTTGAGTCAAACTTCTCGTACGCAGGATTGAGACCGACTGTCTTAAGTCTATCGAAGGTACTGACTGCATTCCGTGCTACTCTGAACGAACCGATTTGAAGTCTATACCGTTTGTTCGTTCCAAGCGGCGGCATTGCTGGTTTTACTTCTGCAGCAGTCCGTTGTGGTGCTTGTTGTGCTTGTGCCGCAGGTGTTGGACTTACTGCGGACGGATCCGGTTGAGCGGTGGACGGAGCTGATTGAGCAGTGGATGGAGCCGGTTGAACAGGGGTACGTGGTTGTAATTCAGGAGCCGGTATTTCAGTAACAAGTTGTACCGGATTAATGCTTACCGGGGTTAAACTTTCAATAATTACATCGGCTACACCGGTTTGCGGGAGTCCAAGTTGCTGCGCTGCAGCTTGAGAAAGGTCGATAATCCGCGAAGAAACAAAGGGGCCGCGGTCATTAACGCGCACAACAACTTGCCGCTGATTCTTAATATTTGTTACCCTCAGTAAGGTTCCAAACGGCAGTATTGGGTGTGCAGCAGTGAGTGCATCGGGGTCAAAAACTTCTCCCGAAGCGGTTGGTTGACCGCGATAAGCTTCTCCATACCATGTTGCAAGCCCTTCTTGAGTAAAAATGGTCCCCTCTTGAGCAACACCGACAGTAACCGCGAAAAAACTTATACTTAATAGTGCAATAATTTGTTTCATAGATGATCTTGTGAACTCCTCGTATTTCTAGTATCGGCAAAAGCCATTTTCTTAATCAATGTATGTTAGCATCGCACTTCACAAGGGTATCGAAGGTTATGTTCTGCCGGCTTTTGCAGTACTTCTTGGTAGCGCACCGCTTCATAGCGGGTCATTTCAAGATTATGTTCACGCCAATTACCGCAGTCGCTGGGAGCTGCACCGGGAATATCCCCTTCAAAATGGATAATCCATTCAAGCATTTCTTGGATTAAAGGAAGTATATCAACGGATTTATACGCTCCTGCAACGATAAGATAAAAGCCTGTCCGGCACCCCATAGGGCCAAAATACACAATCGAATGTCCCCATACTGTGTGAGAACGGAGAAATGTTGCCCCTAAATGCTCAAAGGTATGCATAACCGGCATATCTATAACGGGTTCCCGATTGGGCTCTTTGAACCGAAGATCAAATGTGGTGAGTACCGTATCCCCGAAACGGTCAATGCGGGATACGAAAACTCCCCGAGATAAACGAATATGATCAACAGTAAAACTTGCAATTTTTTCCATTTTTTCCATGAGTATTTCCTATTTTTTCCGTGCTAATTTTTCAAACGCCTGGACTCGTTGTCTAATAACAGAGACAGCTTGTTTCCAAAATATCGGCGTTGTTATATTAAATCCTGCTTTTTGTGCAACATCTTCACATGAAGCACTCCCCGTTATACGAAGCAATGCACGGTATCTTTGAGCAAAATCTTTTTCTTGAGCTTGAGTATACAAAGAAATAGAGAAGAGTTGCCCGAATGCATAAGGATAATTGTAAAAAGGAAGGGCGACACTGTAATAATGAGACTTTACTGCCCACATGTATGGGTGTAAATACGCAGAATCTAAAGCGTCCCCATACGTTTTTTGCTGTGATTCAAGCATAAGTTCACAGAGCCGCTGAGGAGAACATTCTGCAGAGGAACGTTCTTCAAATAACGCTTTTTCAAAATAAAAGCGGCAAAGAATATCGACAAGTACTTGACAGCAATCTTTTAAATTATTCTCAATGAGGGCAAGCGGTTCTGTTTCATGCTGAAGCGCGCCTTCAAAAACAATGGTTTCAGCAAAAGTACTCGCCGTTTCAGCAAGAGTCATAGGATACTGTCTGTCAGTATGCGGCAAATCTTTTATACATTCATAATGCCACGCGTGTCCAAGTTCATGGGCAACGGTGGTAACTGAATCAAAAGAACCGTCGAAATTGCAGAGTATTCTTGATTCTCCTCGAAGCGGGAAACTTGTGCAGTACGCGCCACCGACTTTTCCTTCATGCCCTTCAGCATCAATCCATTGTGAATCAAAAGCTTTCTGTGCAAAAATTCCCATATTCGGATCAAAATTGCTAAACTGTTGCACAATAAACGATTGCGCTTCTTCCCATGTCCACTGTCTACTGTTTCCTACTGGGGCAAAAAGATCATAAAACGTACATTTCGGAATTCCAAGCAGTTTTGCTTTAGCTTTTAAGTACCGCTGAAATAACGGTAACGCATATTCTGCAGTTGTAATGAGCGCTTTCAGTGTTTTTTCATTGATACGCGACAAGAATATTGATTTTTTAACCGCATTTTTCCATTTCCGTCTGCTATCAATCGATAACGCCCACCCTTTGACTCCGTTTAAACACGCAGCAAGAGGAATTTCCAACGATTCCCAAGCAGTTAATTCTGCATGGTACGCTTTTTCACGGATAGTTCGGTCTGGACTGTATGCCAACTCACGAAGCTCCGTCACAGTTTTTTGTTCTCTCAAATCCCATGTCACTGATAAGGTAGCAGTCAGCGATTCATGTAACCGTGTCCACGCATCTCCTCCGGTGCGGAGGAGATCGTCAGCCAAAGCTTCTTCTTTTGGTGACATACTGTGTTTAGCTTTTTCAAGTGACTCTTCAATAAAGAAACGGTACGCATGCAACTGTTCTCCTTGAGCCGCATGACGGTATTTAAGTAAAAGTTGACGGAAGTTAACTGTAGCTGCTTTCAACGGTAAACAAACTGTTTCAAGGGTATTAATTTCCTGTAATGCACGTTCATCGCGTGTATTTGTCGTATACACTGCTTCAGCGTATGCACTCAAATTTTCCGCATAGGTATGTGCTGCTTCAAGAGCTTGAATACACCGTACAAGATATTCCCCCGGTTCGTCCACACACTCTTTAAGTATGTCGTTGAACGACGTGATACGCTCCTTTAAATGAGCAAAATCGTTTTTATATTCCTCTGAATCAAATGTTGTATAAATAGAATCAAGATTCCAGCGAGGTACATTAGAACCATTCGGCATTACCATCCTCCCATTCATAAATTTCATCTTTGTTAAAAAAAATTGCTAATTCTCTCTGTGCGCTTGCTTTTGAATCAGAAGCATGTACGATATTGAGCTGCGTTGCATACGCATAGTCTCCTCGTATGGTGCCGGGTAATGATTCTTGAACTTTCGTCGGTCCAATTAACCGTCGCACCATAGCAACGGCATCAGTTCCTTCAAGAACGCACGCAATAACTGGTCCGGATACAATGTAGGTAGCCAGATCATAAAAAAATGCTTTATCGGCATGTTCCGCATAGTGTGATCGCGCGCGCGCTTCGTCCAGTTGAATGAGTTTGAGCGCAACAATTTTAAGTCCCTTTCGTTCAAACCGTGTGAGAATTTCCCCGACGATACGGCGGTGTAGGACACCAGGTTTAAGCATAACAAACGTTTTTTCCATAAAGCAGCCATACTCCTCAATGTAGTATACCTTAATTTCGTTGAAAATTTGAACTAAGCACGTCACTATTAAGCACGATAGTCACTTTCCCTTCGCGAAGTAATTGCCGATTCTCTTCAGTAGAAATAATGAGCCGTGCATCTTCAGGATCAATTAAAATATCGGTTGTTTTAATACCAAATACTCCACGGGCAAGAATGCGCAACGGATTAGGTCCAACTTTTTTGAGCAATGCAGCATCCATGCCTGAAGGGGTATTACGGAAAATAGATTCCGTTGGAACGTAATGAACTATAGGAGAAACAAGCACAACAGTTGGGTCTATATTATTCCGCTCATAGATTAAATTCATATCCGTATCCCAAATTTTTGGAAAAAGCGCCGGGACAGCAAGAGCACGCGTCATTCTTCCATGTATCGGTAACGGTTTGTCAGCAATAATGATAATCCCACTGTAGGCTGGAGCTGGATTGGGTATAAGAACACGAAAAATATCCGAAACATCCTTATGGCGAATCAGTGCAGCACTGATAATACTTATATCAATAATATACTGATTCTGCATAGTTTTTAAATCCGAGGATAAGACTGAAGGAGAACGTTGCGCCGAGCGTGCGATTGCATCAATTTGTTGGAGCGAAAGCTCTCCAAGATTAACCTTGTCCTGTACTGTATGCGCTGAATCAACCGGCATAGCAAGCAAGAATGGGCGAATGAAATATACCGATTCGCTTTCCAGCATCCTTTCAGCTTGTACCCGCCCGGTTGGTAAACGAATATGCGCTTCATTCAGATCAAGCGACGTAGTGACAGTTATCTTTTGCTTTTCCCAATCAAAAAAGCCGGAAACTTCTATATTTTGCTGTCCACTGAGCGGAATACTCCGTATAAGTAGTACAAAAAACACTAATCTGTTCACGGTAATGCACCTCTCAATGGGTTGGTGTTTTTAACGTTTTTCCTTCGCGAAGGACATCGGTTATCTCCATTCCGTTCTCCTGAGCTAAAATCTCCGGTGTCGTACGGTACGCCAATGCTATAGAATATAACGTTTCCCCCTTTTTTACCAAATGCATACCGTTAAAAGAAACAGTTGTAATGGCGGTATGCGCTGTTCCCGAATACGCACTGTTGTCGTTAAATGCAGGAATCATTAATTGACTGCCAATTTGTAAAGCGGTTGGCTGTACTCCGGGGTTTGCTGCAATAATTTGCTGTACTGGAACTCCGTAATACCGTGCTAGTTCAGAAAGCGTATCCCCGGAACGTATCGTATACACA
Organism: Treponema sp.; assembly: GCA_031273325.1. GTDB lineage: Bacteria > Spirochaetota > Spirochaetia > Treponematales > Breznakiellaceae > BOBG01. The sequence continues at coordinate 5,288 of JAISSB010000077.1, read as the reverse complement.
TGATATTTTGTAAGCGAAAGATCAGTACGTGCAAGCACGTCTTGCACCTTTTGAGCATCTTCAGTACGTACTTTCAAGTGATAGCGGGAATCAGGGGGCGTAATACCGCGGGTTAATTCACTGTTTGCCCGTTTCAAATCTTCATACGAAATACCGCTTGCGTGCGACAGTAATCCAAGGTCCATTTGAGTACTGACCGGTATTTGTTGCCATGTAACCTGTTGAGGCCACAACATTTCAAGATCAAACTCGCGAGGGTGTGATAAAATATACGAAATTGCTAATAATTTCGGTACAAAAAGCGCTGTTTCTGTTTTCAAATGTTTTTTTGAAATCAATTGCCAATAATCCCGGATTCCCGTTTTCTTGACCGCATTCTGAATAGCTCCCAAACCGGCATTATACGCCGCTATTGCCAACGGCCAATCATTTAATACTCTATAATTTTCTTCAAGTTTTTTGAGCGCTCCAACTGTCGATTTCCAAAAATCATACCGTTCATCATGCCATTCTGTTATTTTCATATCCAGTGAAGCTATACTGTTCGGCATAAATTGCCATAACCCTGCGGCTCCAGAATGGCTTCGCGCGGTCGTTATAAATTCTGATTCTATCAACGGTATGTAGATCAATTCCGGTGGTAACGAGCGGATTTCAACTTCTTGACGAATAAATGCGAGATATGGCTCTGCGCGGAGCATAACGGTATTCAACCACCGAATCCGTTGCGGTGACGAATAATATTTAATAAGCTGTTGCGTTTGTTCTTGTTCAAGTCCAGAAACTGTTTGAAGAACCGGCAGAGCTGTATTATGCACCGGCGCTTCGGAAATCTGTGTACTGTGGCGGAGCGGACGAGGACTATCAAGGTTAACCTGTTCCGGATCGATGAGAGGATCAATATCACTGTATAATTCCGAAGAGCTAACACAAAAGGTTAATGAAATTAACATCAAAGCAGTGATAAAAAAAACGCGACGGTGCATAACAACTCCTTAAAATTTTTTAATGGTACAAAAAACCATTGTTGTTTTTATGGTTAAAAACTATTTACGCTGGGCAAAAAGCCAATCGAGAATGTGCTGTCCAGGCAGATCAGTCGGATAAACATCTTTGATATACTGATCGTCCGTTGCAGGACGATTTTGCAACGTGGGAACCCATACCCAGTGGGCAATATTCCATGTGCCGGCATGTGCTTCAGAAGCATCGGTATAATGGGTCCAGCGGATATTACTATCTGCTTCCTTAAAAATCTGATAATTTTCCGCTGTTTTTGAAAAATCGTCCCCGGTATTAAGTACCCAAATCGGCGTATCTTTAAGCGCAGCTATCTGTTCCACTGTAAGCACCGGTGCCATACTGTTTTCTCCCTCACGGTCAAAATAACCGGGAGCCATGATTGCGGCGGCAAAAAACCCAGGATATGTGCTGAGCATGCCCCATGTTCCAAAACCGCCCATAGAATCACCGGTAATATACACACGGTTTGGATCGATTTTCCCCGGATTATCACTGATAAGCTTATCAATAACTGCTTTTACATGGCTGATTGCGTCGTTATAGCCTCTAAAATCCGCTGCCGGTGCTTTAACATACCACCCGTAATTGGGTGATTGCGGGACTAATACATAAGCTTTCCGTACTGTTTGACTTGCCGGAATTACCCATGCAACACCCTCCTGATTAGCGCGGAGCAGATTTTGATTCTGTATTCCGACGGCGCTTCTTCCTTCACCCCAACCGTGAAGCCACACAACCAACGGGACATTTTCCGGATCATTCGGCGTATAGAGCTGGTATTCCAGATAATCGCTCTCGTCATACGGAAATTCCGGTTTATACGTCCCGGCAACAAACTGATTAACGAGCGGATTAATTTCACCGGCAATCACTTCGTGCGCTGGTTTAACGGTACTCTTTAGCAAAGCAGTATTCACTCCAAGCACTGTGCCGTCCGTAAGCTGCAGGTTTTTTGCCACCGTTACCCGATAATCCAGATCAAGTATAAAATTACTACCGTCTCGGTAGAGCAATGTGCCGGCGCCGGGTATTCCTTCGTATGCATCTTCGTAATTTCGTTCAACTGTTCCTTCCGATACTTTTACCCGACCATGTTCAAGGTTAAGCACGATGTATCGTCCTTTTTCCGTGCCGGTTATCGGCGCACCGACGGTCACCGCGCCGTCTTGATTGAAGGTGAGTTCGGCACCGGCGCTCACGTATGCGCCCGTTACCGTCCGCGGCCCCTCGTACGCTATAACGGGCTGACCTTCTACTGTGATACTGTTTGTCGTGAATACTGTGAATGTGTCTGCGTCTACAGCACTTCCGGCGTCAAGAATCGGTTCTTCAAGATCAATAATAACATTCGTGGTGTCTTGACCGTAACTGAATACTTGATTGACCAGTTCAAACGAGTACGTTTTCTGCACACTGCGTGCTACTGTTCGCGCTCCCGCGCATCCAATTACGCACAGGAGTGCAATACCAGACAGTATACTAAAGCATATAGAACGTTTTTTCATAGGATTTTGGGTTTTCCCCCTCCATGTAATAAAGATTTAAGATAGTATACTTTTTAATAGAACATCAAGCAAGTTTATTTCAGAATTTTTCTCCGTAATAGACGCCCGCCCATTCCCAACGCCCGTGGATGCTCGGATCAAGCGGAAAGTTAATTTTCCGGAAATACAAATACCACGTTGAATACTGCGCCCAGCCCCATGTCCGCAGATATGCTTCCGCTGCGGTGGAACTTGAGTCAAGCGCGCTCGTATACGAGATCCGCCCCCGCATAAAGTAACTCATATTAAAGTCTGCCATGCCGGAATCGTCGCTGTTTGCTTCAGTCCATGAGCGGGCGAAAAAATTAACCTTTGCCCGGTGTTGCCACAACCGGGCGCTGTCACCGCTGTCGAGCGCCGCCTTAATCGTTGCAACCAAACTGTTGAGGCTTTCAAAGGTCCAATCTTTTGATGAGCGATTGAAGTCGACCAATTGTTTCGCATAGTGATCCGAATCCGGCTGTCCTGGTACAATCGTGCCGGGGTACTTTAAATAATTTGTATACGCTTGAATAGCATTATTCCAAGCTCCGCTTTTTTCATAAGCTTGTCCGAGCATAAAGTATGCAATTCCTTGATCGATGTCGTTGGGGAATCGCTCAATTAATTCCAAATAATACCGTATTTGCTGTTCAGGATCGGTATCAATTTTGATAAGTTCATTGAGACATACCAGATGAATCGAAGAATCCTGCACAAAAACATCGGGATAATTGTTTAAAATTAAATTAAAATACAGTGCGGAAACCGGTAGTGCGCCCTGCTGCTTATACGCAAAAGCGATCATAAGTGCATAGTACGCATTAAAAGGATCTGCATCTTGTATACGCGTATTGAGAAAATTAACCAGTTTTGCATATTCTTTTCGTTTTAAATAGCGGTTTCCAATTTCCCGCACGAGGGCAAAATATTCATTCGTCGACACGGCTTCTTGTTCCAACAAACTAAAGAGCGTTTTGAATTCTTCTTTTTGATCGTTCAGAAAGAAATAATCGGGTACAATCAACTTGCGGATTTCTGCCAACTCGTCACAACCGTTCAACACAAGGATGCCGCACATTAAAGCGATAGCTTTCATTATTAAAATTTAAACTTAAGCCTCGGTACTTTCAAGTGCATTCCTACATTGAGGTCTGTCCCCGTTGTCAGGAATCTGTCGTCTGATTCAGAGGTCTGTCCCCGTTGTCAGGAATCTGTCGTTTATTTAGAGGTCTGTCCCTGTTGTCAGGAATCTGCCGTCTGATTTGAGGTCTGTCCCCGTTGTCAAGATCTGTCGCTTGATTCGAGGTCTGTCCCCGTTGTCAAGATCTGTTGCTTTGATTCAGAGGTCTGTCCCCGTTGTGAATCTGTCGTTTATTTAGAGGTCTGCCCGATATAAAAAAAGGCTTCCCCGTAACGGAGAAGCCACACTTAAAAAATACGAACTTGTTCTAAACGATTAGTCTTCTGCTTCGTAGGTAAGAGTAACAGTTACATCACCTCTGATCAGCGTGCTGTCCGGATTAATGCTCACGGTATACTCAGTTCCATCATCAGAAAGATTCTCTATAGTAATGGTCACGGTATACTCAGAAGTTGCGTCCACTACAATAGCAGTTATTTCAGCGGTGCCGCCGGTAACGATGAAGTGATCGGCTGCGTCGGCAACGGTCTCAAGAGTTGTTTTATCATTGTCGGTAAACGTACCGTCAAAAGCAAAAACAATGTCTTTTTCTCCATTATCACCAAACGTAATCTCGTCTTCTGCTATGGTCAATTTCACTCGTGCATTTGCTTCTTGAGTAACAGTAACGGTGTTGGTAGCAGCGGCATCCTTGATAAGGAGACTGTTCGGATTAATGCTCACGATGTACTCTTTTTCGTCGCCTGCATTTGCTTCAAAGCTTATCTTAATAGTTACTGTACCATTGTCCACTACAATATCAGTATCTTCATCTTCTATCTCAGCGCCTTCACTAACGATGAAGTCATCTGCCCCAAGCCCTGCAAGCTTTGCTGCAGCGCCGCTTTCAAAAGTAAATTCAACCTCGTCTGATTCATCTGCAGTGGCAGGCGCGTTAACCGCTGACCCTGCGGTAACCTCCACGCGGGTATCATTCCATTGTGCATAGAGCGTGGTGTTCTTCGTTACGGTGTTAGTAGCAAAGACCCACTCAGTGCTGCCGTCTTTTTCCGTGACCCATTTAACAAACGTAAAGTTGCCTTTTGTGGGAGCAGTGGGCGCTTCGATTGTCGCACCGGAAACAACATCCGTTTTTGCAGTCACGGGTGATCCGCCTTGACTGTCAAAGGTGACGGTGAACGTAGCGGGTGCTGACAGTTCGGGATCATCGTCCTTGTCGCTGCAGGCGGTGAATAGCACTGCAAACAACGCAATAATTGAGATAAAAAGACTCTTTTTGTTCATAGAATCCTCCTCAAAAGAATTTATCCAAGCATAAGCTCGGATTCTATAGAAAGAGGAGAACACGTAATACGTTGACTATATAGGAATTTTTATACTATGTTTATCACCGTACTACGTGTACAAAGCCCGTAGTCAGCTCAGTTTGCTAGGTTGGTCTGGCTACGGTCCTCTTTAAAAGACACATAGAAAATAGACAGCTTGGTGCCATCTGTAAAGTCCTCTACCGTGATATCTTCCTTTCGTCAATATCTTTTAACTTTTTTTTTGAGGTCTGTCTCCTGTCCTGTGCGAGGCGCAAGAAATCTTCTCTAAAC
>JAISSB010000075.1 GCA_031273325.1 Treponema sp. | reverse complement strand
AACGGGATTTTTGAGTTCCATTAACCATCGGTTTATTTCAAAGGTGACATGATAAGTATAACCAAGAAAGGTATTCCCTCTAATTTTGCGAGCCATACCAAGTTAACGGGTGTATAGCTAGTTTTGATTCAATAATCTGTCCACTTTTTTTGTCGTCATAACTCAGAGGTCTGTCCCCGTTAGCTCTTCTTCTTTTATTTGAGGTCTTTCCCCGTTTATTCACAGAAGTCTGTCCCCAAACTCAGAAGTCTGTCTCCAAGATTCAGAGGTCTGTCCCCGTTCTCTTATTCGGGGGTCTGTCCCCGTTGTCCTTTGAGGTCTGTCCCCTTGGGCTATCCCTTTTTGAGGTCTGTCCCCAAGCGCATTGACTGCAGAAAGAAAAAGCACGATCTTTAGTTAAAGAACTACGTATAATTGTTAAAGCGCTAAGGATTATGCGTATGTAGGAGGAATCAATAATGTACCAAACATTAAAACATATATCTCAAATATTTATCCTTATTGTAATGGTTTCGTGTGCAACCGCTCTGCGGACGACGAACTATGCGTCACTCGGCGCACCGTCTGATCTGGTGCCATTTGATGAAACAATTCGAACAGGAACATTGGCAAACGGCTTGCAGTATTTTATTTTGGAAAACACGATGCCGGAAGACCGCGCATATTTAACGCTGGCAGTTAAGGCAGGCTCCGTGTTAGAAGAAGAAACAGAGCGCGGCTTTGCCCACTTTGTTGAACATATGGCGTTCAACGGCACGGCACGGTTTCCGGAAGCAGCATTAATTAATTATTTACGGTCGCTGGGTATGCGCTTTGGACCGGAAATCAATGCGTATACCAGCTTTGAAGAAACGATCTACGGTATTGAAGTTCCCATTGAAAAAGATAGCACCGGCATAAAACGTATTCCCCAAACGGCGCTTGCAGTCATTGAAGATTGGACTCACGCAATCAGTTTTGATCCTGAAGAAGTTGAATCGGAAAAGGCGGTTATTTTGGAAGAATATCGGGCGCGCGCTGGGGTATATGCGCGTATGAGTGAGTTTGTCCTCCCCATTTTTTACAGAGGCGCGAAACATGCCGATCGGATTCCCATTGGACTGCCGGAAACCATTTCGGCAACGTCCAGTGAGCAGCTTAAAAACTTTTATCAGAAATGGTACCGACCAGACACTATGGCGCTTATTTTTGTGGGAGATTTTGACGGACGCGCCCTTGAACAATCGCTAGAAACGATAGGAACGTTCTCATTCCCGCCCGTGTCTGAACCGCTCCCTGAATATGACATTCCTCCGCCGCAGAAAAAATTTTTAATGACCGCTTTTTTTAAGGATCCGGAACTGACTGCAACAAATATTAACTTGTACTATAAATTAAAACCGCAACCGGTCCGCAATGATTTAGAAGGATACCGTGAAGAACTTATTAATACCCTTATCTCTGATATGCTTTCCCAACGGTTTCATGAGGCAAGTTCAAAGCCGGAAAGCTCCTATGTCGGTGCAGGCTCCGGTATTGAGCGGTTTGCAAAAACGGCACGATACTTTATCCTTGCTACAATGCCGAAAGCCGGAAAAACAGAAACGGCGCTCAAGGAACTATTCGAACAAAAGGAATCGCTTCGACGGTACGGCTTCAGCGAAGCCGAACTAGAACGCGCAAAACGGTCAGTGTTGTCGGCTAGTGAAACTGCTTTTAATGAAAAAGATCGCCGTGATTCCAGCGGATTTATTCAGAAAATAACCGATCACTTCGTTGACGGTGAAAGCTTAGCGAGTATTGTATGGGAATATAACGCTGTTCATACCTTAATTCCGCTTATTCGTCTGAAAGATGTGAATAAAACCGTGCAATCATACTTTTCAATAGACGATTGTACTGTGTTTATTACCAGTCCTGAAACAGAACCGGTTCCTTCAGAAGAGCAGGTGAAAAAACTTAATGCCGCTGCGCGGAAAGCAAAAGTAGCTCGTCCGGATACTTCAATTGTTGAGGAAACCCTTTTGGACGAAGAGCCGACAGCCGGAACGATTATCGCCGAATCGCAAGACGAAGCAAGCGGCATTATTTCAATGGAGTTAGAAAACGGTGCGCGCGTACTGCTTAAGCACACAACGAACCGGAACAACGAGTTTACGCTCTATGCGCTTGCAGAACAGGGAACGGTGTCTGTCCCCCTTGAACAAAAAGCATCTGCACATCTTGCAGCCGAACTGTTTAATGCTTCAGGTTTGGGACCCTTTTCGGTAAGCGAATTGACCAGAAAATTGGCAGGAAAACAAGTTTCTCTTTCATTTTGGGCCCATGCTTTTCTCCGCGGCATAGATGGTTCAACGACAGTACAAGACAGTCAAACATTTTTTGAGTTGCTCTATTTAATGCTCAGTGAACAACATATTCGCCCGGAAGCGTTTCGGACAGTGGTAGATCAATATACGACGATGTTAGCTCAACGGTCTAATAATCCGGATCTCTATTTTGCCGACACAGTGACTCAAACGATATACGGTAATAACCCATACTTTAATCCGCTTACCGTAGAATCGCTCAACGCTGTTACGATACCGGAGGCGCAGTCCTTCCTTAACCAAGCTTTGAATGTGAGCGATTATACCTTTGTTTTTGTTGGTGCCATTGATATAGCTACGCTTCGACCGTTGATCGAACGGTACATTGCGTCTGTTCCGGCACAGCCTTCTGCACAGTGGACACCGGTTCCTCAGATTGATTATCCGGTCGGCGCTCAAAAAGTAATCTACCGCGGCACATATACAACAGATAATAATTCGCGCAGTTCTGTGTACCTTGCATCATATATACGCCAAGCGTTTAGTGAACGCCAAGCCTTGATTGCACAAATACTCACTGAATATTTAAATATTCGGCTGACGGAATCGATTCGTGAATCTTTAGGAGGAACCTACAGTATATGGGTGCAAGCAGACGCTACTCCGATACCGTATGAGGGAATATTAACAGTGCAAGCTGAATTTTCATGCGCTCCAAGCCGTGCTTTAGAACTTATCAATGCGCTTGAAACAGAATTGGATACGATAGCTGACGGTTTTATTAATGACGACATAGTAGCAAAAGCACGGCTTGCCCGTATCAAAAGCTGGGAACAGTTAAGACAAAATGATGCGAGCCTTGCAAATCTTTATGCTCATTTTGCGGTGCTTTCCCACATAGACTTCGATCATGCTGAACAACGTCCGGCATTGTATGAATCGATAACGGCCGCAGATATTCAGGAAATGGTTCAACTGTTGCGGTCTCAAGAGCTGACGAAAGTTATTTTGTATCCGGAAGGATGGATACGCTAAGCTACTTGTCTGTTTTATATACTTGTGTTAATCTTCAATCACCTCCGGATCAAGCTGGAGGGTTGGAGGTATCGTAAACATGCAGAATCTGAAAAACGGACCGAGTATACTGTGTGTAGCGCTCACTATACGTACAAATTATTAAACAATTTCTTTAATGAGAGATATGAATGTGCAAATATTTGAATGGATAGGTCCGGTTTACACGAATTATATTAGCTCATTGCTTGACATCGTATTGCTTGCGTTTTTGCTCTACAAAGCGTATGGGCTGTTTATGAAGACCCAAGCAGTGCAAATGATTAAAGGGGCAGGGCTTATCGTTTGTGTGTACGGTATTGCGCTGATACTTAACCTTAATACGTTAACATGGCTCTTAAACAAGATGGTTCCCGGACTTTTTATTGCAGTAGCTATTGTATTTCAGCCGGAGTTACGGAAATTGATGCTTCGGCTTGGACAGCGCGAATTTTTCCGTCCGGGCATTAAACCAAAAAATAAAGATTTGGAAGCTATCGTTACTGCCGCCGAATTATTAGCGCAGGAGCGCCGCGGAATGCTCATTGTTTTTCCGCGCCACAATAAATTACAGCACATTATCGAAAGCGGAATCCGCATTAACGGCGATATTTCTTCAAGCCTCATTGTAGCGATATTTCGATTTGACGGACCACTGCACGACCTTGCAACAGTTATTCAAAATAATAAAATCGTTGCTTCTGTGTGCCAACTGCCACTTTCAGACCGTCCAGATATTGAAAAACATTTTGGAAGCCGTCACCGTGCTGCTATCGGCTTGTCTGAACAGTCAGACTCGGTTGTGTTAGTTGTTTCAGAAGAAACCGGTGCCATTTCTATAGCAGTTGAAGGAAGATTATTTTACAATCTCACAACCGCAATGATTACACAAAAACTCCGTGAGTTGCTTGGGGTAAAAAACGAATCTCCAGATACTTAAATCTCCGGATACTTATTCAACTACTGCTGGTACAAGCCCAGAGGCTTGTACCTAGCTACACCGGCTGCAACGGTGGTTATCGCTTCTCCTATCGACGGGCAAGCCTGTCCCGATTTCAATGACCGGGCATACGTGTCTCGGATATTTTTTGCAGCGTTTATATCTGCATGATCCGTGTGTCCGCAATACACACAAATGTATCAAGACTTATTGCGGGATTTTTTTATCAATGGTTCCACATCTATTACACTTCTGGGACGTATATCGAGGGTCTACATGCACCACATGAATGGCATGGAGTGTTGTATTTCAATTGCTGTTCAAATTATGAGAATGACCAGTTTGAAAGCCACGAGTTGAACTTCTTTCCTTTGTTTTTCTGTGTTCTGATTCCCGTTAAGTCCTCAAGCACATAGGTCTGTACATCGGTATTTGCAGCTAACCGTTTAGTGATGCAATGGTTGCAGTCCGTCACATACCGCTTTTCCTTGCCTGCTACTCGTTTGAGTTTCCGCTTTGCTGACCGGATGCCTCGTGCCTGTACCATTGACCGATTGTATGCATATTTTCGTTTCACTGCTTTACATGCTTTTGATGAAATATTCGTGCCATCTGAGAGGGTTACAAGATTATATAATCCTCTATCTATTCCGATAATCACGCTACCCTTGTGATTCTGTTGAGATTGAGCCCGGTATTGCAAACACCGGTAAAACACGTTCCGTTTGGTATGGTATTTTAATTGTCCTGCTTGAACATCATTGGTATGTATGTATGTGATACCGGTTCACGAACCACTGAGGAATGTCATGTAAGACTCGGATTCTTCCTTCAATAGACGAGAAGGTAGTAAGATTTCCCCGCCGAGAAAGGCAGAGCTTATTCAAGGAAAGCTGTTGTGCTTTTTTTGTTCCCGGTACTGCCATTGCTGTGTTGTATGGTTGGAGTTCCACGATTTCACCCAAGCGAGGGCTTGTTGTGCGGTAGACTGCAACAGTGCTGTGGGAAGATCAGGACTGAGCGTTTTGGCGGGAATATAACCGAACTTGTGGAGATACTTGTAGGAAGTCGATTGGTGTTCGTTTGCAAGCTTAACGAACAGTGCAAATACTTGTGCTGCGTAGTTTATCGTGTCGAGAACGAAGGTTTTCTGGTCTTCAGTGAAAGGAATTTCATCCCACAAGACAGTGGGTTTTCTTTTTTCCATAAAAAAAAGGAAAGGAAGCTTAATCACAAAAATCTTAGCGTATAAATGTTAAAAGGTTAAAAGTTTCAGGATTTAGTTCGGAATTGATTCTTATTCTTTTGCCTTTAGCTTAAGTTTTTAGTGTTGACCGAACTTGTGTCGGCAAGGTATACCCTTGTCAGTGTAGTAGATCGTGCGATCAAGTTAATTAATATATATTAACATTCCTTTCCTTAGTTTACAAAAATTGTTGTGGATCAACATCAACGAATGTCGCAGCGTTAACAGCTGCCAAATGATCTTCAAGAGCTTGTTTTTCCTTTTTTAACCTGTCCACCTGTTTAACTAAAGCTTTTTGATCGATCAGTAATTCGCAGGCTATTTTGTCCGAGCCGCCCTGCTTGTTTTCTTCATACCGGAATTTTTCCGCTCTTCTACATTTTTCACTCAATCGTTCACTGAATGCAAGTTTTGCTTTTAACATCTCTAATGCAATGAGCGATTCACGGTTTACCGCATTTGCCTTTTCGATTGCAACGTTTAATGTTTGCAAGAGATTCATCAAGCTATCGATTAATGCGACAGTTTCAGCACAAGTTCGTCCATCAAAGGCTGCACTATTCTCTTCAGTACCGTGATCTTTAGTGATTGAACCGTTTTCTATTTGATTTATCAACGCCGCTATTCGTTCTTTCATGCGGTTTCTCAAGCGGAATGATGAAGCTATAGTCAGTCTATCCATAGAGTCTGATTATCCTTATTAATCATAGGACACATTGATGGACACATTCGGTTTTTTGCTTTGTTGTTGCTGATCACTTTCAGAGGAGGGACTTGGTAATGCTCCCATTTTTTGTTTCAGTTCTAATAACATCGCGTCGGCTGAACCGTCAGACTGTTCAAGTGCAGCAAATTGTTTATCTAAATTTGCATTTGCCGAAATATCCTCAAGTTCCGAACTTGCGTCCGCTTCTGCTTCCATTTGATCGACTTTTGCTTTCATACGGTCAAATGCTTCAAATGCTGTCCGGTTACCGGCTACAGAGGACACTGTCGCTTGAATCTTTTTCTGTGCGTCGGCGCGTTTCGCCCGCGCAAGAAGCAGATTCTTCTGACGCTGTGATTCTTCGATTTTACTCTGCAGAACGCGCAGTGAATCTTTTAATTTATCAACTGCAGTCGTTTGCATATCCAATTGTTTTTTATACTCTTTAAATGCACTGTCATATTCTTGTTTCCGGAGCAGTGCTTCACGAGCAAGATCGTCGCGTCCCTGCTGCACAGCGAACATCGCTTTGCGTTCCCATTCTTGGGCTTGAACCCGTTGTTCTTCACAAGAACGTTCAAGTTTTTTTTGATCGGCAATAGCAATTGCAACGGCTTTTTTTGCCTCTATAAGTTGCTCATGCATCTCAATAATGAGCTGATCAAGCACTTTTTGAGGATCTTCTAATTTATCAATAGCAGCATTCGCATTCGCTTTTACAAGTGTTGATAATCGTGAAAAAAATCCCATAAAATCCTCCTATTACTGGTTCCGGTACGCTGACAGAATCGGATAATGCTGCACAATCGCCATAATAAATGCATCTAACGTTGCACGAAATTCCGATTTATCCATAGTATCATATTCCAGTGTATCAACGAGTATAATCTGATTTTCGTCTAACGCATAAGCACCATGCACCACATCCTTAGCATTTAATTCAAGCAACTTAGTGTATAATTCTAATTTATTTTCGTCCGGAGTATTCATAACAACCGTCCGGATAATAACAAGTGGGTCGGTGTATGCAACTGCAACACTTTCAAGATCATGCTCTGAATCTTCGATTAACCACAAATTCTCACCAATTTCGCGATAACTCAACGTTAAATCTATTAAATACTGTTCGACTTTAGTCATCTGCCACCTACCTCCATGATAATCCGTATATACTTATACTTAAGATAATATAACGATTTCCTTATTATTATCAAGTGATAATAATTTTTTACAGGAAGGACAACGGAAATACCCCGGCTTCGAAATTTTCATCTTTTTGGAACATACCGGACATATAATGCTAATCGGTGCATTATTGACGCTACATTTCTTCAAAGCTTCCTCAAGGGAGGAAGCATATTGAAATTGTTCCAAAATCCCAAAGACGTGCAGTATGTTTCGTACTTTTGTTTGAATGTTTAAGAAAATAATAGTCCCGCCTCTTTTCTGCGCCGCATTTAAAATTGTCAGACACGCAAATGCTCCGAGCGAGTCAATCATATATAATTCTGAACATTGAAAAATAAGGACAGTATCCCCGTTATTAACCGCTTCAAAACAACGCTGTTGAAACAATTCTGCATTGAACAGATCTAAACGACCGGAAAGTGAAAAAAATCTTCCATGGTTACGATTTAATAGTGGTTCTGACTGGACATGGAGCGTACTGTGCGGTTCGTGGTCGATAGCCAGAATTTCATTCTGTTTACTCACAAAATAAATATTAAAGCATGCCATGAATTTTTTCAACTGAATATGGAATGGGGACAGACCTCTCTGGTGGACAAACTTTTCTGGGACAAACTTCTCTTGGGGGACAGACCTCTTGAGGACAGACGTATGGTTTAGTTTTCCGGACGCATGATTTAATCTTCCGGACATACAGTTTAATCTTCCGGACGTACAGTTTATTCTTCCGGACATACGGTTTATTCTTCCGGACGCATGATTTAATCTTCCGGACGTACAGTTTATTCTTCCGGACATACGGTTTATTTTTCCGGACATACGGTTTATTCTTCCGGACGCATGGTTTAGTTTTCCGGACGCATAGTTTATTTTTCCGGACGTATGGTTTATTTTTCCGGACGCATGATTTAATCTTCCGGACGTACGGTTTATTCTTCCGGACGTACGGTTTATTTTTCCGGACGTACAGTTTATTCTTCCGGACGTACAGTTTATTCTTCCGGACATACAGTTTAATCTTCCGGACGCATGATTTATTTTTCCGGACGTACAGTTTATTCTTCCGGACGCATGATTTATTCTTCCGGACGTACGGTTTATTCTTCCGGACGTATGGTTTATTTTTCCGGACGTATGGTTTATTCTTCCGGATGTATGGTTTATTCTTCCGGACATACGGTTTATTCTTCCGGACGCTTGTTTTAGTTTTACAGACCGCGGTTTTAATCTTCCAAACATAGACCCCGTGAGGTCTGTCCCTTTAAAAGACAGACCGTCTGCAAGCAAACGGTCTTTAAGATTTATAGAACAGTATTAATTAAAAATCAGGAGAACCACCACCGTAGTAGATATTCTTTTTCTCTGCCCGATTCACTGAAATAGTAGTATTTTTAGAGGTATACGTCGCATTCCCTACCTTCACCTGTACCTCATAGGTATTGGTGCCGCTTGGAAGCCATAGCGTGATCGTGCCTTTTGGAGGAACACTTTCACTTGCCGAATAGCTTGCTTTTCCGGCGTCACCGCTTTTCCTCGTTATCGTTATCCCGGAAATATAGCCTGTACTATCGTTGGTCAGCACTAAAGCACCAGTCGGGACGCGATTTGGCCGGAGGATCTGAAGCGTTTGAGCGCCAATACCGGGTGTAAATGACTTTGTTCCATAGTCTGCACTGGAGGAATACATTTTTGCGCTTCCCCATGTCGTACCACTAAGATTGACTGTCATAGTAAACTGATCGGTAGCAGTGTCACTAACATTTTCTACTCTCCATATCCAATCGGTATAGAACATTTGCGTGCTTCGAGCGGGCGCAGAAGGTTCATTGATAGAAATATTACTGTTATAACTGGTAAGATTGTTAAATACTAACTGCCATGCCGCAGCCTTTCCATCGCCTGTATTGTGTACTTCAATGTCCTGGATGTTGCGAGTTTTGCTATTACTGACCGATACTCCTCCTCCTATCGTTGCTTCTGCCTTCGGCTGTCCTTGGTCCTGGCCGCCGGTAACCGAAGCAGTCAAGTTCCACTCTATACCGGAAGTATAGGAAGTCTCACCGACCGTTGTTTGTGGATTCGGATCAAGCACTGTAATTGTTTTTCCGCTCGCGGTCAGCGTATTGTTAATATTAAAGTTCTTCATAAAGAAGCCGCATAACCGGACATGAACACCGCCGTGTTTGTTCGTCCACTTCCCATTGTACCAACTTCCATTCGGGATCGTTACTTCTTGGTGCATGACATAGTAATCGCCCTTAGCAGTTTGATCATCAAAGGCATGCAGAGGATACACTTGGGTTACTACCTGTATCGAGCCGCCTTTTGTCAACGTATCAGCTTTGGACAATGCGACATGGGCAAGCTCTCCTGAGACGGTAACCGGGAAGCTTTGAGTAACTGACCAAGATTCAAAAATTTGCGTTACATCTTCAAGAGTAGTTGCCCGCACCGCCTTTTTACTATTGTTCGCTGCGTTTTCATTTAGCCACTTGATAAGGGGATCAATAATAGCGCCGTAATCCTCGTCGTTCAACGTATCCGGGAGCGTAACAGTTTCTGTTTCATTGGTGTCATCATCAACAACCTTTATTGTGCCTGGTTTGCTCTCGCTTGTCCCGCCTGACGTGTCGGGGTGAATATCATGCAAGATATAATGCTCGTCCTTATTGTTGAAGGCATAGATGTCAGCAAAATGCCGATTTTCCGCTACCTCTCCGTGGTGTCCCACATGGTGATGTTCCAAATGTGCGACAAGCGTGTCAAGTTCGTTTTTTATCGGTTCTATAACTACAACGGCACCGCCCCGGTCAAAAACTTTCTTAATATTCTCCTTGTCTGTGTTCGAAAGAGCAGAAATATGCGTACTATGAACAACAACAATTCTGGTGCTGTCGGTCACGGCGGACTGTTTGTTGGTCAGCCGCGCTTCAAGAGCCGGAAAAAAGTTGAGACTGGGCTTTGTACCAATAAACGCTGCAGGCAGATTGGTCGTATCTCCCAAAACCTCATCGTCGTGATTTGCTGAACAGCCCGTCAGAACGATGCCCAAGCAAGCCGCGATGATCGGGACTGCTTTCCACATGAAGCTGTCTTTGCGGAAGAAATTCATAGAGTAGTACTCCTTTCATAGTTTAAGCTCATTGCGGAGCATTAAAAAATCGGCTAACAGCCGATTATAATGCGCCGCACAAAGAGAACTTAAGAATGGTATTAATATGTATGTCTAAAAATTCATTCTGGGGGGGGGGGGGATAATTACTCTATTAAATACCATGTTATACATACTCTCTCTCATTTCTACAAAGTTTACAAAAATGTTAACAGCAGTATATTGTATCTTTTCCACAATAGCAAGATTTTTCTGGGGGACAGACTTTTGGGACAGATCTCTTTGAGGGACAGACTTTCTGGGGACAGACCTCTGGGGGCAGACCTTTGGGGGACAGACCTCTTTGGGGGACAGACCTCAATGCTTCGTTTGGTTTGGGGAGCTTATTTAATGTTGAATTTTGAAAGTTCTGCAATGAGGGAATTAAGGTGCTGTTTGCTTTCGTCACTACTGCCGCTGATCTGGGTTACGGTCGTGTTAACATACTCGGTTCCCTGTACCATCTTGTATATTTCTTGATCGACCGCATCGCTTACCGTTAATAACTGGGTGTTTTCTTTAACAATATTCATACTATTATCGTGCATTAAAAGCGAATTCTTTTTGATCGTTTGAATCAATGCCCGTAATGCTCCAAGAGACTCTAAAATCTGTTTGCTTCCCGTTCCTTGTTCTTCCATGGAACTTCGTACGATGTCTTCTTGTAAGGATACCGTCCGGATATTGCTGTCGATTGCCTCGAAATATCCCATAATCGCCTTGATAGATGCGGCAATACTGTCTATTGATTCTTTAATTTTTGTAAGAACCGTCGTAATAATATTCGATTGTTGTTCTGAAGATTCAGCTAATTTACGGATCTCCTCTGCAACAACGGCAAAGCCTTTGCCGGTTTCTCCCGCATGCGCAGCTTCAATCGCCGCATTCATTGCAAGAAGATTGGTCTGATTAGCAATATTTTCCATAATTGCAGTAATTTCAAGTAATCCGTCTGATTCTTCTGCAATGCCGGCAATGGTCGTTGCAATGTCCGTTATCCCTACGCGACCAATATCTGAAGCTTTATTTAATTTTGAAACGCTTTCTCCGTTTTTTATTAACGTCTGCGTAACGGACGCAATATTCGCAAACATCTCTTCAATGGCTGAAGAAGATTGGGCAATATTTTCAGATTGCACTTCAAGCGAGTCATGCATCGCATACACTTCTTCAGCCATACGTTTTGACGCCTTATTCGTACTCTGTACACTGTGCAGTTGATCGTGCGTATATTTTCTGATCTGCAATACCGTTGCGTAGATATGATCAACTTCCGTATTTGCTTTATCAATATTCCCCGAAATACTATTCTCGACCGTATTCAATTCTTCTATTTCACGCCGTACAAACTCGATAAACTGTGCTATTCTCTCGATAATCGTATTAACATATTTTTCTATATCGCCGATTTCGTCTGCATAGTTCACGGTAATATGTTTCGTAAAATCTTTCGTTCCTTCTGAAATATCTTTTAATACTCTTCCCACAGTAGCAATGCGTTTTGAAAACGCAGTCGCAATTAAAAACGTTATACCGGCTGCTGCAAGAGACAACGCACCGACACACAAGAGCAGAACGCCTCCAAAGGCAACCGTTTGTGCTAGTACTTGCGACAAAGGAGTGCGGACAACGCACGTCCACAGTTGTTGAGTGTCTTCGATAAGAAAAGGAGTAGCGGCAATACATGCGCCGCTTAAGGTGCTTATTGTCTGTGTTTCTCCGCCCTTTTGTGCTTCGATTATCATGTTAACACCGTCACGGCCGTAGTCTGAAAACTGTGTTTGCTGGAAGTCTATTCCCAATGAAGCGTCAGTGTCGCTATGGGCGGCGAGGATACTGTTGTCTGTGATAATTGCAATGATGCTGTCGTCACCGGAAGGTTTTAATCGTTCAAGAATCGTATGGATATAGTCGACGCTAAAGCTTAGTCCGACAGTTCCAACGGGTTTTTGAGTAGCTTGAGCGATAATAGGAACATGAATATCTGCAATTAAGCTGCGCGTTCCCTGAATAGTGCGCGGAACCGGATCGATAATGCGTGATTCACGGGAAAGTTGGGTGCTTAATCCCTGGTAACTCACATAGTATCCAAGCTGAATCTGCCCAGTTTCCCGGCTGACGACGGGGGCATACTGTCCATTCGGCGCCGAACCTTCGGTAGCGACTGCATACGAATCAGCATTGTCCAGACTGTTTGCCTCCCATACACTGTACAGACTCACTATATCCGGATTAGACTCAACAACGTCTCTCAAGAGAGTATTAAAGAACATGCGCCGTTCTTCCTGCGGCAATTGATCATAGCCGCTCATACTGTGAGCTACAGTCGATGCAATAATTCTCCATTGTTCAAGTTCTGCTTGTACTGTATGTGCAAGTGCTTCGCTCAAATTTGCCATGTACAGTAACGCGTTGCGTTGTTGTACTCCGATACTATGCCAAAAAGCTACCGCTGCAATACCTGCGATAAATAAAGCGGTACATAATCCATTAATAATCGTAAGCCGTACATTAAATTTCATAAGGTTTCCAGCTTTAAAAACTAACTCTATTGTGTAGCATAAATATATCGATATACCGTTAATATTGCAAGGTCGGTTATGATCAGGCTTTACGGTTCTATTAATTTCTGCCATACTGTGTGCAAAGGAGGCCGTTCTAACGGGTAGATTCTTTATGATTGTTATGAAATTTGGGGGAAGTTCCCTTGCTGACGCCGAACGGTTCCGGGTCGTTTCGGATATTATCCGCGAACAGTTGCAGCGTAAACCGGTTATCGTGTTGTCTGCGCTGGGAGACACAACCGATTATCTGCTGGAAGCAGGCGATATGGCGTTAAAAACAGGCAATGTATCGATGGCGAAAATACGGGACAATCATCTTGCAACGGTGACGGAACTTAATGTATGGGATTCAATCCATGATTATGTACCGCTTCAAGAAGAACTGTTAAGTTTGCTCATGGGCATTTCGATGATTCGGGAGCTGACTCCCCGCACAAAAGATTATCTGGTCTCTTTTGGAGAACGGTTTTCCGCACGGATTATGGCTGCTTATCTGCGCTCTATCGGCATTAACGCTCAAGCTTTTGACGCATGGGATATTGGCTTTGTGTCTGATTCCGCTTTTACGCGGGCGGATCTCCTCAAAGAAAGCTGGGATATTATTCCGCAGCACCTTAACCCTCTTTTGGATACCGGCATCGTTCCCGTTATAACCGGTTTTATTGCAAAAGATCATGACGGCAATATTACCACATTGGGGCGCGGCGGCTCAGACCGGAGCGCAACTATTATTGCGGCTGCGTGTCTTGCAGAAGAAGTACAAATATGGAAAGATGTTGACGGTATTTTAACCGCCGACCCTCGTATCGTGCCGCACGCACAGCCCGTCTTGGAAATTAGTTACGAAGAAGCTTCAGAGCTTGCATATTTCGGCGCTCAAGTGCTGCACCCGCGGGCGCTCCGTCCCTGCTTTAAGACGAACACTCCCGTTATAGTAAAAAATTCATACAATCCGTCCGCATTGGGAACAAAGATTCTCAAATTTTGCACCGGGCGCACTTATCCGGTGATAGCATTAACCGCGCGGAACAATATCACCTTAGTCGATATTGTTTCAACGAGGATGTTGGGACAACCGGGTTTTCTTGCAAAAGTTTTTGCTTGTTTTGCCCATAGAGATATATCGGTAGATATCCTTGCTACCAGTGAAGTATCACTGTCGCTTACCCTTGATGCTGAATATGATATTGAACAGTTAAAGCCGGAATTAGAGCAGATAGCTGCTGTTACTGTCCAGCGGGGAATGGCAATTATTACCCTTATCGTTGCTGACGTCTACCGTACATCTGAAGTGTTGCACCGTGCTTTTGGCGTTTGTACGCGCTCAAACGTACAGGTGCTTATGGTTTCTCAGGGCGCCACAAAAGTTAATATTAGTTTTATTATTGAAGACCGTCACGTGCGTGCGGTGATTCAAGCTTTACATGCGGAATTTTTCGCTCCGCAAAACAAGGAATTAAAGCTTCGGTGAGCGAAATCGAAGCCGGAAAATCTTCAGGATTCAACAAGGTCGTTTCCCCGTCCATTTGCGCAAGTATCGGGTAACGGCCGCGGAATCGCACAGTATGAGCGGTGAAAAGTGCCGATTCCTTTTCAAAGACATGCATTCCAGTATTAAAATACTCTTTAAGTTTTAATTTTCTCAGCAGCGACATTTGATTCAACACACAAACGTTGCGCTCGTCAGGAAGAATCCATTTGTGCGACCCGTAGGTTCTGTAGCCGGTCGCTCCGACAGCAAGGAGAAGGACGGAACGGGAAAACGAATCGATGAGCTTGTGCGATTCGTCAAAAACTTCAACGTCCATAACGCCGACATGATACAGTTTGTCATATAACAGTGACGCAATATCAACCCATAACTTATACGAATCACCGGGCAAATTCCCTTTCATAGCATTTGTGTTATGGGTTACAAATGCGTCTAAGCCGACTGAAAGAACATTAAACGCATAAAAAGTCCGCGCCGTTGCCGTTGTAAGCTGGACGGCGCGGGATTTTGTCAGAGGAGCCGGGCTAAGGAGTAACGAAAGCGCATGGGCTACGTCCCACGCATCTGACCCGTCATTACCGGTTCCCATAGGGAGCCGCAGGACAACCGTATGCGACCGTGCGATTTCCGGAGCAAGATACAGTTCATGCAACACCTCAAGACTTGTTCCGTCTCCGCCTGCAGTAATAATAAGGAAGAATGTCTGGTGCGTTTTGAACATTTCGTCTAGTACGGCGCGTGTGATAGTCCGCGCATGACCTGGGCCGGTCGTTGCAATAAGACCATTCTTGATGCCGATGTTCTGTGCAATCCGTGACGGAGATGCCTCTTGGGTGCGGAGCGGTTGAGCAGACGCATGCTGTGCGATATGCATGAGTGAAGCGGCATGCGCTTTCCATTTCCGCCGTATTACAAATCCTCCAGCAGTCGGATTTGCAATAATGGTCCACCGGAGCGCCATATCCGGAGCAATAACGGCATGCTTACATACCGTAGCAACCGATTCAGCAAAGGATTCAAGAATATTCCACGCGATTTCACGACCAGCCATACTACAAGAATTCTTTATAAAACATTTTCTGTCAAGGAGACGAGGGAGGGGACAGACCCCACGGGGGACAGACCTCTTTCATTTTAAAAGACGAGACGTTCATCTTTAGAAAATGAAACGACCGTTTTAGAAAATCAAACGACCGTTTTAGAAAATCAAACGACCATTTTGTTAAAATGAAACGACTGTTTTACAAAATCAAACGACCGTTTTGTTAAAATGAAACGACCGTTTTAGAAAATCAAACGACCGTTTTATTAAAATCAAACGACCGTTTTAGAAAATGAAACGACCGTTTTGAAAAATCAAACGACCGTTTTACAAAATGAAACGACCGTTTTGAAAAACCAAACGATCGTTTTACAAAATGAAACGATCGTTTTACAAAATGAAACGACCGTTTTGTTAAAATGAAACGACCATTTTAGAAAATGAAACGACCATTTTATTAAAATCAAACGACCGTTTTACAAAATCAAACGACCGTTTTGTTAAAATGAAACGACCATTTTAGAAAATCAAACGACCATTTTATTAAAATCAAACGACCGTTTTACAAAATCAAACGACCGTTTTAGAAAATGAAATGACCGTTTTATTAAAATCAAACGACCATTTTATTAAAATCAAACGACCGTTTTACAAAATCAAACGACCGTTTTAGAAAATGAAATGACCGTTTTATTAAAATCAAACGACCGTTTTATTAAAATCAAACGACCGTTTTAGAAAATGAAACGACCGTTTTGTTAAAATGAAACGACCGTTTTACAAAATCAAACGACCATTTTACAAAATCAAACGACCATTTTATTAAAATCAAACGACCATTTTATTAAAATGAAACGACCGTTTTGGAAAATCAAACGACCATTTTAGAAAATCAAACGACCGTTTTAGAAAATGAAACGACCGTTTTATTAAAATGAAACGACCGTTTTATTAAAATGAAACGACCGTTTTTAAACGGCGAGAGGGCTGTCCCCGAAAGTCTTTTTTGATTCAGAGGGCTG
>JAISSB010000066.1 GCA_031273325.1 Treponema sp. | reverse complement strand
GCTTCAATGAGTAACCGGTACCCGCTTCAATGAGTAACCGGTACCCGCTTCAATCAGCAACCGGTTTCGGTTCCAATGAGTAACCGGTACCCGCTTCAATGAGTAACCGGTACCCGCTTCGTAGTACTTTTAACTCATGGTGCTTTGCTTGGTATACTTGACAAAGGGATAGGCTCTGTCTATAATATGTCTTACCTTAATAAGGAGGAAACCGTCACCGCACGATCTAGTTATGAAACATAATGTTCTATTCTTATTATTCGTACCTTTGTTTATTAATTGCGTGTCTCAAAAATCTGCTGAGGAAAGAACACAGCAGAATGTTGGGATGATTGAAACAACGACTACTACCCTTTCCCCCGGTGAAAATACCCAACAAACGACGACCGAATTAACAACAGTTGATTCCTCTACAGATAAACAAACATCGGTGATTATAACAAACAATTCAATCGAAGTAAAAAGCCGTTCACCGTTACAAAGTCACGGCGCTCGACAGATTACAGTAGGTGGGGGCTTCGAAATGAACCGTAATACGCGTGACGGGATTGCTGGTGCTTTAGTTGCCAATGTAGATTATGGCATCGTTGATTATCTGGCAATTGGTCTCCGCAACGGTGTCAGTTATAATTTTGATGCACATGAAGATTCTTCTACTATTACCAATGAAAGTGAAATATTCGTCAAATTTTACCCTTTTGATCTCTTTAAAATCGGTATAAACAACATTGCTCCTTTTGCACAGGGAGATATCGGGCTAAGTGTTAATAACAGCCGCTTTGAAAATAATGAATCGCTTAGAATCCTCTTCGGTGGTACAATCGGCGTACGGTTTCCTTTTTATAAAATATACCTTGAACCATATATGCGATTCGGGTATCCATTCCAGTGGGCTGTTGGATTTTTGATCGGTGGCACGGTTGTTCGTTTTCCCACAACATTAACAAATTAACAACTAAAATTTAGTATCTTTAAAAGCAAATGTACTGTATTTACAGTACTCAATTAATAGGCAGCTTCCACTAAAAAAAACTTTGCTATAACAAAAAAACGAATGTAGAGGAAAGCAACCTAAAAAATAGGGACCAAGCTATTCAAAAATAGGATCCCTTTGTTCCAGTCAATAAAAAAATAATGCATCGTTTTATTTCAACTACCTCTGGGAAAGCCCAGAGGATTATACATAGCTACACGGCTGAAACGGTGGTTATCGCTTCTCCTATTGACGGAATGCCTGTCCCAGTTACAATGATTGGCATGATGAACAGCGCATCCCGCTTCCGTAGGTATGAGTGAGGAGAGGATTTGTTAATAATGTTGTCAAGAGGGAATGTTTGTATATGATTATAGTTCATCTCACAGGACGAACCTGTGGGTTTTCATTTTTATATAAAGCTCAATTCAAAGAGTAGGTGGAAAAATGTTAACAATCAACACTTCAGGGGTTTATCTTCTCAATGGCATTGATATTGTGAAAGATAATCCTGAGCAACGGAGAAATTTTCCGAAACCTGTACTAGCGCGGCAAGGAACAATAAGCTATAAAATTCTTGCTGCGCACAGTAGTTCAACTGACATGTTACAGTTGAAATTCGATGCGCTTGCTTCTCATGATATTACCTTTGTTAATATTATACAGACGGCAAAAGCAATCGGTCTCGATTTCTTCCCGGTTCCGTATATTTTGACGAACTGTCACAATTCGCTTGCAGCCGTTGGAGGAACTATCAACGAAGACGATCACCGTTTCGGGTTGTCTGCGGCAATTAAGTATGGAGGTATTTTTGTACCCTCACATCTTGCAGTCATTCATTCGTTTATACGTGAAAAATATAGCGCATGTGGGGCAATGATTTTGGGGAGCGACAGCCATACCCGCTACGGTTGTTTTGGAACAATGGGAGTTGGAGAAGGCGGCGGAGAGTTAGTGAATCAGCTTGTTGGACAGCCGTATTTTATGAGTTATCCGCGGATCATTGCAGTATACCTTAAAGGGACAGTACAACCAGGAGTCGGTCCGCAGGATGTTGCACTTGCGCTCATCAAGGCAGTGTTTAAAGAAGGAATAGCAAAAAATGCCGTATTAGAATTTGTTGGTCCCGGTATTAAAGACTTATCGGTAGATTTTCGCGCAAGCGTTGACGTTATGACCACTGAAACAACATGCTGGTCATCTATTTGGCAGACGGACGATGTGATTCGAAATTATTTTATTATTCACGGTAGATCAGAAGCATACCGGCAGTTGCAACCGGCACCGGTGAGTTATTATGACGGTCTCATTGAAGTTGATCTATCAACGATAAAGCCAATGATTGCACTGCCGTTTCACCCTGCTAATGTCTACGAACTCGATACGGTTATCGAACATGCAAAGGATATTTTCCATACCATTGAAAAAGAAGCACAGACGATATTGGCATCGGATGTTACTTCTTTTAATCTTGTCAACAAAGTCGACTCAATGGGCAGAGTTAAAATCGATCAAGCGGTTATTTCTGGTTGTGCCGGCGGTACGTTTGACAGCATTATGGCAGCAGTCAATATTTTGGACGATAATGCTCATGACAGTAATGATTGTCCGCTTTCCGTATATCCGGGCAGTCAGCCGATTCTCCTTGAATGTTCGCGTAACGGAGCATTGAGCCGTTTGATTATGAAAGGCTGTGTCGTCCGGACTGCTTTTTGCGGTCCCTGTTTTGGAGCTGGAGACGTACCGGCGAATAATTCACTTTCGATCCGCCATACAACGCGGAATTTTCCGTACCGTGAGGGAGCAAAACCTTCAGATTCACAAGTTGCCGCAGTAGCGCTTATGGATTCAAAAAGCATTGCTGCAACAGTAAGAAATCGAGGTTATTTGACTTCGGCGCAGACTTATCTTTCTAAAGGAGAAGCACAAGTTCCGCCTTATCGATTCGATGATTCTCCTTACCGAGTCCGCTTGTATAACGGCTTTGGTGCCGCTAAACCGGCAGAAACCCTGAAATATGGACCGAATATTAATGATTGGCCCCCGATTCCGGCGCTTGGTAAACACCTCTTGATAAAAATAATATCTATTATTAATGACCCGGTTACTACAACGGACGAACTGATTCCTTCGGGCGAAACATCTTCCTATCGGTCAGATCCCTTGAAACTTGCTGAGTTTACCCTTTCGCGCAAAGATCCCCTCTATGTGAGGAGGGCAAAAGCGGTACAGCAAGCTTCATTAGCTGAATTGGAAATGGTTATGGAACGAATCTGTTGGATCGACGGGGTAAATGCAAGCGACGTACAACTTGGTTCAGCAATTTTTGCGAGAAAACCCGGAGACGGCAGTGCGCGTGAACAGGCAGCTTCATGTCAGCGGGTGCTTGGAGGCTGTGCGAATTTTGCAAATGAATATGCAACAAAACGGTACCGCAGTAATCTTATCAATTGGGGAATGATTCCTTTTACCCTTGAAGGAAAACCGCCGTTTGACATTGGAGATTATGTATTTATTCCCAATATTGTTGATTCATTATGTGACGAATCCTCGTCGCAATTCCCCGCGTATATTATTACCAGCGACAAGCTCCATAAGACGGTATTGGATCATCCGGTACTAACCGTGCGTGAACGGGACATTATCCTTGCAGGCTGTTTAATAAATTTCATGCGGCATACTGACAAATCAGCCGCTCATTGTTAATTGACAAAAATAAAATAACCTCATACTCTCAAACAGAGGTTTTTAAGTGCAATCACAGAAAAGACAGCGGATACTGTTTCTCAATGTCCCTATTGATAATGTTGCACCGCACGATCTGCCGTCGGTTATTCGGACGTTGATGGATTCACAGCAAAGAGAAAATATCGTACTGCTTTCAGTGTGGGATTTTCTGCGGGCAAGAAAAACGACCGTTTACCGGCTATTTGTACAAAATGCTGCCTTAGTGCTCCCTATTTCAGCCAGTTTAGTTCACGGTATCCGATTCTTAATGGGAGAAAAGGTATACAAACATGTACCGTTTGAAACGAATATCGCGATACTTTCTACGGTAGAAGAACGCGATCGTTCGGTTTATCTCTTTGGCGGTACGAGAAAACTGTTACAGATAGTTGAATCCAATGTCCGTCAAACGTTTCCGTCACTCACTGTTGTCGGTCGGCATGCCGCTGCATACAAAAAAAAAGATGAAGCGGTGCTGTTGCACGCAATCAAAAAAACAGCTCCAACGCTCCTCTTGGTCGGTGAAGGGACCCGCGGAAGAGAGCTATGGCTTGCTAAAAACACGGAAAAACTTGGTTCCGGCTTGCATCTATGGTGCAGTGATCTCTATACGGTATTTGCGAAAAAAAGGAAACGTCCCAGTCTATTCTTTTCCATGCATAACATGGAATGGTTATGGTTTACGGTTACTAAACCGTTTTATTTTCTCCGCATATTCTTATTTATCTCTTATAAGATCGTACTGTTAATCACTAAGATCTTAAAGAAAGGTACAAAATATGATAGCGGATCTTCATAATCATTCATGTCTGTCCCCCTGCGGTTCTCTTGAATTATCGCCTCGGGTACTCCTTGCATTGGCATCTCAAAAAGGGGTAGAGATTATGGCGCTTACCGATCACAACTCTGCGCTCAACTGTAAGGCATTTGCAACATTGGCGCCCCGCTACGGTATTATCCCGCTGTTCGGCATGGAAGCTACGACTCAGGAAGAGATTCATATCCTTTGTTTATGGACGAATCTTGAAGAAGCTCTTGCATTCAGCAGTTATGCGTACACGTTGTTATTTCCTTTCCCTAACAATCCGGCAACCGGCGGCGATCAGGTGTACGTTGACGAAGAAGATAATATTCTGGGAGACGTTGAATACTTTTTACCGAATGCACTGGATCTCAGCGTTGACGGTCTTGCTGCTGCTGTTGGGAACTATGGAGGTCTCGTTATCCCGGCACATATCGACCGGGCTGCATTTTCTATGACGAGTCAGCTTGGAGTTGTTGTGCCGGGTCCCTGGGCAGCGCTTGAATGTGTTCGGGTTCCCCCAACGGTAGACACATTGGGCTTTCCGCTTATTACTTCTTCTGACGCTCACTATCCAGAGCATGTCGCCCGCCGTCCTTTTGCCTTGGATACGACGGTTGAAGAGCTTTGTCCCCAGGGACCGGGAACTCAAGCTGATTTAAAAGCATTTAAAGGTGCGCTGAGCCGCCGGCCGCGTGCAGTATCGAGGGTTTTTTCATGAAGTATATTAACAAACTGTGTGTAGGAGTTTTTTGTATGGGTTTAGCTGCGTCTGCATATTCTTTTGATCTCACGCTTGGAAACGGTTTATTTGCACACTTGAATACGACGAGGGGCGACATTGTGCTGAACCTTGAATTTGAAAAGCGCCCGTTGACTGTTGGTAATTTTGTTGCGTTGGCTGAAGGGAAGATGACCGGCACGCGGTTCTACGACGGCTTGTTATTCCACCGGGTAATTCCTCATTTTATGGCTCAGGGCGGCGACCCGGTGGGAGATGGCACGGGCGGACCGGGCTACAGTTTTCCTGACGAACTGGAGCCGAAACTGCTCCACGACAAACCGGGGATACTTTCTATGGCAAATGCCGGTCCGAACACCAACGGAAGCCAATTCTTTATTACCCACCGCTCGACCCCGTGGCTTGACGGCAAGCATACCGTTTTTGGTTCTGTCGTCAGCGGACAGGATGTCGTTGATTCACTCAAAACGGGGGACCGCATTATACAAGTTGCTATTATCCGGAACGGTATCAAAGCTTTGATGTTCAAAACCGATAAAGATACCTTTGATCAGTTGGTAGCTGAATATGAAGCAGCGGCACAGTTGAAAGCAACGGTGAAACGGGAGAGCGATAAAGCGTACATTCAAGAACACTACAATGATTTACTCAGCACACCGTCCGGCTTGCAATACAAAATTATCAAAACGGGAACCGGACAAAAGCCGACGGCAGGACAAAAAGTTGCAATACGCTATCGGGCAATGTTTCTTTCCGGCAAAGCTTTTGATAGTTCCGATCTGCACGGAGGTCCGTTAGAGTTCACCGTGGGGCTTGATCATGTGATTGCCGGACTCGATCAAACGGTTCAAGATATGCTGGCACGAGAAAAACGATTCGTCATTATTCCCCCTGAATTGGCTTATGGCGATCAAGAGATCAGCGATGGGCTTATCCCTCCGCATAGTTTTTTAGCCTTTGAAGTAGAACTCCTCCCCTTCACCGTGGACACATCTGTTGCAAAAGAGTAGGTCTGTCTCCGTTTGACTTAGAGGTCTGTCCTCGTTTACTTGAGGTCTGTCCCTGTTTTAGCTTAGAGGTCTGTCCCCGTTTGACTTAGAGGTCTGTCCCCGTTTAACTTAGAGGTCTGTCCCCGTTTGACTTAGAGGTCTGTCCTCGTTTACTTGAGGTCTGTCCCCGTTGAGTTAGATATCTGTCCCTGTTTAGTCTTGAGGTCTGTCCGTTGAGCTTGGGGTCTGTCCCCGTTTGACTTAGAGGTCTGTCCTCGTTTACTTGAGGTCTGTCCCCGTTGAGTTAGATATCTGTCCCTGTTTGGTCTTGAGGTCTGTCCCCGTTTGACTTAGAGGTCTGTCCGTTAGGACATGGTGCTTGTCCTAGTAAGGACATGGTGCTTGCCCTTACTAGGACATGGTGCTTGCCCTAGTAAGGACATGGTGCTTGCTCTAGTAAGGACATGGTGCTTGCCCTTACTAGGACATGGTGCTTGCCCTAGTAAGGACATGGTGCTTGTCCTCGTAAGGACATGGTGCTTGCCCTAGTAAGGACATGGTGCTTGTCCTCGTAAGGACAAGATGATTGCCCTCGTAAGGGCAAGGTGATTGTCCCTTGTGGGGTCTGTCAATGCTCTCTTTATACAAAAAGAGGCGCATAGCTGCGCCTCTTGATACTTACTTAATGCGGGGTCTGTCCCCGTGTATTACTTGGCAGTGATTTTAACCTCAGTGGAGCCAAGCATATAGATGTACCTGTTATCGTTATCGTTATCGTTATCGTCGCTGGCACTCCACTGTAAGCTAAAGGTCCCTGAGGGATCAAAGTCTTCAATCAGTACGGTAAAGGTATCATTCACTCTCTTATACCTTAGGTGAGCATCTTCATAGCTGTATTCCTTATCGGTGCTACTCGACAAGAATTTGAAGTTAACCAACCCATTGTTAACTCGATTTGTTGCTTCAAAGCTGAAATTGATTTCAAAGTATGTATATCCCCTGTTTATCAGTTTCGTGGGCAGAAAGTCTTCAAAAACGGGAGCTTTAGCCTTACTCACACTCCAATACTCAGTGTACAACGTATTGCCTTCAGCAATTTCAACGTCCCTATAATAACCCATATCGGAATGCTTCATAGTCCATTCCGTTTGAATCGGTGGCAGGGTGATCGTATAGGTTTCAGTCATGATATCGCTCGGTTCCTTATATCCGTCTACGGCAATGGCTTTCAGTGTGTGGATACCCTCTTCTGTTATGGTAATGGGGTTTGTTGAGTTGTACAGATATTCATCTTCCGGCGTGGGATCGGTATTGTCTGTCGTGTAGTAGATCTTTGCGTCTCTATCGGTGCTGAAAAGACTTACGGTTATTGTTATGCCTTCTCCTTCGTACGTTCTGCCTTTAATGCTTGGTGTCGGTTTAGCGGATTTCTCTTGGAACGGCTGAACGTTGTTAACCGGTGTCGGCAGCGCGGAAGGATTATTAATAGTCGGAATCTCCAGCAACTCGCCGGGAGCCGTTTTACCAAAACTGCCTTTTACCAGATCAGGTTCGTAGTCAATCACCCAATACGTTTGAGGCCGCGCACAGTAAGAAAGATAAGATTTTGTAACGTTTTTACGTTTTGTGTCGGTTATCACTACATAATACACATCGGTCGTACCGAACAACGAGTAGCGATACTGTCCCGCTGGTTTATTATTCCCGATCGGAACTGAATAATCTGCATCTCGTGTTACGTTCCTCACCGTCGCATAGGTATTCACCATTGAGCGGGTTTTCAATTCTTCCAAGACGTATTCGCCGTATTCATTGCTCGCCATAATTCTGCTGCCCAAGACAGGGATTAGATTACTGCTAAAGCCCACCTCAACATCCCCATTGTAAATAGAAGAAACGCTATTCTTGGTTGCCGTTTTCAAAGATTCCTTTATTAATAATTCTTCAGCAGCTTCCTCTGTATACCCTAAAGTAAGATTTCCTCCTCCGTTATGA
Organism: Treponema sp.; assembly: GCA_031273325.1. GTDB lineage: Bacteria > Spirochaetota > Spirochaetia > Treponematales > Breznakiellaceae > BOBG01. The sequence continues at coordinate 8,582 of JAISSB010000066.1, read as the reverse complement.
GGGATCACGTCATCGTATGTGAGCGGCACACGGTTTATATGGCCGAGCAAAAAGATATAATAATTCTGTGTATCGTCATACGCAGATGTTATCAGGGTATCCAGAGGGGAAGCGGCTCTATACGGCACAGTTTCGTAGCGCAACGTGGCCTCGGGTGCAGGCGTGGACGGAGGAGGTTCAGAGTCCTCTTCCGCAGGACAGCCGGACAACGTAGCTATTACCGCCAGAAGGACGGCGGCACATCCGATGAAAAGACTATGTTTCTTGTTCATAGTATGCTCCTTATTAATGCTCATTCGGGGCTGTCCCCATGAGAGGACTGTCCCCGTTGCTTCTTACTTATAAGCTCTTAATTTCCAGCTTAATATTGTCATTACTGCCCTTAAAGCTTAACGGCCAGCCGCTGGCATTGGTGCCGTCCAGTGCGCTGGACGGCACCATAACAGTAACGGTTTTTGGAATATTAACTAAAGGAAACAGCCCGGTGGTACTTGTTAATGTTGGGAATTCGTTCAGCGTAATTACCAATTCCGTGCTTCCGGTGTCTCGGAAAATGCTATTGCCGATTTTTATTACATTGGGGATCTTCACTATTCCCAAAGCGCCGCAGGCTTCGAAAACGTAGTCATCGATGGTTGTTACTCCGGAGAAGTCCGCTTCTTTCAAAGCTCTACATCCATAGAAAGCCTCTGTATTGATGATTTTTACACTGGAGGATTTCACTGTTTCCAAAGCATCACAGTATTTGAAAGCACCTATACCGATGGTTGTTGCACTTTCTAAATCCACTTCTTTCAAAGCTCTGCAGTTATAGAAAGTCTCTACCTCGATGATTTTTACATTGGGGATCTTTACTTCTTCCAAAGCAGTACAGTCATGGAAAACACCTATACCAATGTCTGTTTCATGTGCACTTTCACTTCCTAAATCCGCTTTTTTCAAAGCGGCATATTGGAAAGCGTAGTTTTCGATGGTTTCTACATCGGGGAAGATCGCTTCTTTCAAAGCGGTACGTTGGAAAGTCTTTTCGCCGATGGTTGTTGTCTCTGGGAAATTCGCTTCTTCCAAAGCGTAACAGTCGGTGAAAGCGAATTTTTTGATATACTTAATTTTTTCGCCGGATACTCTTTGGAGAGCAGTGAAGTACTTAAATGTTGGAAAGTCTAAGGAACCTTCTTCAATGGTTATTGCACTGTCTGGCAAGGTAAGGGACACAATCTTGTCTTTACCTTTGGAAAAGTATTCACTCGATTTGAGGCCGCTGCCGAACGCTGTGCCGTTCATCGTGCATTCAGAAAGGTCAAGCTCAACATACTTGCCTGCGGTGTCTATGGCAACCAGGAGACCTAGCAAATTATTTTCATAATCTGTCAAGTCATCAGCATTATTACCCGAAAGATTGAAGTCTAGCTTCAATGCAACAGGATTGTACACACTGTATCCGCCGTAAGTAGCGTTAAGGTAACTCAAGATTTTGCTAATTTCGCTAAAATCGTTCCATTTCGCATAGATCGTGAGAGGACCGGTAACAGGAGTGTCGAAATTATACGGCATTTCGTATGTTTCGTTGGAAAACCAGCCACCAAAGACATAACCATCCCTTCTTGTAGGATCTTCTTCCGGACGGGCTACGGTGTCGCCTGCAATTATAGTTTTTGGTTCAACCTCACTTCCCTTATCGCCGGTATTAAATGTTACCAAATATGTGGGCGTTATTGGTATTTCTGTATCATCGGCAGCACAGCCGAAGAGGAGCAGTACACAGCAGAGTGTGTTTATTGCAGCAGCTAGTTTCCTGCTTGGGGGGGGGGGGGATAATTATTAACTAATTTCTTAGCTGGGGGATAACTACAAGCTTTTTCTTTCATATATTCTCCTTAGCTCGCGCGTACGCGGGCTCCATATAATGGAAACTCCTACGGAGTTTTTTCTATAGTATACCTCGTATGTAAAAAATGCAAGAGTGATCGTCTTTGCTATTGCTTGACCCGTTCTTCACGGACCTTAAGACTCCCTTTCCAATAGGCGCGCAACACGACCTTTCCCTGTATGTACAACTCTTCAACTTCTTGATCGTCCTGTTTTTTGACGGTCCGCTCTAAAATCCCGTTGCGGTAATTCCATTCTTCAATTCTATTCCCTTCGGAATCATAGACATAGTCAATGCGGCGCTCTTCTGTTGCGGTTGTATAGCGGACGGATTTAATGTTATCGCCTTCCCAGAGTGTTTCCCATTCCTCTGTGCTGCCGTCTTGCGCGGTGTGCTGTTCTTTGACGACCCTTCCTTCAGTGTCTACCGTATGCACGACCTGAGCGTCAGCATGGCCGCTGCGGACCTCGGTTAAAAACGGAGAGTCAAGCGCATACGTTCCATTAAGTGGTGTGCGGGGCGGCGGTGGAAACTTAATAATGAGCGTTGAGTCAACGGCAGCAGGATAAACTCTTTCTATTGCCCGCAACACGGCCTGACGGGTATAGCGGTAATAATCGGTTGCAAGGAGTCCGAGCGTTTCTGAATGCGTCTCCGTCCGGACGAGCAGCTTTTCCCGATAGAAATACTGCACGGTGAGTGCGTCTGGAACATACAGCGCCGAAACAAGCGCCCCTTCTCCGTCAAACTGCTCAACCCAATCAACAGTCTCTCCATTGTATGCTGTTGCATGGAGACGGATCTGCTGGTTGAGATCAAAGAAAAACCAGTGCCGCTGTATGATCTGTTCCGATTCATACAGGGTTCTTTGTTCGATAGTGTAAGAAGGCTGCACAAAAGAACCCACGAAAACCGGCAACTCTTGAGCCTCAATGAACTCGCTGTAGACACTGTAGGGAAAGGCTTCAGCTTGGGTGTTGACTGCCTCTAAAAGTGAGGCCGTTTTGTTTGAACGGTACCATTGATCGCCGCTGACCGCGGTAATAGTTATAAGAAATAAGAAAAGAAATAGGGTGATAGTCTTAAGTGATACCAACAAATTCCCATGCGTATGCATGGGAATCAAACGGTTTAATAGATTCGTAGGTTTCTCCCGCACAGATAAATAATACGGGTACTTTTAATTCGTCGGCAAGAGAGAAGACAATCCCTCCCCGCGCAGAGGAATCGTATTTGGTCAAAATGACGCCGTCGATAGATACTGCCTGAGAAAAGGTTTCAGCCTGACTCAGCGCATTTCTGCCGGTTGTTGCGTCAAGTACCAGCCACCGCCGATAACTGGCTCCGTTTCCTTTTGAGCGTACAATGCGGTCGATCTTCTTAAGCTCCTCGATGAGCGCTTGTTTCGTGTGCATTCTCCCCGCAGTATCCGCGATAATAAGGTCTCCACCGCCGGATTGAGCAGCAGCAATAGCGTCAAAGACCACTGCCGCCGGGTCTCCTCCCCGTTTATGAGCAACAACACGGATCCCCAATCGTTCTCCGTGAATCTTCAACTGATCAATAGCAGCCGCCCGAAATGTGTCCGCAGCTGCCAAAATAGGATAACGGCCGGCGGAACGGTAGAGGGCAGCTAATTTTGCGGTTGTAGTCGTCTTTCCAACACCGTTGACCCCTAACAACAAGATGATCTCTAAACCGTTGTTAAGCACCATAGGCGCAGAAGGAATCAGCATGCCTTCAAGTAATTGAGCTAAACATCTCTTAACCTGCTCAACGTCCTGCTCTTTTTTACATTTTGCACGCAATACCTCGGTAATGGTGTACGCAGCAGAAGCTCCAAAATCTCCTTCAACAAGGAGATCGGCAAGCTCTTCGAACACTTCCGGGGAAAGCGGACGTTTAATGCCAAAGAAGCTTTTAATACGGTCAGTAAAAGCCCCCATGTTACACTTCCAACAGAGAGCTAATTGTATTGCGGATCTGTTCTGTTAAAATTTGCCGCCGTTCTGTCAACGGTATATGCGCGGTTATAACCGGTTCCCCAAAAGTAATGCGTACTGGAACAACTTGTACCCGGTATGTTTTTTCAAATACCTCGTAACTGCGGGAAATGGCAACGGGTACAATGACCGCACCGGATTGAGTGGCTAACTTGAGCGCACCTGCACGAAAGGGAAGCAAGCCTTTCCCGCGGCTCCGGGTTCCTTCCGGAAAGATAAGCATACAATCGCCTGATTGAATGTGCTTGACCCCTTGATGGATCGTTTTTACTGCCTTGCGGATATTCTTTCTATCAATAAATATCCCGCCGAGCATAGTGATCCACAGGTTAATAAAAGGAAGTAAAAGGAGTTCTCTTTTAGCAATAAAACCAAAAGGACGCTCTGCATACGCAAGCATAAGAATAATATCAAACATGCTTCCATGATTGCTGACAAAACAAAGCGGACCGGTTTTAGGAATATAGTCGCGGCCGGTAACTGTGATTGGGCAGCGAGTGCATACGATAATAATCTGCGCCCACCACTGTGCTATACGGTAAAGAAACAGAGAAAGTATTTTTTTGAAGCAGATTTTACTCAAAAGAAAAATAAGCGCACATGGAAATGTAATTACAATTAACAAAACAATGGTAATTACAAAAACTCCAATAGTTTTGAGCAGTGCCATAGCTAGAAACATACAAAGTACTCGATAAATTTTCAATAGGGTGGGTTGCTTGATAGCGCAGTTAACAGTATAATAATCCAAATAACCAAGTTTTTTTAAAAGCTTGAGTACTACATGGAAGCAAAAGGAGGAAATGATGTCCGACCCGGACGATGGTCCTAGTCAATTATTAACACAGGGTAGTTGACCGTTTCCTCTTGTTCTCTTTGAGGGCTGTCAACAAACTCAAGGAGAATTGTATGATCACTATTTACACCACAGACTCGCATGCTGTTGTTGAGTCTCAAAGTCTTTGCAAAAACTGTTGGATTAACGCGTATTCCATTAACCGTGGAGACCTTAACCGTCTTGAACATACCTTTGGTATTGAAGAAGCATTACTCACCGATATTATGGATATTGACGAACAAGCGCGTATTGAAAAAATTGATAATGGAAAGGAAGTCTATACTGCACTTATAGTTCGTTTGCCTATATGTGAAGAAGGTTTGGAAGTTCCTTTCTTTACGGTACCACTTGGCATTATTTTGTTTCCGGATAAGATTATTACCATTTGTCAGCACTCAAGCGATACCATAAACGACATTATCAAAAACCGTGTTAAAGGTTTTTGCCTAGAAAATCAAAACACGTTTGTATTGAATTTGCTTGGTCGTGCTGCTTTTACGTTCTTAAAATCGCTCAAAGAGCTTAATAAAAGAACGAATGCCATTAAGGAAGAATTACGCCGTTCTATTAAAAATAATGAGCTTATTCAGTTACTTTCCATTCAAAAGTCGCTCGTGTATTTCACCACAAGCATAAAAACAAATGAATTACTTCTTGAAAAGCTTCAAAAGTCGCCGCTTATTCGGTTCAAAGAAGAAGAATGGGAATTACTCGAAGATGTTGTTATTGAAAATCGGCAGGCAATTGAAATGGCAAATATCTACTCCTCAATTCTTACCGGTACTATGGACGCTTTTGCCAGCGTTATTTCTAACAATCTTAATATCGTTATGAAACAGTTGACGACTGTTTCTATCGTACTTATGATACCAACACTCTTGTACAGTTTTTTCGGTATGAATGTGAAGTTCCCTTTTGATGAAACGAATAGATTTATTATGCTAGGAATTTGCATTATGAGTATTGTAGCGTCAATTTGCGGAGCTATTATACTGACACGTCCGCCGAAACAAAACCATTAACGTTCGACTACCTCTAAAGGTAGTCGAAACAATCATTTCAATGTTTTTTTACCCCATATTAGCAAAACGCCTTCCCGCCAAGAGGCGGGAAGGCGTAGGGTCAATGCTTTTATGGGAAATTGCGGGGTCTGTTGCGAAACAACTGGCCCGCTTTTCAAAAAGGCGTCAGGCGCGGCGTTTGCCGTAAAACGACCATGCGCGGAGCGCCATGACGACAAAAAACGGTCGTCAGCGGGTAAATGTCATCACTTTGGGATCGAGCTTTACGGGTGGTCCATCGCCATCGCCATCAGGCCATTCCCAGTTATGCTCCTCTTCCAGAGTCTCCTCCACCGCTTTTAATTTTGCCAGTGTGGAAAATGTATAGGTATAATCAGGGGCGTTCGATAAACTATTTGCCACCATATTGATTATGTTGAGCTTGCTGTTGTTGTCGGTAAGCGACAGCTTGATTTTTTTGTATCGGTTCACCGGATCAACATTGTTGCTCGCCGCCCATTGCTCCCAGCCGTTGAACGCCCCCAGCTTTTCCCGGACGGCTTCTAACGCCGGCTCCGGATCAAAGGTGTTCATACTAAAACTATAACTATACAATGTGTCATCATTATCATCGTACAGCTTCATGGCTATGCCGTCAGGGTATCGGCCTTCAGGAGAAGGCGAGCCGGCTAATGTTATGAATATATCCGTGTCGGTATCGTCTTCTATGACGGTTACTGTTACGGTTGGACCCAGGTAACTCCTTAGTGCGCCCGCAAAACTTTCGGGAGTCGCCACATAGACAGGATAGCAAGCAATAACCTCGTATGAGCCGCTTGATTCATCAAGCTCAATGAGGGTCCATTTTTCCTCAATAGGACTATTACCGTTCGGGGTTGAATAAACGCCGCTGACTGATACTTTCCAATCACTGACAAGAACGTTTATGGATGATGTATATCCTTCGCGATAGTTAATATTCGAATACCAAATTCCCTGTAAAACAGCCGGCACCCCGCCTGCTTCGCTGCCCACGGCTGTTCCCGCATTGGGGATGCTGACAGCCTCTTCCCTTACCGGAAAAATATACGGAATCCATTCAGCACCGCTTTTTACCGCGATGGTGGCAATGGCACCCTGCGAAACACCCGCACTGTCAACGCTTCCGTCAAGGGTGTAAACAATACTGCTGGATCGTGCGGACACCGACCATCTTCCGGTGTTAGGCTCGTAACTTCCCTTGAGCTTTATCGTCAGGTCACCGTCTTCAAGCACACCGCTCAGGGTGTAGTCTGCCGTCACTGCCCTGCTCATATTGCCTTTCAGGCCGAACTTTACCTCACCGCCGCCGGCGTCGCTACTCTTGGTAAAAGAACCGGATATGGAAAATGCTTCTGTGTCATCTCCTCCGCCGCCGGGGTTGGTTCCGGGGTCGCCGCCGTCCGTGGGACAGCCGGTAAAAATGAAAATCGCCGCTATCAACAGCACGGCAAAACCAAAAAATACTCCATGGTTCCTTTTCATATTTTGCTCCTTACTTAAAATTTTTTATGTCCACCGCATAAGCGGGTACCATACAGTGTGCTGCGCAATTATCCTTACGGTATAAGCGCACTTACCAGCGGTCCCCAGGGACCCTTTTTCCCCTCGTTGTTCTCTATTTGCACCGCAACATAGGCGGTCTTCCCGCTGTCACCAAAGTCGAATTCGATTAAGTCTTTTTTTCGTTTGGTAAAAAACGACTTGCGGAGATCATCAGGGTTTGAGGGAGGTGTTTCACCGGGGGCAACCAAGCTGTACCATATCCGATAGCCTTTGTTTGCCGGGTCGGTTGCGCTCCCGGTAACGTAGATAATTTTTATGCCAAGTTCATGGCGGCCTACCAGATAGGTCTCTACCATAACTTGAGCGCTCGGATCTCCGCTTGGGGTCGGGGTGCTGTCGGGAATTTTTAAGCCCAAGCTCACATAATCCGCATCCTCCAAGGGTGGGGTCAAAAAATATCGTTTTTTGATGTCCCGCATTGCGGCGGTCAATGCTTCAAAAGCCGTTTTGCATTGGGCGGTTGCTACGGGCGTTCTGGTGGTCTCGTTCTGCGCCTTAATCAAAGCGGTATGTGCCGCCGTTATAAGGCTGCCGAGTCCAGTTAGAACGGTAGTAGGAACACCCAATGCGTCGGTTTTGGATCCAGTAACATCCTGCCAGTTCCGTGCCATGGCCAGTATTGCCTCTCGGCTTGTCGGGAACCAGTCAGTTCTTTGAATCATAGGTGTATTCCTCCTTATCTATCCCAAATGGGATGTTTTTGTCAAAAAATGGCATATTTTCTAAAGATTTTGGTGTGAAGTCTACAGATTTTGAGGTGAAATCTTTAGATTTTAGAGTGAAATCTTTAGACGTTGAGGTAAAGTCTTTAGACTTTAGGTTAAAGTCTTTAGATTTTAGGTTAAAGTCTTTAGATTTTAGGTTAAAGTCTTTAGACGTTGAGGTAAAGTCTTTAGACGTTGAGGTGAAGTCTTTAGACGTTAGGTTGAAGTCTTTAGACGTTGAGGTGAAGTCTTTAGATTTTAGGGTGAAATCTTTAGATTTTGAATTTAAGTCTTTAGATTGTGGGGTATTGTCTTGAGACACTACCGTATAAGGGCAAGAAAACAGGATATTGCGGAATCCGAATGGAGAAAATAGACAAACGTCCGGTTTGTCTCCATAAAAAAGCGGTGGTTTAGCTATGAGGGGGTTGACATATCTTTTAGTTAATAAAATATAATGTGAGTTGTGAGTTGTGAGTTGTGAGTTGTGAGTTGTGAGTTGTGAGTTGTGAGTTGTGAGTTGTGAGTTGTGAGTTGTGAGTTGTGAGTTGTGAGTTGTGA
>JAISSB010000062.1 GCA_031273325.1 Treponema sp. | reverse complement strand
TGTATTATGGATAACCATATTCATTTTCTCATAACACCAGGGAAAGACGTTAGCCTTTCCGTGATTATGAAATGGATAAAGATGGTTTTTACTATTCGGTGGAACAAGCTGCACGGAGTAAAGGGACACTTGTGGGGAGATAGATTTCACGCACGGATGATTGAAAGTAGCGAGGATTTTCTGAGAGTATTCCGATACATTAACCAGAATCCGGTGAAAGCAGGACTGGTAGAACAGGCTAAAGAATGGGCATTCGGCGGATTATATCATTATCTTCACAATATTGTTCATATTGTAACAACATTCTCAGATTTACTCGCTAAGGTTTTTACCGCAGACTTCGGCTAAGAGGATGCCCCACTGGGGACAGACCTTCCGGTATAATCAGAACGACAAAGTCCTTGATAGGCTCGTATCAAACTCCTTTGATCGCTCATATCAAACCCCTTTGATCGCTCGTATCAAACACTTTGATCGGTCGGTATCAAGCTTCTCGATCGGTCGTATCAAACTCCTTTGATCGCTCGTATCAAACCCCTTGATAGGCTCGTATCAAACCCCTTGATAGCATCGGCTCAAAGTCTTTCACAGCATCGTATGAAAGACCTTCACAGCATCGTCTCAAAGTCCTTCACAGGCTCGTGTGAAAGTCCTTCACAGCTTCGTCCTTCAAATGGGGACAGACCTCAAAAAAAAGTTAAGAAAATGATATTGACGAAAGGAAGATATCACGGTATAGTACTTTACAGATGGCATCAAGCTGTCTATTTTCTATGTGTCTTTTAAAGAGGACCGTAGCCAGTTAATGTTTTACAGGCAATTCTGACTACGGTAAGTTGTACACGTAGTACGGTGATAAACATAGTATAAAAATTCCTATATAGTCAACGTATTACGTGTTCTCCTCTTTACTATAGAATCCGCCTTTTTAGGGTGGATAATATTTTATGAGGAGGACTCTTATGAACAAAAAGAGTCTTTTTCCCATTATTGCGTTGTGTGCAGTCATCGGACTGCTCGTCACCGCCTGCAAAGACGATGATCCCGAACCACCTGCATCCACATTTACCGTAGCTTTTAACAGCAACGGTGGGTCGTCCGTAGCGTCAAAAACGGGTGTTGCTTCCGGTGCAACAATCCAAGCGCCCACTGCTCCCACGAAAGGCACTGATACTTTTGGCGGATGGTACAAAGAATCAACATTGACCACTCCGTGGAACTTTGCTACTGATACCGTAACAGCAAATATCACACTCTACGCAAAGTGGACAGAAACAGAAGCGCCCACTACGTTTACTGTCACATTTGACAGTAAAGATGGATCGGCCGTGAATCCAATTACTGGTCTTGCTTCCGGTGCGAAGATCAATGAACCCGATCCTGCCCCCACGAAAGAAGGTTTTACCTTTGGCGGATGGTACAAAGAGGCAACGTTCGAAAATGAGTGGGACTTTGAGAGTGATACCGTAACGGAGAACACCACACTCTACGCAAAGTGGACAGAAAACTAATCTTTTAGAACAAGTTCGTACTTAAGCGGGCTTCTCCTTATGGGGAAGCCCTTTTTTTATTATGTGTGGACAGACACTGAAGAAACGGGGACAGACCTCACACAGGCAGACCTCAACAAGAACCTCATGGGGGACAGACCTCGAATCAGACGACAGATTCCTGACAACGGTGGGGACAGACCTCTGAGGACAAACCCCTGAACCAGAACGACAAATTCCTGACCAACGGGGACAGACCTCGGCCCTCTTACCTATCGTGCATTCTCGTGCTATGCTCTTTTAATTACTTATATGAGGAGTTTAGTATGCAGTATGTACCGTTTGGAAACACTGGTATTAACGTTTCAAGACTTGGGTTTGGAGCTATGCGCCTTCCTACGAAGGAACAGCATGGAAAAACGTCTTTTGATGAGGATAAAGGGATTGAACTGATGCGTCGCGCCTACGAACTCGGAGTTAATTATTTTGACACGGCGCCAACGTATTGTGACAGTGTGAGTGAAATTATCACCGGCAAAGCGATTCAACCGTTCCGTCAAAAGATCTACCTTTCGACAAAAAACCCCATTGAAAATGCGTCTGGGGACGATTATGAAAAACGCCTTGAGCAGTCACTGAAGAAGCTTAACACCGACTATATTGATTTTTACCATTTTTGGGGTATCAGTCTTGACACGTTTATCACGAAGGTCTGCGCTCCGGACGGTCCTATGACCCGCGTCAAAGCGCTCAAAGAACAGGGCGTGATAAAACATATCTCGTTTTCATTCCATGATAAGCCGGAAAATATGCTTGAAATTATCAAACGCGGCGAAGGAGTATTTGAATCGCTGTTGTGCCAATACAATATGCTTGACCGCTCGAATGAAGCCGGCATCCGATTTGCCCACAAGAACGGTATCGGTGTGGTAGTTATGGGACCGGTCGGCGGCGGACGGCTTGGCAGTCCTTCTCCTGCAGTAAGCGCCCTGCTGCCGGGTGGAAAATCGCAGAGTACGGCAGCGGGAGCTTTACGGTTTGTCTTTACGAATCCTTATATCCATATTGCCCTTTCAGGGATGGGGAATCTGGAAATGCTCGAGGAGAATGTAAAGACAGTAGACAATACTGAACCGCTGAGCATCGAAGAACAAGAACATCTGGATCGGGCGGTGAAAGAAAATGAACGGCTTGCAGGATTATACTGTACTGGCTGTAAATACTGTATGCCGTGTCCTCAGGGTATTGATATTCCGGAAATTTTTACGCTGATGAACTATCACCGGGTATACCGTATTACAGACTATGCGCGCGATAACTATGCTCAGATTGGCAAGCCATGGCGGAATTATAAAAACGCGGCAGCTTGTGTATCATGTGGTATTTGTGAAGAAAAATGTCCTCAAAAACTTCCTATCAGACTGCAATTGAAAGAAACGCATGCAGTGCTGGCTTCTTAAGGTCTGTCCCCTTGTTGAGGTCTGTCCCCACTGCTAGTTAAGCTGTGCGACAGTGAGATAACTGCGGTTTTTGCTCCGAATCCACCGGACGTCAGAAACCGCAATTTCTCCCGCAGCACCTAAATAAAAATCTCTCGTATTCTCTCGTCCATACAGTTGAAACTGTATCGAACCGGCGTTTGAAACCCAAAACCGAATGCCATTTTGTGCCGTTATATTAAAGACTGTCCCCTGTTGAAAGTAGTCCTGATTCCTTCCCCGTCCTGCTTCTGAAAGAATTTCCCAACGGAGTAACCCGGAGTCAATAAACTGAACTTGCACGGTAAAGGGGTAGGGATTCAAAGAATCCAATAACACAGTGTAGCCTTCTTGTGACAACACCGGCTCTTCATTTTGTATACTGCTTTCAATGACAGCAGTAGAATTGGTTAAAATAAAGCGAACCTGCACCCCAGATTCCGGATTATGTCTCGTAAAGGAAAGCACCGTTATACTCAATTCTTCAAAGTCGTCGCCGTCTAAATCAGCTATTTTTGGCTCTTCAAGTACGTCAAAATATAAAATACTTCCGGGAATACTGATACTCACCGATTCTTGTACGCCAAGGAGCCGTACAGAATACCGTTCTGAGCGTACCGGAATTATCACCGTGTCTCCAACATACAACGTTCTTTCTAAGAAGTCTTGTTCCATAACATAGGGAACAAATTGTGTTTGGATAACCGGCACTGGTACCGGTTTTGGACGGGTTAACCGTATGTACAACATAATAACGGCGATAGCCAGTACTATAAAACCAATTAAAATGAGTGCAAGAATTTTTATAGGAATATGCGATCTCAGCCTTACAAACGGGTCAGGGTCCCGATGCTCATCGATGGTTAATGCTTTGTACGCATTAATCAATTCGCTGCCGTCAAGCCCCAAATATTCTCCATAACTTCTCAAAAAACCATGGATATACGGTTCTCCAGGAAATACTGAAAAGTTTTCCGCTTCAAACGCTTCAAGATATTGCCGTTTAATATGGGTATCTTGAACGACTTGATCCACAGTACACCCTTTATTTTCACGGGCAATGATAAGCCTTTTCCCCAGGGATTCCATACAAGACTCCTTTATTTGAAAACTAAAACCCGTTTAAACCGCGGGATCACCTTGCAATAGCTTGGCATATATCTTAAACAATACAGGGCATTTTTTCTAAGGTATGCTTCAAAAACGTTCCGGTATATGAGCGCTCATGGAGCGCGATTTGTTCCGGAGTTCCGCTTACGATAACAGTACCACCGCGGTCGCCGCCCTCAGGTCCCAGGTCAATGATATAATCTGCTTGTGCCAGTACGTCAAGATTATGTTCTATCATAATAATTGTATTGCCTTGATCGGTAAGCTGGTGAATAATCGTCATCAACTGTTTAATATCAGCAAAATGTAAGCCGGTCGTTGGTTCATCCAACAGATACAGTGTTTTGCCGGTTGCCTGTTTACTTAATTCCAAAGCTAACTTTACCCGTTGCGCTTCTCCCCCGCTCAACGTTACTGCCGACTGTCCCAGCTTCACATACCCTAAGCCAACAGTATGGAGGGTGTTTAATTTTTTAGCAATATTGGGAATAGCAATAAAAAAATCACAAGCTTCGTCTACGGTCATATCCAACACTTCAGCTATATTTTTTCCGCGGTATCGGATTTGCAGCGTTTCACTATTAAACCGTTTTCCCTTACATATATCACAGGTACTGTAGACATCAGGCAGAAAATTCATTTCGATTTTAATCGTTCCGTCGCCTGAACAATGTTCGCACCGGCCGCCCTTCACATTGAAAGAAAACCGTCCAGCTTTGTAGCCTCGCGCTTTTGCTTCCGGTAATTGGGCAAAAAGTTCCCGAATATTGGTAAACACTCCCACATAAGTAGCGGGATTTGACCGGGGAGTCCGTCCGATTGGACTTTGATCGATTGCAATGATTTTATCCAGATTCTCTATCCCTTCGACAGCCGTATAGGCTCCCTCAGCCCGATTCGTATGATAAAGTTTATTGGCAACCGCCGGAAACAGTACGTCAGACACTAAGGTAGATTTTCCGGATCCTGAAACGCCGGTTATACAGCAAAATACCCCTAAGGGAACCGTTACCGTAATATTTTTAAGGTTATGTTCGGTGATTCCGCTCACCGTGAGCGCATTTCCATTGCCTTGCCGTCGGGATGCCGGCTTTTCCATTCTCAGTGTTCCTGCCAGAAATTGCCCGGTAAGACTTTCTCTCACCGTCATAATTGCATCCGGACTTCCGTGAGCAATGATAGCGCCGCCGTGAACGCCCGCGCCGGGTCCTAAATCAACGACATAATCAGCAGTTCTCAATGTTTGTTCGTCATGTTCAACGACAATAACGGTATTTCCTATATCCCTTAACTGCAAAAGCGTATCAATGAGCTTTTGATTATCCCGTTGGTGTAAGCCGATACTTGGTTCATCTAAGATATACAGTACCCCCATTAAACTGGAACCGATCTGTGTTGCCAAACGGATCCGTTGAGCTTCACCGCCGCTCAATGTCGCAGCGCGCCGTTCCAATGAAAGGTATTCAAGTCCAACATTAGCCATAAACTGCAATCGCGCATGAATTTCTTTTATAATCTGTTCGGCAATGTGCTGTTCGTTTTCTTTGAGCGTTAAATCGTTAAAAAAGCTTAATGAATCGGTTACAGAAAGGCTTGACAGCTCAAAAATATTCTTTTCTCCCACCGTAACAGCTAACAGTTCCGGTTTTAATCGGCGGCCGCGGCAGAGTTCACACGGCTTATTGGTCATAAACTTTTCAAGCCACGATTTGACTCCGTCCGATTCTGTTTCCCTGTACCGGCGGTTTAAGTCATGGATAACTCCCATATACCGTGCTTTATAATCAAACGAACCGGTTTTTTCACGGTTTTCATAATGTATGTCAATTTTTTCTTGAGTTCCGTGGAGCAGTATCTGCTGCACCGTTTCCGGTAATTTCCCAAGCGGTGTATCCAAACTAAAACAGTAGTGCTGTGCAAGACTTTCAAAACGGCTCCGGTACCACGCCGAATCCGGATTATACGGAACGATCCCTCCCTCATTAAAGGAACGGTTCCAGTCGGGGATTATCAGCGCCGGATCGAATTCCATTTTTGCTCCTAAGCCTGCACAACTTGAACATGCGCCGGCAGGATTATTAAACGAAAAAAGCCGCGGCTCCAAAAGAGGAATTGAAACACCGCATTCCGGACATGCATTTTTTTGCGAAAAGAGGATCTCTTGCTCGGGAGTCAGCACGAGGATAATTCCCTGTCCAATGTTGAGGGCTGTTTCAACCGATTCAGCAAGTCTGCTCCGTATTGTCGGACCGACGATCAGTCGGTCGACAATAGCATCAATACTGTGTTTTTTTTGTTTATCTAAATTAATAGGGTCGTCTAAACTGACGAGCATCCCGTCAATCCGCACCCGCGCAAAACCCAGTTTTTTAATGGTGCGGATAATTTTTTCATGTTCACCTTTTTCTTTTTTTACCAGCGGAGCAAGGATTTGTATTTTAGTATCAGGTTCAAGCGACATAATACTGTCGATAATAAGATCAACCGGCTGTTCGCGAATCATTTTACCGCAGCGCGGACAGTGGGGAACACCGATCCGGGCAAATAAAAGACGGTAATAATCATAAATTTCTGTGACGGTACCGACCGTTGACCGAGGGTTACGGTGCGTTGTTTTTTGTTCAATCGCAATTGCGGGCGAAAGTCCGCTGATATGATCGACGTCCGGCTTGTCCAAACGCCCCAAGAATTGCCGTGCATAGGACGAAAGACTTTCAATATATCTCCGCTGTCCTTCGGCAAAAATCGTATCAAATGCAAGAGAACTTTTTCCCGATCCTGAAATGCCGGAAATAACAATAAATGCATTCCGCGGTAACTCGACGTCAATATTCTTAAGATTATGTTCACGCGCCCCTTTGATGATCAATCTATTCATAATGTTTAGTATATATTAACAACAAAAAAAGAAAAAGCACTCAATTATTGATGTAAAAATCTGATAATATAATCACAAAACACATATATAGAAAATATTTAGAGAAAAAAGAAAACCCGCAGGACAATCCCGCGGGTTTTCACTTTTCCATAAAAAAACAAGGTAGAGAGCGCTAAGTCCGCCCGCCGCCCCGCCGCTTACTCAAGGAGCAGGCGTAAGCTCAACAGATGTAAAAGTTGTTGCGTCAACCGACGTTGTTGCTGCATTAAAGGCGACACCCTCTTTCTTGTAAACTAAGGTATGGTTTTCCGAATCGTACCAAATGATAGCAATATAAATATCATAGGTGCCGTAACCTGTCCACGCGGCTGGCTCCTCGGACTCCGCAGGATCCTCGGAATCCTCAAAATCCTCAGTAACAGTAACATCCGAGGCATCAGAAAGTTCAAAGGTAGCCGTATACGTTGTTCCGGGAGTTATTCCATTTGTTTGAGGAACTGTTGTTACATCATAACTACTCCCACCGGCGACAAGTTTTGTCAGATCTACCTCTTCTGCCTCTTCTGTCTCTCCTATCTCTCCCAGTGCCTGAAATATCCCAAATGCCTCTTCCTCGGTTGTTCCTGCCGTGAAAATGCCGAGCATTGCATATGTTCCCGCGAAATCCTCAGACAACAGGTGTGTTTTGAGACCTTGGAGATTGGTATCGGTGAAATTGTTGGTATTGAGATTGGTAATCGCCAACGCTTTTGGATCAGTGTTAGGGGTTGGATCGCTATCGGTTGATTCTTCATTGCACCCCGTCACTGTGATCATCGCCGCTATTAATAAAACGGCGAAACCAAAAAATATTCCATGGTTCTTTTTCATGTTCTTTGCTCCTTGCGGTTTTTATGTCCGCTACAAATTTTTATGGTTAACCGCTCAAGCGGCTAAAAACCTTTGTTATGGTATCAAAGCTGATACCAACGGCCCCCAGGGACCTTTTTTGCCGTCGTTCTCTATCTGCACGGCAAACCACGCCGTCTTCCCGCTATCCCCAAAGTCGAATTCTATTAAGTCCTTTTTCCGCTTGGTAAAAAACGACTTGTGAAGATCGTCGGGATTTACGGGAGGCGTCTCCCCCGGCTCAACCAAGCTGTACCATATCCGGTAGCCTTTGTTTGCTGGGTCGGCAGCGCTTCCGGTAACGTAGATAATCTTTATGCCAAGTTCATGCCGGCCTACCAGATAGGTCTCTACCATAACCTGAGCGCTCGGATCTCCGCTTGGGGTCGGCGTGCTGTCGGGGACTTTTAATCCCAAACTTACATAATCTGCATCTTCTAATGGGGGTGTCAAAAAATATCGTTTTTTGATGTCCCGCATTTTTGCGGTCAATGCCTCAAAAGCCGTTTTACATTGAGCAGTAGCCACAGGAGTTCTGGTAGTTTCGTTCTGCGCCTTAATCAGGGCGGTATGTGCCGCCGTTATAAGATTGCCGAGTTCGCTTAGAACGGTAGTGGGGATGCCAAATGCGTCGGTTTCGGATCCGGTAACATCCTGCCAGTTCCGTGCCATGGCCAATATTGCCTCACGGCTTGTCGGGAACCAGTCAGTTCTTTGAATCATGTGATGTATGCCTCCTTATCTATCCCGAATGGGAAATTTTTACCCCAAAGGGGTCTATTGTCTCCAGATTTTGAGGTGTAGTCTAAAGATTTTGAATTGAAGTCTTTAGACGTTGAGGTGAAATCTTTAGACGTTGGGTTGAAGTCTTTAGACATTGAGGTAAAGTCTTTAGATTTTGAGGTAAAGTCTTTAGATTTTGAGGTAAAGTCTTTAGACGTTGAGGTGAAGTCTTTAGATTTTGAGGTGAAGTCTTTAGACGTTGAGGTGAAATCTTTAGATTTTAGGTTGAAGTCTTTAGACGTTGAGGTGAAGTCTTTAGATTGTGGGGTATTGTCTTGAGACACTACCGTATACGTGCAAGAAAACAGGATAGTTTGGTGTCTGAATAAAGAAAACGGACAAACGTTCCGTTTGTCTCCATAAAAAAGCGGTGATTTGCCTATGAGGGGGTTGACATATCTTTCAGTTAATAAAATATAATGTGAGTTGTGAGTTGTGAGTTGTGAGTTGTGAGTTGTGAGTTGTGAGTTGTGAGTTGTGAGTTGTGAGTTGTGAGTTGTGAGTTGTGAGTTGTGAGTTGTGA
>JAISSB010000010.1 GCA_031273325.1 Treponema sp. | reverse complement strand
AGATTCCCGACTAAGGGGACAGACCTCTGAGTCAGAAAACAATAGATTCCCGACTAAGGGGACAGACCTCTGAGTCAGAAAACAATAGATTCCCGACTAAGGGGACAGACCTCTGAGTTACAACGGCAGATTCCCGACTAAGGGGACAGACCTCTGAGTTCACAAGAGCAGATTTCCGATCAACGGGGACAGACCTCTGAGTTACAACAATAGATTCCCGACTAAGGGGACAGACCTCTGAGTTACAACGGCAGATTCCCGATTAAGGGGACAGACCTCTGAGTTACAACGGCAGATTCCCGATTAAGGGGACAGACCTCTGAGTTACAACGATAGATTCCCTATCAACGGGGACAGACCTCTGAGTCAGAACGATAGATTCCCGACTAAGGGGACAGACCTCTGAGTCAGAACGATAGATTCCCTATCAATGGGGACAGACCTCTGAGTCAGATGGAAAAAACAAGTACCTTGATCCTTAAACTGAAGCCTATGTCTGTCCCGCTCCCTCCCTTGACTGTGGTGGAAAAATCTCTATAATCATAGTATTATGGCAAGCGGAATGCGTTTTAAACAGAAACAGTAGTTTCGTAGTAGTGCCGTGTTTTTTTAATAAGGAGTAGTTATATGAAAGTAAGAAGTGTATTTGTGTGGTGTATGTGCCTTTTAGTGGTGCTACCTCTTTCTGCAACCGGTACCCGTGACAGCGGCGGGGCATCTGCTTCAGCCGTCACTTTAACCATGGGTTCATGGCGTGCTGACGATGTTGAACAAATGAACCGTTTACTTGCTGAGTACAAGAAAGCAACAAATGTAACGATTCAATTTCAACCGACGAATCCGCCCGACTATAATGCAACATTGCGGTTGCAACTTGATAGCGGAACGGGACCGGACTTGATTTATGCACGTTCCTATGCTCCGGGGCGAGAGCTTTTCAATGCGGGATACTTTGCTGACTGCACCGACATTCCGGGAGTGCAAGAGAATTTTAGCGATTCAAACAAAGCTCCCTGGCAGACGCCCGAAGGGAGAATGTTTGCCGTCCCATTCGCCGCTGTTTCGCATGCAGTGTATTACAATAAAAGCATTTTTCAAAAAGAAGGGCTTTCAGTTCCTCAAACATGGGAACAATTTTTAAATGTTTGCGCTACCCTTGCAGAAAAAGGCTATACACCGCTTGCAAATGGAGTCGGTGAGGAATGGGATATTTTAGAAACATTTTTCTTGGGATTATTGCCGAATTATATCGGCGGCGCACGGGAACGGCTGCAGTATGAATCGGGAGCAAAACACCTGAACGATGCAAATTTTGTTGCAGCCTTTCAAGCAATGGCGAGTGTTGCACGGTATTTACCCCGCGGATATGAATCGGTAACCTATAATGATTCTCAAATTCTGTTCAACAGCCAACAAGCGGTTATGTTCGTTGACGGTTCATGGACAGTGGGAGTCTATGCCGATGCACCGTTTGATTGGGGAGTTTTTGCTATACCGGCACCGGCAGGCAAAACAACAGCAATTACCTTCCACCCCGACACGGCAATTACGTACAACCGGGCAACAAAGTATCCGCAACAGTGCCGTGACTTTCTTGCATGGCTTGCGTCTGAATCGGGAGCAACAATAGCCTCTCAAAATCTTAAGGTTGGGTTTTTTCCCATGATTAAATTTCCCATTCGATTGACCGATCCGCATGCCAATGAATTCCTTTCGTTAAATACCGGGAAGGAAACAGACGCACGGTTTGTGTGGCCGAAGTTCCTTGACCTGTATGCGCCGATGAATCAAGCGGTTATTCAAGTGATACGCGGATCTTTAAGTCCGCAACAAGCTGCAAACAATATGGAAAGTGCTGCAGCTGCTATGCGGTAAATTAAAAAGAGGGCAGTTATGACAGTGAAAAAAACGATGTTAAAAAAAATAAAAAAGAATACCGTTATGATGTGGTTTCCCTATATAGCACCGGCGCTTTTTATCTATGTTTTTTTTATGGCGTGGCCGCTCCTCGATTCATTGAGACTGAGCCTGTATACCGGATCTGCTGGTACCGGCCGGCATTTTGTTGGGTTAAACAATTTTAAAAATCTTTTCACGGTAGAAAATTATTCACAACGGTATTGGGGAGCGTTTGGACACACAGTGTATTTTTTTATTATTCACATGATTGTCCAAAATTGTTTAGGTATTTGGTTTGCAACGATGCTTACGACAGAAAAGATGCGGGGGCATAGATTTTATCAAACTATTATTTTTCTCCCCGTCACGCTTGCAGTTCTGGTAACCGGGTATTTATGGAAATTAATACTCAATCCGGTATGGAGCGGTCCTTTTTTGAAAACAGTACATCTTGATTTTCTCGTAAAACCGTGGCTTGGAACCGAACAAACAGCTTTAACATGCATTGCGCTCGTTTCTTGTTGGCAGTGGCTTGGTATTCCAACGATGATGTTTGTTGCTGCATTAAGAAATATACGGGAAGATCTCTTAGAAGCAGCAACGATGGATGGAACAAGTCCTTTCCAAATGTTCTGGCATATCAAAGTACCCTTAATAAAACCGGTCGTCGGTATCATTGCAATTCTTACATTTGTAAATAATTTCAACGCTTTTGATGTCGTTTTTGCTATGGAAAATGTCAATGGCGCCCCAAATTATTCAACTGATCTCATTGGTACCCTTTTTTACCGGGTCGGCATTGCCGGGCAGCATCCGGTAGGTATTCCTGATGTTGGACTGGGTACAGCGATTGCAACGATTACCTTTATCGTACTGTGTATGGGAGTTATTCCGACATTAAAAGCGACTCAAGGAAAAGATTAATGAGCAGTTCATTAAAACAACAAAACAGACATATTTTTTCCCATATTATTCTCAGTATATGGTCGTTAATCGTACTTTTTCCCGTATGGGTGATGATCATTAATTCGTTCAAAAATCGGCTCAGTATTTATCAGAATCCATTCGGCTTGCCGGCGCAGTGGAATATTGCTAACTATGGAACAGTTCTCCGTGACGGTGATTTTCTTAACTATTTTAAAAATAGTTTTATTGCTGTTGTCTGCTCATTAATACTGCTCCTTATCGTTGGTTCTCTTGCAAGTTATGCACTTGCACATTGGCGTGCAAGAGTATCACGATGGTTATATTTTTTCTTTATTGCAGGAATGATGCTTCCCATTAAAATTGCCTCTATTAAGATTCTCGAATTAATACGCACTCTTGGGTTACTTAATACGGTATGGTCGCTGGTACCCATTTATGTGGCAATGGGTATTCCCGTTGCAATATTTGTACTGCGCGAATTTATTTTTGAGATTCCGCATGAATTAACTGAGGCTGCAACGATTGACGGAGCCGGCCGTTTGGGTATTTTTATTCGAATTATTGCTCCATTGCTGCGTCCGGCGCTTGCAACAGTGGCAATTTATAATCTTATTCCTTTTTGGAATGATCTTTGGTTTCCGCTCATCTTTATCAGTGATGACCGCTCAAAAACAGTACTCCTTGGAGTTACGCGGCTTTTTGGACAGTTTCAAACCGATTGGTCAAAGGTACTTGCCGTTTTAACCCTATCAGCAATCCCGGTTATTGCGCTTTATCTGCTTATGAGTCAACAGTTTATCAAGGGCTTAACTGCCGGCGCCGTCAAGGGTTAATAGAAGCTTATTTTTGCGGTGGCGGCGGCGTTTCAGGCTTTTGTTGTTGAGCGTCAGGATATTTAATGCGCGCATGGTAATAGGCAGCTAAAACACGTACAAATGATTTTTTAATAACTTCAAGGTCTCCAAACGTAAGGGCAGAACGTATCAACTGTCTATGTTCAACTTTATCATTGATTAATTTTTGTATAAATTTCTCTATAGCTTCTGCCGTTGGTTTTTCTAAGGTCCGCGCTGCTGCTTCACAGGTATCTGCAAGCATCACCACTGCTGATTCTTTTGATTTGGGAGGAGCGCCGGGATATGAAAAATCTTCAATGCTTATGTTCGGATCTTGTTCAAGGGCTTTCCGGTAAAAGTAGCTAATAACTGAATTTCCATGATGTTCAGCAATAATATTAATGATAGGCTGCGGTAATCCGGCGGTTCGCGCTTTTTCAACTCCAAGCCGCACATGGCTGCGGATAATCGTTGCAGAAAGACGGGGGGGGATATCGTCTTGAGGATTATGCCCTCCTTCTTGATTTTCAACGAAGTACAACGGTTGTTCCATCTTACCGATGTCATGGTAATAAGCTCCTACCCGTGCAAGGAGCGAATTTGCTCCGATCTCTTCACAAGCAGCTTCTGATAAATTTGCAACCATAATTGAATGACTGTAGGTGCCGGGCGCAGCCGTAAAAAGACGTTTAAGAAGCGGAGCATTTAAGTCAGAAAGTTCTCTCAAGCGGAATTTGGTAACTGCATTCAGCGCTTGTTCAAGCGGCGGTAAAATACCAATGACTATGATGCCGGACATTACACCGTTGAAAGCAGCCCAGAACAGACTGAAGAAATAATCGTCAGTTGCAGAACGGCGGCTTAAAAGCACTGCAAGCATAGCAACACAGTTTGCACAAGCAATGATCAAACCCGCTTGGATAATATCCATTCGTTTTTCCGTTTTATGCAGCACTATCGAAGCTACGACTCCTGAAACAAGCGCAAAAAGGTACGCCGATACATCAAACATTCCGCTGAAAAACGATGCCAACGGTAACACTAACGATAAGCCGACTGCTAAAGATGTATTAATTAATAACGACGGCAACATAATCACCAATGCCGTCGGAAGCATAACCGAAGAAGGTATACCGTACGGCAGATTTATCGTACGGACAAACGCGGAAGCAACTAAATAGAGGAACGTCAATGCAGTCAATAGATACATTTCACTATCCCGGATACGAATCCCCCACACTTTTCCGCTTCCCAACAGTACAAAAAGCCCATAGAGCAGCACGAGTATCAATATTTGACCGATTATCACCCGAACATCTCGGATCGATACTTTTTCATTGATAGCCTGCAACTCATACATAGCTTCTTCAGTAACGATAAAGCCTTTCCGGATAATTCTTTTCCCCTGTTCAATATATTTAATGACCGGATCAACCTGCACGTCTGCAACTCGCTGCGCCGTTTGCTCTACAGAAAAAAACACATTTTCTTTCAGAAACGGACGGATTAAATTAAACGCCCGTTCTTGGAACACTGTCGCTTCTCCCTCCACACTGTACTGCGGAAGGGAATTTTCAAGATTATCAAGCGTTATAACCGCATGACGGCTCAGCAATTCGCGCGAACCGGTTTCAGACAGCACTTCAATGATGTCCGGATTATATTGTTCTAAGCCCGTTTGAGGCAGCGCAAAAATACCGGTGTTAATGATGCGTTCCAACAAAATCGAACTGTAACTTAACACAGCTTCTTTATCCGGATCCTGAAAAAAGCTGTCGATTAAGTCATACGAAAAGATTCCCGGAAACGCTGATTGCACGGCAAAACGGTACGATTCAGAAAGAATATTTTCTCCGATACTCTTCAACAGTTCCCGTGAAAAATCAACAAAATAACTGTACGAGACGCGTATCTCTTTATCTATTTGCGCCGAAACCATAAACACTGCCGGCACTAAATGCTGCTGGGCGCTCAGACGGAGAGCTGTTGCCTGTTCATCAATGTACGAGACGCTTTGATCGGCAACGACGTCGCGTTCAGCAACGCGGCCGATTTCAATATCTTGTTCTCCGTTGATATTTCCCTGACCGACCAGTATCACAACAAGAATAAGAAAGGTGGTCAACGTTATCAGGGCGGGCTTCAATCGAAACCGCGGCAATGCTTTTATAATCGTGCTGCAATAGCTGGACACGATATCAAGCAATCGTTTTTTTTTCATGGTTATATGCGTCAATGATTTTCTTAATAAGAGGATTTCGTACCACATCGGTGGTATGAAGCCAAGTAATATGAATTCCGTCAACATGCGAAAGGATATCAAGGGCATGCACCAAACCGGATTCAACATGTTTGGGAAGATCAATTTGCGTGATGTCTCCCGTTACCACTGCCCGTGAAGCGTTGCCCAGCCGCGTTAAAAACATTTTCATTTGTTCTTTTGTCGTATTTTGGGCTTCGTCAAGAATTATCACCGCTTCATTAAGGGACCGTCCCCGCATATACGCAAGCGGTGCAATTTCAATAGCGCGTCCTTCTTCCATACGGTGCAGCAACTCAAACGGTATCAGATTCTCCATAGCGTCATAGAGCGGACGGAGATAAGGGTTAATCTTTTGATTCAGATCACCGGGCAAGAAGCCTAAACTTTCTCCTGCTTCAACAACTGGACGGGTCAACACGAGTTTCCGTACTTTTTTTGAAAGCACCAATCGGAGCGCTTCAGCAATTGCAAGGTATGTCTTCCCGGTTCCGGCGGGTCCAACACAGAAACTGATGTCGCACGACCGCATCCCGCGGATATACGAAGCCTGATTAGCGCTTCGCGGATAGACTCGGCGGAAGCCTTGAGGGATTGCTATAACCGCTTCTTGCATCGTTTGAGGCGCACCGCCGTTTGCCAATGCACGCACATGTTCGGTTGAAGGGTTGTCTCCCGTCTGTATCACCGCTAACAGCGCAGAGATGATTGCACGGAACCGTTCTTCGTCCACGCCTGCCGCACGGATTTCATTCCCCCACGCATCGATATGCCCGCCCAATACTTCTTCGAGTGTTTTGAGATTTTCTCCATTGGTACCGCACAACGCCGCCCACTGCTTTTGACTGTCAACTATGATACTAAAGTCTTGCAAAGCTTCTCCTATCATTTTTAACTCACACCTTCAGGGTTCATAGCTTCGACTTCAGAGTTCATAGCTCCGACTTCGGAGTTAAAAGCTTCAACTTCGGAGTTAAAAGCTTCAACTTCAGAGTTAAAAGCTCCGACTTCAGAGTTAATAACTCCGACTTCAGAGTTAATAACTCCGACTTCAGAGTTAAAAGCTCCAACTTCGGAGTTAAAAGCTCCGACTTCAGAGTTCATAGCTCTGACTTCAGAGTTCATAGCTCTGACTTCAGAGTTAAAAGCTCCGATTTTGGAGTTAATAACTCCGACTTCAGAGTTAAAAGCTCCAACTTCGGAGTTAAAAGCTCCAACTTCAGAGTTAAAAGCTCCGACTTCAGAGTTAAAAGCTTCGACTTCGGAGTTAAGAGACCCAACTTCGGAGTTAATAACTCCGACTTCAGAGTTAAAAGCTTCAACTTCAGAGTTAAAAGCTTTGACTTCAGAGTTAATAACTCCGACTTCAGAGTTAATAACTCCGACTTCAGAGTTAAAAGCTCCGACTTCAGAGTTCATAGCTCCGACTTCAGAGTTAATAACTCCAACTTCAGAGTTAAAAGCTTCGACTTCGGAGTTAAGAGACCCAACTTCGGAGTTAATAACTCCGACTTCAGAGTTAAAAGCTCCGACTTCAAAGTTAAAAGCTTCGACTTCGGAGTTAATAACTCCGACTTCAGAGTTCGTAGCTCTGGCTTCAGAGTTCGTAGCTTCGACTTCAGAGTTCATAGCTTCGACTTCAGAGTTAATAACTCCGACTTCAGAGTTAAGAGCTTCGACTTCTGAGTTAAGAGACCCAACTTCAGAGTTAAAAGCTTCGACTTCAGAGTTCATAGCTCCGACTTCGGGGTTAAGAGACCCGACTTCAGAGTTCATAGCTCCGACTTCGGGGTTAAAAGCTCCAACTTCAGAGTTAATAGCTCCGACTTCAGAGTTAATAGCTCTGGCTTCTGAGTTAATAACTTCGACTTCAGAGTTAATAGCTCCGACTTCGGGGTTAAGAGACCTGACTTTAAATGCTTTAAATGGTATTATGTATGATTTTTTGCCCGTAGTGCTGTCTGTCGCTGAAAAAACCGTATGAACTGCATACTGCATAGGCCTTATCCAATGCCGGGTTTGCGAACTTTTTTATCAAAAACGTAGAGCCCGTTGCTCAGTATCAAGAAAAATATGAGAAGAGCGCCAATGTAGAGCAGCGATTGCGCTCCTATTCTGTCAAAGTCAAAGAAGAAATACGGAAAACGCACCGGACCGCCGTCTTCTGCCGACACCCGGTATACATAGCCGCTGTATCCGATAATCGTTGAAGTGATAAGATAAAAGAACGGATAAAGCACGACACAATACACGTCCCGATACTTTAAATGATTGGAATCGGTGAACAGAATATAATCGATCAGGCATGCGAGCGGCACAATCAGATGCACGGTTATATTTCTCAGCGAATCAATACGGTAATCCTCGCTCATAGCAAAGATGCTCGGCGCCAACATCACCCAGTAGACAACAAGCGTCAACAGCAGATCAACGACGCACACCATTTCAAACCGTGGGTAATAGCCGGTTTTTCCCCGCTTTCCTTCCTGTAGCAGTCCGCGCACCGTGCGGGAGATCAGCATGATAAATAAAATAAGCGCGAGCAAATTGCTTTGAATCGTGTAATATAAGAATAACGAGAGGTTCAGCTTGCCGGAACCGATATTCATGTGCGACAGTATCCCAATAAAGGCGCAAAGGGCAGCGCAAGACCTAAATATAAGCGCAATAACTCTATTATGAATCATATCTTTCCTTCAAATGCTGCAATGAGCTTTGGGAACGGCTTTGGTATGTGCCGGTGATTTTAAGACTGCATTCAAACTGATGAACAGTGCAAATACAAAAAAGCCGCCGGGCGGAAGTATAAAAAATAATATAGGCTGATAAGAATCAGGGAATACCGGTATTTCAAGGATCGAGCCGTTTCCCAACAGTTCGCGCACGAGAGAAATCCCTGTCAAAACCCACGTATATCCAAGCCCCATACCAAGTGCGTCGGGGATTACGTGACTGATCGGTTGTTTTGAAGCAAAGCCCTCAACGCGCCCCATAATAATACAGTTTACGACAATGAGCGGAATAAAAACGCCCATAGCCGCCGATAAAGCGGGAAAAAAAGCTTTGAGTACATAATCAATAACCGTGGTAAATGCGGCAATAACAATAATAAAAATAGGAATGCGGACAGAATTGGGAATTAATCTTCGGAATAGGCTAATAACCAGTTCTGACATAAGGAGTACAAACGTCATAGAAATGCCCATTCCAATACCGTTTGCAACTGTTGTTGTCACTGCAAGTGCAGAACAAAGCCCAATCATTAACATTAATAAGGGATTTTCTGCAACTAAACCGTTTTTAAAAATTTTAAAGAAAGAATTCATAAGGTATGCTCCGAAAACCAAGATATGGCAGCTTCTCCGCAGGTTTTTACTATTGAAGTTACGGCGCGACTCGTAATAGTTGAAGCAGTAATAGCTACAATATCCTCGTGTACTGTAAACGGGTCTTGAACCGATTTACCGCTAAACTGTCCAGAGAATGTCGTCTTTGTTGGTTTATCAATATAGTATTTTGACGAAGCTGCATTGGCTCCCAGACCCGGTGTATCTGAATGTTCTAATATCTTTACCCGGCTCACCGTAGCTTGAGTGCTAATCCCGACTAATACAACGATTGGTCCGCCGTAACTTGAGCCGGACGCACGAAGTGCAAGCCCTATCACCGTTCCATTTTTGGTAGCACTGTACATACTGCGTAGCGATACCTGAGGATTGGGCATCACGATAAGCTCTTCACTGTTGAAGCTGTCAGCTTCGGGGAATAATTCTTTGAGGGAATTTTCTAAATCTGTTTGCTGCCTTTGTGCAATAATTGGCGTTGTTAACACGTAGACCCATGCAAGTCCAACGCAAGCTACTGTTGCATACAGTGCTAATACCGATCCAAGTTTAAACATGTCTTTCATAGAGTCCTCAATGATTCTTTTGTTTTTTTGACGGTACATACCCATATTTTCTTGGTAAAAACCGGTTCAAGAAAGGGGTTACTGCGTTCATAACGAGAATACTGTAGGTAACGCCTTCCGGAAAGGAGCCCCATTTTCGAATTAACACAGTGATAATCCCCGCCCCGCAGCCGAAAAGTATTTGTCCGAAAGGAGTAAGCGGCGACGATGCATAGTCTGTTGCCATGAACACCGCCCCAAAAAACACACCGCCGGTAAGTATTCCAACAAGCGGATCCATACCGAGCAGGAGTGACATAAGCATCGTGGTACTCAACAGAGCAACCGGTATACGCCAATCGATTGTACGGACAATTAAAAGAAATACTGCTCCGGCTATGATCAACAAAATAGACGTTTCTCCTATGGAACCGCCGCGGAATCCTAAAAAGAACTGTTTAATAAGTGCAATATAATCCGAACCAACGCCTATATTTGTTCCAATTTGTGCAAGTGACGTTCCCTGCCGCATTAAATTGAGCGGAGTAGCGGTAGTTACCGTGTCGCTCAGTGCAGTCCCTAAACCAACAGGCTGGTGCCATGTGGTAAGAGCGGCAGGGAAACTCATAATCAAAAACGCCCGTCCAACGAGTGCCGGATTGAATATATTAGCACCAAGTCCCCCGAAAAACTCCTTTGCTACAATGATAGCAAAGATCGAACCAAGACTGGTCATCCATAAGGGAGTTGAGGGAGGGATAATAAGGGCAAGGAGTAAGCCGGTTACCACTGCAGATAAATCTTTCCACCGAAGAGGCTGCTTGGTAGCAGCACGGAAAGCAGTCTCAGCGCAAACGGCAGAAAGGACAGAAACAAGTACATTAAGAATAGCCGGAACACCAAAAATCGCACAACCAAAGAGCGTGACAGGAGTTAAAGCTATTAATACCGTCGCCATAAGCGGACGAACAGTCGTCTTAGATACAATATGAGGACTAGAAGCTAATAACATATAAACCTTCAATTAAAGAACATTGGGAATAACAATGAAAGAACCGTCAGTTTCGCCTGCGCGTTCAAGTACGGAGAGCGAATCCTCTGCCACAGAATCAGAGCGAAAGTGCGGGGAAGAAACAGTTCCCGTACCGGAAAAGACCGGTGGATCACTATCTGCAGCATGCATAACTGCAAAAAAACCAAGCATTTCTTCAAAAGCCGGAAAAGCTGCCAATAATTCTTCTTCACTCAAGTTAAGGTGCGCCAAAGCCGCCGTTTCTTTTAAATCTTTAATGTCCATAGAGTTATCATTTTTTCAACTACCGCTGGACAAGCCCAGAGGATTGTACCTAGCTACACCGGCTGGAACGGTGCTTATCGCTTCTCCAATTGGCTGGTTGAAAGCAGCCTGTCCCAATTACAACATTGGGCATAATTAACGGTGCATTCCGCTTCCGTTGCCATTAAGTATAGGTTTTGCTTGTTGTACTGTCAAGAGGAAGGTGTATCACTACAGTTCATCTCACAGACAGTGGGTCTTCATGTTTCCATAAAGGGCATAAAATTAAAGAGCATATTAAATTCGTCATTAGTCAACAACTGTGCGCCGCTTGTACGGGCATTAATAAAAGGTCCAAAATCCATAAAGCTAAAACCTTTGTTTGCAAGATACCAAGCTATGAGAATAATTTGAACAATGCCGGCGGATTTTTCTTCATAATACGCTGAATAACTAGTATAACGGTTCGTACCGACTTGTATGCCAATATCCCCAGCAACCAAGATATTATCTTTATATAATGCAAAAGAAACCGGTTTAATTGCAGACTCTTTTGCTCTCAATATAGCAGCATAATGACAAAAAGCAGGAGAAAGGTCTGTGTTTCCATGTTTTTCGACACATTTTGAAATAATAGTTTCGAATTCAACATTGAAACATAATATATAATGCTTCTGAAATTTTCGTAAATGACGGCGCATAGTTCTGCCGATATGAAGATTATGAAAATGAAGAACCGATCGTTTTGAAAGAATATACGGTTTTATTATAATTTTTTGTAATTCTTCTTGAACATGTATATAGAATCCCGCGCTTATAAGCTTTTCTACAAAAGGAATACCGTGAGAAATCTTTTCAGAATCAATTAAAAGAATCAAATCTTGAGGGTTTTCTCTATGATAGCTAAGCCGCAGTGCTTCACTGTAATCAGCGAGAGCTTTTGCATACTTTCCTTTCTTAAAGTAAATATCGCCACGGTTATTTAATGCTTCTATATTATGTGGGTTAATCCGAATTGTTTCACTAAAATCTGTTATTGCATTATTATACAGTTTTTTTTTTGCATATACTGTTCCACGCCGGAAAAATGCAAGAGCGCTATTTGGTATAATATGTATTACCCGAGAAAAATCTGCTAATGCTTCATCGTATAAAAATTTTTTCTCGTAAATCATCCCTCGGTTTAAAAATGCCTCATGATTATATGAATCGCAGCATATAACTTTAGAAAAATCTTTAAGTGCTTCGTTATAAAGGCGTTTACTGTAATATGCAACAGCACGGTTATTAATAGCTTGAATATAGTCATGGTTTAATCGAATAGCTTGAGAATAATCTTTTATAGCTTTATCATATTTAGTTTTTGCATCGTATGCAGCTCCCCGTTTATTGAACGTCATAGGATTATCGGAATCAAAACGTAAAGCTCTGCTATAATCGGATATTGCTTTATCATAGCAGCGCATATTATAGTATGTTACTCCGCGGTTAATAAAAACCGGTGCATAATGAGGAGCAAGTTGCAGTGCTTTACAGTAATCAGTTAATGCTAAATAATACTCACCTTTTTTGTCATATACGATTCCGCGGTCAATGAAACTATTGACATTCATTGGTTCGATTTCAATTGCTGTAGTATAATTTTCTATAGCTTTTTCATAAAATCCCTGTTCTTCGTAGGTTCTTCCTCTGTTAATGAATGCAGTAGCATCGTTAGGTTTAAGCCGTATAGCTTCAGTGTAGTCTGCAAGCGCCCGCTCATACCGTCGTTGGTGATAATAGGCTA
The DNA here is from genome assembly GCA_031273325.1 of Treponema sp. Lineage (GTDB taxonomy): Bacteria > Spirochaetota > Spirochaetia > Treponematales > Breznakiellaceae > BOBG01. The sequence goes on along the minus strand of JAISSB010000010.1, from coordinate 10,774 downwards.
TTCCGCGGACAATAAAGGCATTTGCATCATCATGTTTTTGTTTTATTGCTTTATTACATAACTGTATTGCTCGATCAAAATTGCCTCTCATGCAAGCTCGATAACCCTTAATGATCAAGCTGTCAACACTCTCCATATACTTAATAACCCTAATATAGGCGAGAAATAACAAACGTACTGTATCTTTAAGAAACTGAATAGGGATAACCGTTTGCGAGGAGCATACGGTACAATTCATGCAACGGTAAACCAACTACTCCACTGTAAGAACCTTTAATGCCTTTAACGAAACAACCTGCTAAACCTTGAATACGGTATGCTCCTGCTGCCCCTTGCCATTCTCCGGTATTTAAATATGCTTCAATTTCTTGGTCGCTCAATGCGGCAAATGTTACCACCGTTAAAACAGAACAACGATCAATAAGGTGAGTTTTTCCGTTAAAAAGTGCTATTGCAGTAATAACTTCGTGGTCGCGTCCTTGCAGCTTCGAAAGTATTTCTTTCGCATCGTCACGGTTATGCGCTTTACCAATGACCAACCGATCTAAAGAAATAACAGTATCTGCACCGCATATCCATGGCGGCACTTGATCTTTAAATAATTCAGCAACTTTATTAACTTTTCTCAGCGCAATCTCTTCAGCGATAGTCTCAGGAGTTTTCCATTTATCGTAATGTTCATCTACAGATGTCGGCATACTGCTAAACGGTAAATCGAGCAATTTAAAATAATCCTGTCGCTGTTTCGATCCGGAGGCTAAAATAATGGGTTCCATGAGCTAATTGTTCACCCGTTCCACATAATCATTTGTTTCTGTATTAACCATAATTTTTTCACCTTGTTTAATAAATAAAGGGACACGCACGGTTAAGCCGGTCTCGGTTACCACCGGTTTTGTCGCTCCTGAAACCGTGTCTCCTTTGACATAATTCTCGCTTTCAACGACAGTAAACACTACTTTGTAGGGAATTTTAATATCAATAACACGGCCTTCCCATATTGTTAATTCATAATTTTCATTTTCTTGGAGATAATATTTTTTTTCTTCCATATCGGCAATAGAAACTTCATACTGTTCATAGTTTTCGTTATCCATAAAATGAAAAAATTCACTATCTGCATATTGATATTGACACGTGCTGACATCAACTGTTGCATCTTCTACTTCAGATTGAGTCATAATAGTTTGAGTAAGCACTGAACCGTCTTTGATGCTTTTCATTTTAACCCGCGCAAAAGCACCGCCTTTTCCTGGATTAACAAATTCCCGTTCAACAACAATATAGGGCTGCCCTTTTTGTAATAAACATGTCCCTTTATTAATATCACCACCTCGGATCATATTTCCCCTCTCGGTGAATTAGCTACCAAAGCCACCGCAATGGATTTTTTCTCTCTTCATAGTCACAATTCACGGGTCTTATAGACCCGACTTCCGGTCTTGTAGTCCCAATGCTGAGTTACTCACTCAATCATAGAGCTACTCACTCGAAACATAGTAGTTAGCATATCGTTATCTATTATTTTGGTCAAGTCTGATTCCACAGATCCATGTGGCGGGGTTGTTTGTATCGGGTAACATATAGCAGCTACCAAAGGCTTGATTGGCAGCTGACGTTCAGGATAGAGAAGGGGAAAACTTCCCTTCTCTGCTATGTTTATGGCTCTATACCGCCAATAACGGTAATTCTCCCATCAGTAGTAGGCTCTACCGGTTGGGGCAACGTTTTTGCATATTCAATAACAATGTCATTGATCAGCATCGACGTGTTGAAGGTATCAATACTTCGGGTAAGTGCCGTATACCCGTCTCCGCCGCCAGCCATATAATCATTTGTTGCAATCTTGTACGTCTTATTGGGATCAATAGGCTGTCCGTTGATCGTTACTTCAGAAATTGTTCCGGTACCGTCAGCGTAGGTTATAGTATACCGTGCTTCTTTGGAAACTTGCGCCCAGCCTCCGTTTCCCTGACTGATCGAACCAATAAAATTGAACAGGTCTATGACATCAGATCCTTTGAGCGTTACGACATACACATAGTTATCAAACGGTAACATGGTGAGAATATCTTCTTTTGTTACGTCTCCAGCCGGGAGTTCAGCACGCACACCACCGCCGTTTTGGAGCGCAAAATCAACCGGAACTCCAATGGACCGCACGTAGTATGCCATACCGTCGGCACACAGATCGCCGGAAGCTGTTTCCTTAAACCGGGGCAAACGGTTCCCAAATTCAAAGGCAGCGCTCGTTTGCATAACAACTTCTTTTAAACTTGCTTCAGCTTGATCAACGTAGGGCTGAAGGAGCGCAGTGATTGCGGGGTCAGGAGCATATACAGCCGAGGTGATTTCAACCGGTTTCCAAGAAAAATTCGTTACTTTGCCGTCTTTAATATTAAGAATCGCTTGTCCGACAAACTTTCCCCATTCATTGGCGGTCACAATAGGAACACCGTTCACAAAGAGCGGTTCCTCAAATTTACTGTGCGAATGTCCATCAATGATTAAATCAATACCGCTGACCGCTTCTGCCAATTTTTTTGACGTTGTTTGATCCGCCGTCTCTAACACATCACCAAGATGCCCCAGGATAATGATCACATCGGCTTGCTCCCACAGACGAACATACGCGATAGTACGGCGCGCTGCAGAAATTTCGTCAATGAAGGTTAAGCTGGGATCAGGAGAAGCAATTACTTTGGTGCGGAGCGTGGTAAGTCCAATAATTCCAACACGAAAGCCATCAAAATCTTTAATAACGTACGGCTTTCCGAGATATGAACCGTCAGAACGTTTGATATTTGCTGAAAGCCAATCAAAATTTGATTGTTCCAATTGCTTTTCAAGCACAGAAAAATTTTTATCAAACTCGTGGTTACCAAAGGTAACAGCTTCATACCCGATTGCATTATAAGCTTTAATATCCGGTTCAGCATTGAACATATTTGAAAGTGCGCTTCCCGTATTGACATCCCCGGCGTCAACAACTAATACATTGGCATGTTCAGCCCGAACAGATTTAATAAATGTTGCCCGCTCAGCAAGCCCGCCGCGGCTCACACCGTTAGTTACCTTAGCAACAGTAGAACCATGGTGGTCGTTGGTGTGAAGCACTACCAATTCATACTCACCGTAATGCCGTTCCGCAATACGGTTTGCAGTAGTTCCGCCTGCAAACGCAGTTGAAACAACCGTAAAACACGCAATACATACCAGAACAATTCTTTTCAAATGCATAAATCCTCCTTAAAAATCATGCACAGAATAACACAAAACGGCGGGGAGGTCTAGTTCAACTCCTCTGGAACAAGCTGGCTTTTCATTTTTCTATAAGATTCGGCTGCGTATATCTTCCATATATGTTCTGTAGATATGAACAGCTTGATTGCATGGCTATTCCTGAATTATGTGAGTTACCCATTGAGGTCTTTCCCTGTTAGTCTGTCCCCATACATAAAAAAAGGGCTTCCCCATAAAGGAGAAGCCCACACTTAGAACACGATTAATTTGTACTTAAGAGATTAGCCGTTTGCAGTAGTAGAGAACGCAATGGAAAGAACATCTGATTTGTTCTCTGCCGCATCTTCAACAATAATATACGCTTTGTAGTTAGTGCTTGCGTCCAGTCCTGAGACCGCAATAGAAGTTTCTGATGTTGTCGCTGCAGCTGAACCTTTGGCTTTGACGTCGGTACCATCTGCTTGAGCTTTAATTGTTGCTGCATCTGGTCCATTCTGAACTGAAGCAAGGTACACTAAATAGTAGTAGGTACCGGCTTCATTGGAAGTAAATTTTACTGTTCCACCGTTTGCAGTTGGTACAGATGTTCCGGGAGTCAAAGTCGGCGCAGTCCCGTCCGCCGGTGCAGTAGTAGAGAACGCAATGGTGAGAACCTCTGATTTGTTCTCTGCCGCATCTTCAACAATAATATACGCTTTGTAGTCAGTGCTTGCGTCCAGTCCTGAGACCGCAATAGAAGTTTCTGATGTTGTCGCTGTAGCTGAACCTTTGGCTTTGACGTTGGCACCATCTGCTTGAGCTTTAATTGTTGCTGCATCTGGTCCATTCTGAACTGAAGCAAGGTACACTAAATAGTAGTAGGTACCGGCTTCATTGGAAGTAAATTTTACTGTTCCACCGTCTGCAGTTGGTACAGATGTTCCGGGAGTCAAAGTCGGAGCAGTCCCGTCCTCAGGCTGTTGTGAATTTCCTGCTGCTTGAATAATAGCAACAGCCGCATTGCCTTTGATCTTTGTACTGCCTTCAGCAATGCTCACAGTGTACGTTTTTGTAGTACCACCCGTAGCATTCGACGGAAAGGTTATTGGAACGGTTATAACACCATCGTCGTCCACTGCTAAAGTACCAGTACCAATGTTTGCTCCCGTACTAACGGTGAAGTCATCTGCCGTAAGTCCAAGCCCGGCTGCACCGGCAAATTGAGCTGATGCTCCTGTAGCAGTAGCTGCAGCATTCACAGTCGCCGCAACCGCAGTCAATGCCACTCGGTTATCTGTGGCTGGCGGTTCGGGATCATCGTCTTTGCACGCGGTAAACACTACACTCATTGCCACAGTAAGGGTGACAAATCCAAGATAAAGACTCTTTTTCATAGAGTCCTCCTCATAAAATATTAACCAACACACAAAGTGTCGGATTCTATAGAAAGAGGAGAACACGTAATACGTTGACTGTTTTGGTATTTTTATACTATGTTTATCAGCGTACTACGTGTACAGTTTCACCGTAGTCAGTCAAGTTTGCTAGACCATCGCTGGCTACGGGCCTCTTTAAAAGACACGCAGAAAATAGATAGCTTGATAGCTTGTTGCTATCTGTAAAGTACTATACCGTGATAATCTTATTTCGTCAATACATTTTCAATATCTTTTAACTTTTTTTAAGTCTGTCCCCATTGAAGACTGTCCCCATAACCTCTGCTCGCAGCTAATTCTAACTCCATTCTAGTTAACTGAGAGTCAGAACTAGTTAACTGAGAGTCATTCGCAGCTAATTCTGACTCGCTCGCAGCTAATTCTGACTCGCTCGCAGCTAATTCTGAGTCATTCGCAGCTAATTCTGAGTCATTCTTAGCTGAGAATCACTTCGAGGTCTGTCCCCGTTTGCCGGGAATCTGCCGTTCTGATTCAGAGGTCTGTCCCCGTTTGTCGCTTGGGGACAGACCTCCTGCGGATACTGTCCCTTAACAAATAAGGCTTGTGTGTGTTATCTTAACAACCATAAGGAGGCATCTATGCTTGAGCGTTTTGTATCACGGACAGATTTTAATTCTTACCAAGATTTTTATGACAATTTTTCGGTTAACATTCCGGAGAATTTCAACTTTGCCTACGATGTTGTAGATGTGTTGGCTGCTGAAAAGCCTCATGAACGGGCATTAGTGTGGTGTGACGAAAATGGAGCTGAAGCAACATTCAGCTACGCTGACATACAACGGTTTTCCAACCAAGCAGCCCATGTGTTTGTTGAACACGGGATCAAAAAAGGCGATCCTATTATGCTTATTCTCAAGCGTCGTTTTGAATATTGGTGGGCATTACTTGGATTACATAGAATTGGAGCTGTGTGCATCCCTGCAACGCACCTCCTTACGTCAAAGGATTATGTATACCGTTGTAAAGCGGCAAGTATCGTGGGGATTGTTTGTGTAGACGAACCGGATGTTATTAAAAATATTGAAACAGCATGCGCCGCACTGAATACAGAAGCACCGCGGTTTTTAGCTTTTACGAAAAGTGTACACCGGACCACTGAAAGACCAGCAGTCACAAGAGCATGGCTTGATTTCAATGATGCCCTTCAAAAAGCTCCGCCGACATTCAACCGTCCCGACCATGTGAACACCAATAAAGACACTATGCTCCTGTACTTTACTTCAGGGACAACCGGAATGCCGAAAATGGTGCAGCATAACTTTGCTTATCCGCTCGGACATATCGTAACAGCAAAATATTGGCAGCAAGTTATTGACGGAGGCTTACACTTAACCGTTGCAGATACCGGCTGGGCAAAAGCTGTGTGGGGAAAGATTTATGGACAGTGGATTTGTGGATCAGCGGTGTTTGTCTACGATTATGATAAATTTGTTCCTTCAGCTATGCTGGATATCATTTGCCGTCATAACGTAACAACATTTTGTGCGCCGCCGACTATCTACCGCTTTTTTATTAAAGAGAATCTGCACCGCTATGATTTTTCTTCGTTACAGTACTGCGCTGTTGCAGGGGAACCTTTGAATCCGGAAATTTATGATCAGTTTAAGGAAGGAACAGGCATTACCCTCCGTGAATGCTACGGACAAACAGAATTAACGGTAACTATGGCAACATTCCCATGGCTCACCCCAAAACCGGGCTCTATGGGCAAACCTGCGCCGGGCTATGCTATTGATCTGATTCACGAAGACGGTACGTTTTGTGCGCTGGGAGAAGAAGGGCAAATTGTCATTTGTACCGATAAAAAGCTCCCGACCGGTATCTTTGACGGTTACTATCGTGACCCGCAGCTGACGAAAAACGTATGGCATAATGATATATATTTCACGGGAGACGTCGCATGGAAAGATGAAGACGGCTACTATTGGTTTGTCGGCCGCGCGGACGACGTGATAAAAAGTTCTGGCTACCGTATCGGTCCCTTTGAAGTAGAAAGCGCACTTATGGAACATCCGGCGGTTTTAGAATGTGCTATCACGGGAGTACCCGATCTCGACCGGGGCGCCGTGGTAAAAGCTACTATCGTGTTAGCAAAAGGCTATGTTGCAGGAGATGCGTTGGCGCATGAATTGCAAAACCACGTAAAAAAAACAACAGCCCCCTATAAGTATCCCCGTGTTGTAGAGTTTGTCACCGAACTGCCCAAAACAATTAGCGGAAAGATCCGGAGAGTTCAAATCCGTGAGGAAAAAGCAAAGGATTAATACAGTTTAAGAAAAAAAAACCACAGGCTTATCCTGTGGGATGCACTTATCCCATACAAGTTTCTCTTGACTGTACGTCAAGAACAGCTATACTCAGAGGTAATTGAAGAAATGATTACTATTCAAATGAAGGTTATCAGCCTTGTCTCCGTTATAACCTTAGCAGTCTTTATTGGTTTTGCAATATTCATGTACAATGCTGTTGCCATGCAGCACCTGTCATACCAATTGACAACAAAATATACCAATGCGCTTGCATCCAACGGATTTTCTCATTTTAATGATATTCTTAATTCAGTTCAAAAAAGTTCGGGAATCAGTCAACAACTTGGGGAAACCTTTTATAGTTTAACTACCGTTATTCCTCGTGCAGACTTGCAATCAATAATTGCCGATTCCTTCCATGCTGCATTTGCCCGCGAAGAGCGTTTACTCGGCGGCGGTGCGTTTTATGAGCCGCATGTTTTTTATTCTGACGAATATGATTTCCATTTTTTTGCCAGCAAAGCGTTAGACGGTGCTTCTGCTTCCAATGTCCGCTGGTTAGGCAACGAATGGCAGTGGGAGGTTGATACCTATACAGAAGAATGGTATCAGGTTGCGCTTCCGCCGACGTGGAACAGGAACACAGTACGGGATCAGCGGTATTACTGGAGCGAATTATATATTGACACGTCGGTTGGCGCACTGATGGTATCTGTCTGCCTTCCTATGTATGAAAACGGAAACCGTATTGTTGGAGTTGCTACTGTCGATGTATCCCTGAATACCTTACAGGAAATAGTGAATGACTTTGAATTGCCAACCCCTTCAGCACAGTTAGTAGGTTTTTCCATTATAAACAATGCAACATTTGCCGTAAAAGGCTCGACAAATACCGGTATTATCCCCTATGCAACCGGGAGTTGGATGGAACAACTCATAGCGCTCCGGGCTGGAGAACTAGTTACTAACGAACATATTATCTTCCAAGAAAAAGAATATACGTTAATAGCGTCCGTTCACAATTCAGGTATCGGGCTTGCATTTCTCATTCCTAATGATGAGAAATATCAAGAAGTTAACGCATTACAGCGTAAAAATCTTATTACTATCAGCGTGATATGTTTCGTCGTAATATGTATTTTTATTATTGCTCTTGTTGTTGCACGGGCAATAACCGGTCCTATCAAAGATTTGGATATATCTGCACAACGGTTAGCAGCATTAGATTTTAATAATATCCATATTATCAAAAAGCGGAATGATGAAATCGGCACCCTGCAAAATTCTCTCCTCATTATCCGCGACAATATGCAAAAAAAAGTTACCTATTTAAATAAAGAATTGGAAAACAAACAAATAAATATTGCACATAACTTAAAAAGTGCCATTATTGATTCGTCTAATGCGTTAATTACTATTACCGACAGTATGGATAAAGTACAGCTAAAAACAACTGTGCAAGAAGAATCCGTAGCGCGGGCAGCAGAATCCGTTGAAGACATCGTTCAGCATATTGATCGTTTGGAAAAAACAGTAGAAACGCAATTGCTCCACATTAACCGTTCGTCCGGCTCAATAGAGTATATGGTGCAAGGGATAGAATCGGTGCGTACCGTTGTGCATACCATGCATGCTACGACGAAAGACCTGATGAAATCTTCTGAGGTAAGTCAAAACATGCTGGTACATCTCACAGAAAATCTCAATTATATTGCGGAGCAATCGGTATTTTTGGAACAAACAAATACGACATTAGTCAATATTGCGGCACAGACAAATATTTTGGCAATGAATGCGGCAATAGAGGCGGCACATGCAGGAGAAGCCGGCAAGGGTTTTGTCGTTGTTGCAAATGCAATACGCAATTTGGCACTGTCTTCAGACAAAGAATCCGCTGCTATCAGCAACGAAATAAAAAAGATGCGTACCGATATTGCTGCTATACAAAGCAATTCTAATCAAACAGTTGATGCAACAAAGCAGATGTTCAACAATATTATGACGCTGGAAGAGTCGTGTAATCACGTTAATACGGTCGTTGATAGTCAAGCGTCCAACAGTGCATTGGTTATTGAAGCGCTTAAAACGTTGCAGGAAACAACCACGCAGGTACACGAAAGTTCAAACGAGATACATAAGCGGAGTGCTACGATTAAACAAACCATAGAACAGGTAAAAAATATATCCTCTGCCGTACAAAAAAGCGTCATCGACATGGAGCACGCAAGTAAAAACATTATTAATTCTTTAGATATTGCACAAAAAATTGCAGACGGGCATTATTTATTACCGCCGGATGAGCGATAAATTTCTTGATTATTCTTGATTATCGGTTACACTGAAAGTACATACGACTGATAAAAGGGAGAAACCAATGATTTTTAAAAGTTTAATGCACGATGCAGAGATACATACGTTAAATATCGATCAACGGAAAGCAGAGCGGTTTTCTTCAATTGCACAGGTTACCGTGGACGGCTTTAGCGGTTATGCAGTCTTAAACGATATGAGTCCCACCGGATTTAGTATCACGAGTAAAACATACGTTGCACTGATTCCGCAGGAGCATTACATGATGTGCATCATCCCGGAACCGCAAGCTAATCTGGAATCCTTTGAACTTGAAGTTGAAGTTCGTTGGGTACAAAGCGAAGAAACTACGTTTCACGCAGGCCTTGCTATCGTATATGCGCCGAATGAAAGCATCGTACAGCACTATATTGATTATTTAAAGCTGCACGGAAAAAGAATGCACGACTCGTTAAAATCCTAAAAATCTAACATAAGCCGAGGTCTGTCCCCGTGAGGTCTGTCCCCATAGATAAAAACAGGGCTTCCCCTTTATGGAGAAGCCCACACGTAGAACTCGATTAATTCGTACTTAAGAGAATAGCCTTATTCTGCTGCTTGAGTAACGGTAACGGTGTCACTGCCTTTAATCACTGTGCTGGACGGATTGATGCCCACGGTGTACGTTTTTTCTGAATCTGGATTTGCGGCAAAGGTTATCGTAACAGTTACAGTACTTTCACCATCATCCACTGCAATATCAGTATCCTCTTTTATCTCAGCGTCTCCGGTAACGATGAAGTCATCTTTCGTAAGCCCTGTCGGTGCAGTGCCGGTGAACGTAAATTCAACGTCTGCGTCTGTAGCCTCAGCATTAGCAGGAACGTTATCGGTTTCCACGGTCAATACTATCCGTTCATCTGCTGTCCACTGAGCGTATACCGTGATGCTTGCAGTTACGACGGTATCAGCTGTAAATGCTTCACCTTCACCGTTTGCTTGAGTATTCCAACCGTCGAACAGATAATCGGTTCTTGCGGGAGGAGTAGGCAATGCGTCAACGGTTGTTGCAGGAGCAGTAACCGTTTTAGTTGTCGGATCCGCGTCAGTCGTTCCTTCGTTTTTGTCAAAGGTCACAGTGTAAGTTGCAGGCACTTCTGTTGTTGTCCATTGGGCATATACCGTTATGCTTGCAGTTACGACGGTATCAGCTGTAAATGCTTCACCTTCACCGTCTGCTTGAGTATTCCAACCGTCGAACAGATAATCAGTTCTGGCGGGAGGAGTAGGCAATGCGTCAACGGTTGTTGCAGGAGCAGTGACCGTTTTAGTTGTCGGATCCGCGTCAGTCGTTCCTTCGTTTTTGTCAAAGGTTACGGTGAACGTAGTCGATGCTGCGGGCGGTGCAGGATCGTCCTCATCTTTGCAAGCGGTGACGAGCAGTCCGATGACTGCACACAACGCAATAATGGGAAAAAGACTCTTTTTGATAGTTCTCATAGAGTCCTCCTCATAAAATATTATCCACCCTAAAAAGGCGGATTCTATAGAAAGAGG
>JAISSB010000102.1 GCA_031273325.1 Treponema sp. | reverse complement strand
TTGATAGTTCTCATAGAGTCCTCCTCATAAAATATTATCCACCCTAAAAAGGCGGATTCTATAGAAAGAGGAGAACACGTAATACGTTGACTGTTTTGGTATTTTTATACTATGTTTATCACCGTACTACGTGTACAAAACTCCGTAGTCAGTATAGTTTGTCAGACGTGGCTGGCTACGGTCCTCTTTAAAAGACACATAGAAAATAGATAGCTTATTGCCATCTGTAAAGTCCTCTACCGTGATAATCTTATTTCGTCAATATCTTTTCAATATCTTTTAACTTTTTTTATTTTTTTCAGGTCTGTCCCCCATTGAAGTCTGTCTCTATAGAGGTCTGTCCCCCTTGAGGTTTTCCCCATTATGTCTGTCTCTACAGAGGTCTGTTCCCTATAGAGGTCTGTCTCCCTTGAGGTCTGTCCCCATATGTCTGTCTTCTTTTGAGGTCTGTCCCCCATTGATCTGTCTCTATAGAGGTCTGTCCCCTATTATGTCTGTCTCTATAGAGGTCTGTCCCCTATTATGTCTGTCTCTACAGAGGTCTGTTCCCTGCCCTGCGAGGCGCAAAGGGACGAGGTCTGCCGTTAGTCGGATCGCCGCTGTACATCTGACTCAGATCACTATAACTTTTTTTCGGGGTCTGTCCCTTTGAGAATTTGTCTTCCTTCGAAGTCTGTCCACTGCTCTGTGCGAGGCGCAAGAAACCTTCCTCAAAACCCGGGTCTGTAAAAATAAACTATACGTCCGGAAGATTAAACCATATGTCCGGAAAACTAAACCATATGTCCGGAAGAATAAACCGTATGTCCGGAAGAATAAACTGTATGTCCGGAAGAATAAACCGTATGTCCGGAAGAATAAACCGTATGTCCGGAAGAATAAACTGTATGTCCGGAAGAATAAACCGTATGTCCGGAAGAATAAACTGTATGTCCGGAAGAATAAACCGTATGTCCGGAAGAATAAACCGTATGTCCGGAAGAATAAACCATGCGTCCGGAAAACTAAACTATGCGTCCGGAAAATTAAATCATGCATCTTTAAAACTAACATCCCCTTTAAATATTCGCAGTTCAATGGAGCGCCCTAGACGGGGAGGGCTGTTGGCGTTACAGTAGTCCTCGGTTTAAAGGAGCAAACTATGCGTACGTTTGAAGTAGTGTCCCCGTTTGCACCGGCAGGGGATCAAGCGGAAGCTATTGCAGCGCTGTCTCAAGGCATCAAGGCAGGCGACCGGTTCCAAACACTCCAAGGGGTTACCGGCTCAGGAAAAACCTTTACTATGGCAAAGATCATCGAGGCGGTTCAAATTCCAACCCTTATTATCAGCCATAATAAAACCCTTGCAGCCCAATTATACCGGGAATTTAAGGACTTCTTTCCTCGGAACGCCGTTGAATATTTCGTATCATACTATGATTATTACCGACCGGAAGCGTATATCGCCGCACGGGATATGTATATAGAAAAAGATGCAAGCATCAATGAAGAGATCGAGCGTATGCGGCTTTCGACAGTCCGCTCACTGCTCGAACGCGACGATGTTATTGTCGTAGCTTCGGTATCCTGCATCTATGGACTCGTGTCGCCGCATATATACAAATCCTTAGCGTATACGATAGCATGCGGAACGAATGTTGACGAAGACGCTCTCGTCAAGCAGTTAGTCCTGTTACAGTATGAGCGCAACGATGCAAGCGTCACGCCGGGGACCTTCCGCAGAGTAGGCGATTCGCTGGAGATTTGCCCAGCTTCTGAGGAAGAAGCCTATAAAATTGAGTTTGAATGGGATACCGTTACCCGTATCCGCCGCTATCACCCGATTTCGTATCAGTATCTTGAAGAACTCGACCGGGCGGTTATCTATCCGGCAAAGCAATTTGTCCTCCCTCAAACGATGATTAAGGGAGCTATAGATACGATTCGCGAGGAATTACATGACCGCTCTGCCGTGTTAATGGAATCGGGAAAAAATCTTGAAGCTGAACGTTTAAAGACTATCGTCCATTGTGATCTGTCAATGCTTGAAGAATGCGGCTATTGTTCCGGCATTGAAAACTATTCGGCGCCGCTGTCCGGACGCCTCGCCGGAGAACCGCCGGCAACGCTCCTTGATTATTTCCCGCAGAACCACCTGACGTTTATAGACGAAAGTCACGTAAGTCTGCCGCAGATCGGCGCTATGTATGCAGGCGATCATGCGCGCAAACAGTCGCTGATTGAGTACGGCTTCCGCTTGCCCAGTGCGCTGGACAACCGTCCGCTGCGTTTTGAAGAATTTGAACAACATTTAAAGGAACGGTCGAAGGCGACGGTCTTTGTATCGGCAACGCCCCGTACGACAGAAATTGCACAGTCAACACGGGTCGTTCAGCAATTGATCCGGCCGACCGGCTTGGTTGACCCGCTCGTTTTGGTGCGTCCCTGCGAAGGACTCATGGAAGATATTTATGCTGAAGTGTTAAAGCGGATAGCAGCGAAGGAGCGCTCGTTGATTCTCACTTTAACGAAGAAAATGGCTGAAGACCTCACCGAATATCTGGGAGAAATGGGTTTAAATGTCCGTTATATTCACAGTGATGTTGCAACGATAGAGCGGGTAGAAATTTTAACCCAACTCCGTCAGGGAGTTTTTGATATTTTAGTGGGGATCAATCTGCTCCGTGAAGGAATCGATCTGCCGGAAGTTTCTTTTATTGCTATTCTTGACGCAGATAAAGTGGGATTCCTGCGGTCATTGACGAGTTTAATTCAAATTATCGGGCGTGCTGCCCGGAATGCAGCGGGGACAGTGATTATGTATGCAGACCGGGTGAGTGACGCTATGCGCGAAGCGATTGCCGAAACGAACCGGCGCCGGGCAATTCAGATCGCATACAATGAGCGCCACGGTATTAAGCCGACAACCGTGAAAAAAGCGGTCAACGATATGTTGGTCCGGCACAGTGAACAAGCAAAGCAGCAGGCGCAATCAGACATACAGCGGATGACCCGCACGTATAATACCGATAAACCTTCTGAGCGCAGACAGTTAATACGGGCGCTTGAAGAAGAAATGAGGATTCACGCAGAACATCTTGAATTTGAACAGGCAGCAGCGATCCGTGACGCTATCCGCGCACTACAAACAGAGCGCACGTAGCACAGTGCAGATACTGCTAATCTTTTCGTCAGCTTTGAAAGACGCAGTTTTTAAACGGAGTATATCCGCTGCTTGAGGGTCTACCGAGATGATCGGCAACTGTGTGATATCTTTCATGTTTTTCATAATACGCACTAAGCCGGTGATATTTATCTTTTCAACGTGAGAAAATTTAATAACGGCCGTTCCTGCTTTTTCTTTAACCGAAGCGATTGCAAGCTCACGGCAGATGATCCGCAGTGAGGCAAGCGACAGTAATGACTGTGTCTCTTGAGGGATCGGTCCAAACCGATCGAGCAATTCTTGAGTGAGCTGTTCGATTGCTTCTGTTTCCCGGACGGCGGCGATCTTTTTGTAGATTTCCATTTTTTCCTGCAATGAATCGATGTATGTGTCGGGAATAAAACCGGAATATTCTAATTCTATCAACGGCTCCACAGCATACTGTGCATGGTTTAACCGTTGGATCGCTTCATTGAGCAGCCGTACATACAGATCAAAACCAACGGAATATATATCGCCCGATTGCTCTTTTCCCAACAGATTCCCTGCCCCGCGTATCTCTAAATCTTTCATGGCAATTTTAAAACCGCTCCCCAGTTCAGTAAAATCGGAAATTGCTTCCAACCGCCGCATTGCAAGTTCGCTCAGCACGGTGTTGCCGGGGTAAAAAAGATAGGCGTATGCGACCCGGTCGCTCCGCCCGACACGCCCCCTTAACTGGTACAGTTGCGACACGCCGTACAGATCGGCGCGATCGATAATAATCGTGTTCACATTGGGCATATCAATACCGTTTTCAATAATTGTTGTCGATACGAGGACATGAAAACCGCCATGCATAAAATGATGGATCACCGATTCTAATTCGTCACTGTTCATACGTCCATGCGCCGTATTAACGAGAATTTCCGGTATCAAACGCTCTAATTGCAGCCGCGTATCCTCGAGCGTTTCGATGCGGTTGTGCAGAAAAAATACCTGACCGTTCCGTGCAACTTCACGGCGGATTGCCTGTACAATTTTTTCACTGTCATACTCTCCGACAAAGGTTTCTATCGGGTGCCGATTGCGCGGCGGAGTCGTCAGTAAACTCATATCCCGAACTTTTAAGAGATTCATGTGCAGCGTGCGCGGAATCGGGGTGGCGCTCAACGTTAAACAATCAACGGTATATTTCAACTCCTTAAGGCGCTCTTTATCCTTGACGCCGAACCGTTGTTCTTCGTCAATAACCATTAATCCTAAATTTTTAAAATGAACGTCTGCCTGCAAAAGCCGGTGAGTGCCGACAACAAAATCAACGGATCCTTGTTCAAGCGCACTTAATATTGTTTTTATTGTCTTTTTATCAACAAACCGTGACAACATTGCAATATGTACGGGAAAATGAATAAACCGTTCTTGAAAATTTTCAAAATGCTGTTCAACTAAAATAGTGGTCGGCGCTAAAAATGCAACTTGTTTTCCACTCATAATTGCTTTAAATGCGGCGCGCAGCGCTACTTCCGTTTTTCCATACCCAACATCCCCGCAGACAAGCCGGTCCATAGGAAGCGGACTTTCCATGTCTGCTTTTATTTCTGCAATGCACCGGGTTTGATCGGGCGTTTCTTCAAAAGGAAAATTCGCTTCAAATAACGTTTGCCATTCACTGTCCGGCGGAAAGGCAAAACCCTGTAAAGCTTTCCGTTTGGAATATACATCAATAAGATGTTCTGCTAAGGCTTCAACTGAACGCTGTACATGTTTTTTTCGGTGTTCCCATGCTTTTGAACCTAATGTGTCTAGCCGCGGGTTATTTCCTTCATGGCTAATATACCGTTGTACCAGATCAACTTGTTCAACGGGAACAAAGACAATTTCTTCAGAGGCATATTCGATCTTTATATAGTCACGTTCATGCTCCAAAGCTTTAACCCGATCAATGCCTCTAAAAATACCAATACCGTGATTCACATGCACAACAAAATCACCGCTGTTTAGTTCAACAAACGTATCAATCGGTACACTGCGTACAGTTTTTAAAGACCGAGGAGAGGCTGTGCGGCGGCCGAGTAATTCCTGCTCGTGTACGACAAATACCCGGATGTCCGGCAGAGCAAAACCGCTGTCAAGCGCTAGAACAACAACGGAACACGGTATATTTCTCAGTAAATATTGAATACGCGTTTGTTGAATATCCGATTCAACGGTAATTATTATCGTCCACCCGTTGTCTGCCAATGCTTTAAGCCGTTCCCGTATAGCTTCGATAGTTCCTACAAGAGAACACGGTGCCGTAGTATCCAGCAGTATGGGTTGAGAAGATTGCTTTAAACTGTCTTTAAGCGCTACAAATGAAATACTCTGTGAATACTGTAAAAAAGGAGAAAAATCCCCCACTATCCGTTGAGGTTTTGGGAAGCTATTAACTGATTTTTTATAGAGATTTTCCATTTCTTGAGAAAAGGTCGTTGAAGCTGTTTCTAATCGTTCACGTTCAACGAGAATAACAGAGTCAGTATAGTCAAGTAGTGTCGCCGGTTTTTCAAAAGCCAATGAAAAAAACAACTCATGACCGGGGAATTCCCGATGATTAATTAATGCGTCAATCACGGCGGCTCCATGATCGGGAAATTCTTCACACGATTCTAAGCTATGACTTAACGTTTCAATCCGCTCGTCAGACCATAATACTTCTCTTAATGGCGGAACGGTGAGCGTGTTAACGTTAACAGTTCCGTACTGATTTGCTGGATCGAACTGTTTTATTGATTCGACGGTGCAATAATCAAACAAAATACGGTATGCTTCTTCCGTTTTTATGCAGATGTCAAGCACTTCTCCGTGTACACTTAACTCACCGCCGAGTTGAACTTTCGGCACCCGGACATATCCGGCGTCACTTAATTGCCGGAGAAGCGCTGTTGTATCATACGTTGAACCAACGGTAAGCGTTAAAAGGAGTTTTTTGAAATAGTCCGGGGGCGGCATATACGTTACACATGCCCGCTGCGGTACAACGGCTATTCCCCCTGACAGTATATGGGTAAAAGCTGCGGTTCGTTCACTGAATACCGGAGAACGGAGCGAAATAGTTTGATAATATGACAATGCTCCCCACCACGGCAGGAGTTTCACCGGGATTCCTATACTTAAGAGATTGGTACTTATTATGTTAGCTTCACGATCAGTGGGAACGACGACAACTGTTGGTTGTGGACTCCGCTGATAGAATAGAGCGATCAACAACGAAATCAGTGATTTCTCTCTCACTTCTAATTCCAGCGGAGTATGCCGCGAAAAACTATCAAGTACAGAACGAACAGACGGCGAAGAAGCAACAGTATGGCACAGAATATTCATTAAAAATATACTAGCTAAAATAGCTGTAGATTTCCAGTTGCAGCGCCATTACTCAGTTTTTATGCTATCAATAATTTCTGTTAAAACATTTTTAATGTTATCATTGGGAATCTGACATGTTCCAACGGTTTTATGTCCCCCTCCACCGTATTTGAGCATTAAACTACCGACATCTACTGTTGCTGTTTTATTGACAATACTGTAGCCAACGGTAACAACACTATTCAATTTTTGCTTACCGTCTACAATAACAACAGAAATATTTTGTTCTGGAAAGAGCGTATATAAAAGAAATCTGTTGCCGGCAGGGATTGAATCTACATTGCGCAAATCAACTATGACGACATTTCCATTAACGGTTGCCCGTTTTTTTACTTCACTGATAAACCGGGTTTGCTGCTCATAGTATACGTCAATTCGCTCACGAACATCAGGCAATTCAAGGATCTCTTCAATAGACTTATCGAGTGATAACCGTGCTAATGTTTTGAGAAGCTCAAAATTACTCACCGTAAACGTCCGTATCCGTCCTAAGCCGGTTCTTGGATCAACAAGAAAACCAAGAAGCACCCATCCTGAAGGATGAGTAATTTCGTCGACAGTGAGATCGGCAGAATCCATTTTATCTGCATATTTAACTAATTCAGCAAACTTTCCGAGTTTTTCGTCGCCTCCGTAGTATTCATAGATAACCCGGGCGCAACTTGGAGCAGTCTTCGACAAACCTTCAAACTGAAAATTGCTGCCTAACCGTTCTTTCTCAGATGAATGATGATCGAACCATAATTTACACCCTTTTATGTACGGAACATTTACCACAATATCGTTGTCATTTGCTTCTACAAGACCGTCCTGTACATCTTTTGGGTGTATAAATTTCCAATCATCAACAAGACCTAAATATTTCAGTAAAGTACTGCATATTAATCCATCAAAATCAGTCCTTGTTATTAAACGCATACAACCTCCTCTTATACTATTGCATATTTTAGCTCGTTCGTCAAATAATTTCTTGACTCGTGCAACTATTTAGATTATAATACACCTATTGGGTGCTTAACTCAGTTGGTTAGAGTGCCACGTTTACACCGTGGATGTCAGAGGTTCAAATCCTCTAGCGCCCAGAAATTTAACAATATAAAATATCTTCATTAAATTTTTCAATAGTTTGTTTACAGCTTTGGGACTGTCCCCGTTTGTCAAGAATCTGTCGGTCTTATTCAGAGGTCTGTCCCCATGAATAAAAAAAGCGGCTCCCCGCAAAGGAAAGCCGCTTCAATTACGCACTATTTCTCACTGTCATTCATACTTCAGAACAACAGTAACATCCTCACCTCTAACCACTTCGCTTTCTTCAGCAATACTCACGGTATAGCTTAAGTCTTCGTCACCTGTGTTCTCTGCAAAGGTTATAGCGACGGTCACCGTATCTTCACTATCGTCCACTACGATACCGCCTTCTGCTTTCAGCTCGATTCCTTCCGGGAAAACGAAGTCCGTTGCACTCACTTCAAGGGCATCTTCGCTGGTAAAGTTAAATACAATCGTCGCT
>JAISSB010000099.1 GCA_031273325.1 Treponema sp. | reverse complement strand
ATCGTAAGAAAAAATATTTTCAATGATACGCTAACGCTTTGAAACATAACATACAGGAGCTGTACCATAATTATTTCCTTTTCTAAAACGGTCGTTTGGTTTTCTAAAACGGTCGTTTGATTTTAATAAAACGGTCGTTTCATTTTAATAAAACGGTCGTTTCATTTTCCAAAACGGTCGTTTGATTTTTCAAAACGGTCGTTTCATTTTAATAAAACGGTCGTTTGATTTTCTAAAACGGTCGTTTCATTTTGTAAAACGGTCGTTTCATTTTCTAAAACAGCCGTTTCATTTTTCAAAACAGCCGTTTGATGTTCTAAAACGGTCGTTTGATGTTCTAAAACGGTCGTTTGATGTTCTAAAACGGTCGTTTGATGTTCTAAAACGGTCGTTTGATGTTCTAAAACGGTCGTTTGATGTTCTAAAACGGTCGTTTCATTTTTCAAAACGGTCGTTTCATGTTATCTAGCTTCTAGGGTCTGTCCCCTTTAAAAGACTTTCCCTTTGGAGGTCTGTCCCCCTGTTTCTTCTAGTCTGTCCTTTGATGGGGACAGTCCTCTCAGTTTTATTCGGAGGTCTGTCCCCGTAGTTTTCTACAACAATGAAAAAAAATGCCCCGTGTGGGGCATAATTATTAATTTTTTCCAATTATTGAAATATCAGAACCAAACCACCGGGTGGTAATCTGAGCAACAGTACCATCGGCAGTCATCGCTTCAAGCGCTCCCCAGACTTTGTCTGCTAACGCAATATCATTCTTTCTAAACCCAATACCGAACTCTTCTGCTCCTAATGTCTCGTTTAAGATACGGAACGGCTTGCCGGAACGTTGAATGTTATCATTTGCAACGACTAAATCAATAACAATTGCGTCAGCCCCGCCAACGTCCAAATCCATCAAAGCAGTCAAATAATCTTTGTACTCAATGACATTTTTTAAACTTGCTTTAAAGGCGCCGGCTTCTTCAAGCGCGTCAACAGACGAAGAACCTGCTTGCAGTCCCGCAGTTTTTCCCGCAAGATCAGTTAATGTTTGGTAGGGAGAATCCGTTTTTACCACGATAACTTGTGCATTCTTTAGGTATGGTTTGGTAAAATTGAGGGCTTGTTTCCGCTCTTCCGTAATGGTAAAACCATTCCAAATACAGTCAATTTCTCCCGTATTCAACTCTTGTTCTTTTGCATTCCAATCTATCGGCTGCAAAACCAGTTGCACTCCCAGACGTTTCGCTGCTTCTTTTGCCAAATCAACGTCATATCCAACAATGTCATTCGCTTCATTGCGGTAACCCATGGGGGGAAACGAATCGTCCAAACCAAGAATCAGTTTCCCTTTACTCGCAACATTGTTCCACGAGTTATCAACACCGGGAGTAGCGGAGCGGCCGCTCGCACACAATCCGGCTACCATTACCATAAAGCCCAAAGAAAACAGTACAAATCTTTTCATAAAATCCTCCATATATATAAGTGCTTTTTTAAAAGCTCTTATTTCTTAATAGTTGAAATATCAGAACCAAACCATGCAGTGGTAATGCGCGCAAAGGTACCGTCTGCTGCCATTGCCTCAAGCGTTTCCCAAATCTTATTCGACAGTGCAATGTCGTTTTTTCGAAAGGCTATTCCAAAACCTTTTTCAAAGAATACTTCGTCCAATATTCTAAATGTTTTTCCTGAACGTCTCATATTATCTTGCACAATAATCCGGTCAATAATGAGAACATCAACGCCGCCGACTTCCAAATCCATAAGCGCTGCAAGATAATCTTTATACCCAATAATTTCCTTAAACTGCGCCTTAAACTCCGGTTGGTCATCAATTAAACTTGCAGAAGAAGAACCGGTCTGCACTCCGGCAATTGTTCCTGCCAAATCAGCACGGCTCTTAATAGGCGAATCGGGACGGACCGCAAAGACGAGCGCATCGCTCAGATACGGTTCTGTAATATTGAGAGCTTGTTTCCGCTCTTCCGTAATGGTAAAACCGTTCCAAATACAGTCAATTTCCCCCGTATTCAGTTCTTGTTCCTTTGCATTCCAGTCTATCGGCTGCAGAATCAGTTGTACTCCCAGGCGTTTTGCTGCCTCTTTTGCCAAATCAATATCATATCCAATAATCTCATTAGCTTCATTGCGGTAACCCATGGGGGGAAACGAATCGTCCAAACCAAGAACGAATTTCCCTTTACTCGCAACATTGTTCCACGAGTTATCAACACCGGGAGTAGCGGAGCGGCCGCTCGCACACAAGCCGGCTACCATCACCATAAAGCCCAAAGAAAACAGTGCAAACCTTTTCATAGAATCCTCCTTATAATAAAATCCCTTCTGGGATATTGAGTAAAAATACAATGTATAAAAATGTAAAAAATTAAAACTTAGTGGCTATGATGGTGGGAATGGAAAGAAAGGTTAAAAAGAGAAGAAAATCGCTTGTCAAAACTGTCTGGCATAATGCATTGCTGTCTCATGGCAACACCTCCTAAAAAATATAAGAAATTATACCGGTGCGTAAAAAACGTGTCAAGCTCTTTTCAGAAAAAAATTATTAAAAATGTTAATGTGATTGTTGTTTTAACTTTATCCGTGCGTTAGCGCGTTTAAGGGCAGCTTGAGCTTCATCTATTTCAAAGCGTATTTTTGCGCTGCGTATCTGTTCTTCTGCCTTTGCTTTCGCTTGATTGCACCGTTCAATATCGATCTCTTCAGGCCATTCGGCAGCATCAACCAAAAGAATCGTATTATGTCCTTTCACTTCTATAATACCTTCAGTAATAAATGCATAACGCCATGTTGCTGTTTTATCCTTTATTTTCAATGTTCCGGTTTGCACCGGCGCAATAAAAAACGCATGATTTGCATACACGCCGATTTCTCCGTCAATCAACGGTATAATAATTGCTTCAACTTCTTGGGCAAAAAAACGCCGATAAGGGGTATGTACTTCAAATGGAAAACGATTGATCATAGGTATTCCTTCCTTATTATATTGTAACGATAGAACAATCCGGCCGCTTCTCGTGTCTTCATACTCAGCCGGCTTTAGATAAAATATCGTCAATACCGCCGGCCATAAAAAAAGCTTGTTCCGGAAGAGAATCTACATTCCCATCAAGGATCATTTTAAACCCTCGTACGGTTTCTTTAACGGGTACATACCGACCGGCTATACCGGTAAATTTTTCTGCAACAGAGAACGGTTGACTAAAAAAGCGCTGTATTTTGCGCGCCCGTGCGACAGTAAGCTTATCTTCTGCCGAAAGTTCGTCCATTCCAAGAATGGCAATAATATCTTGGAGTTCTTTATACCGTTGCAAAATTTGCTGTACCCGACGCGCCGTCTCATAATGTTCTGTCCCCACTACCAACGGATCTAATATGCGGGAACTGGAACTCAAGGGATCAACTGCAGGATAAATACCCAGCTCGACAATCTTTCGTGACAAGACAGTCGTTGCATCAAGGTGGGCAAAAGTTGTCGCCGGCGCAGGATCGGTAAGATCGTCGGCAGGAACATAGACAGCTTGAACACTGGTAATCGAACCTTTTGTGGTACTCGCAATACGTTCCTGCAATGCGCCGATTTCATTTGCAAGCGTTGGTTGATAACCGACTGCACTGGGAATGCGGCCTAAGAGCGCTGAGACTTCTGCTCCAGCTTGAACGAAACGGAAAATATTATCAACGAACAGGAGTACGTCTTGACCGCTCTTGTCACGAAAATATTCTGCCATAGTAAGTCCGGTAAGCGCGACACGCATACGGGCGCCCGGCGGTTCATTCATCTGTCCAAAGACCAATGCCGTTTTATCAATAACACCAGAATCATTCATTTCTTTCCACAGATCAGCCCCTTCACGGGAGCGCTCTCCAACACCGGAAAATATCGAATAACCGGCATGTTTCGTTGCAATATTATGAATCAATTCCATAATAACGACTGTCTTCCCCACGCCGGCGCTTCCAAATAAGCCGATTTTCCCGCCTTTTGCATAAGGGGCAACAAGATCAATCACTTTTATACCGGTTTCAAACACGTCTGTTGCAGGTTTTTGTTCAGCAAAACGGGGAGGGTCTCGGTGAATAGACGAATATTCTTCTGCGCTGAAAGGACCGCGGTCATCGATAATATCTCCCGTTACATTGAACATCCGCCCTAACACTGCTTTTCCGACAGGAACCTGAATAGGTTTTCCGCTGTCATGCACTTCCAAACCGCGAGACATTCCTTCGGTTGCTGCCATTGCCACGCACCGCACTCTCCGGTCGCCGATATGCTGCACTATTTCAAGGACGACAGTACGACCTGCTACTGATACAGTCAGTGCATTTAAAATCGACGGTAACGTGTCCTTTTCAAAATAAACATCGACTACCGGACCAACTATTTGGGTGATAATTCCTGTGTTTGCCATATATTCCTTTCTTGTATGCAATAGCTATGATTATAGAATCTTTTGCCGTCCCGTCAAGAGGAAGTTAAGAAACAGCGGTTTTTCCCGCGAGCCGTGTCATTCGGGGACAGACCTCTGTTGATTTGGGGACAGACCTCTGTTCTTTGGGGACAGACCTCTGTTCTTTGGGGACAGACTCCGTGCCGCTTTAAAAAATGGTCGTTTCATTTTAATAAAACGGTCGCTTGATTTTAATAAAACGGTCGTTTCATTTTAACAAAACGGTCGTTTGATTTTCTAAAACGGTCGTTTGATTTTCTAAAACAGTCGTTTCATTTTCTAAAACAGTCGTTTCATTTTGTAAAACGGTCGTTTCATTTTGTAAAACGGTCGTTTCATTTTAATAAAACGGTCGTTTCATTTTGTAAAACGGTCGTTTCATTTTAATAAAACGGTCGCTTGATTTTGTAAAACGGTCGTTTCATTTTCTAAAATGGTCGTTTGATTTTAACAAAACGGTCGTTTGATTTTCTAAAACGGTCGTTTCATTTTAACAAAACGGTCGTTTCATTTTAACAAAACGGTCGTTTCATTTTAACAAAACGGTCGCTTGATTTTCTAAAACGGTCGCTTCATTTTAATAAAATGGTCGTTTGATTTTCTAAAACGGTCGCTTAATTTTAATAAAACGGTCGCTTGATTTTCTAAAACGGTCGTTTGATTTTCTAAAACGGTCGTTTGATTTTCTAAAACGGTCGTTTCATTTTAATAAAACGGTCGTTTCATTTTAACAAAACGGTCGCTTGATTTTGTAAAACGGTCGTTTGATTTTAATAAAATGGTCGTTTGATTTTTCAAAACGGTCGTTTCATTTTTAAGCGTGATTATGGTTAACTCCTAAAGTTAGAAAGTCTGTCCCCTTTAACATCAGTTGAGTCTTTGAAACTTTGAAGGTCTGTCCTCTTTAACATCGCTTGGGTCTTTGAAACTTTGAAGGTCTGTCCCTCTAGTAACCCGCTTGAGCCTTTAATAGACCTCTGTTGATTCGGGGACAAATCCCTGTTGATTCGGGACAGACTCTTGTCGATTTGGGGAAGACCCTTGTCAATTTGGGGACAGACCTCTGTTGATCTGGGGAAGATCCCCTGTCGATTGGGGACAGACCTCTGTTGATCTGGGGAAGATCCTCTATCATTTGGGAAAAATCCCGTGTCGTTTTCTAAAACGGTCGTTTCATTTTTAAGCGTGATATGGTTAACTCCTAAAGTTAGGAGGTCTGTCCCCTTTAACATCAGTTGAGTCTTTAAACCTTTGAAGGTCTGTCCCCTTTGTGACTGCTTGGGTCTTTTAAACCTTTCAGGGTCTGTCCCCAGAGATTAGCATTGAGTTTTATAGATGAAATGATGACTATGATAAATAAGAAAAGATTAAAATCTTCAGTGTGGCATTAATAGTATAAGACGGCCGGAGCATACACATTGCAGACTGCTCCGGAAATTTTCAGTTATGGGCGTTATTGTATCAGCAACACCTCTAAGGTTTCCCCTGATTCAAGTGAGTACAGAGGATTTTCCTGTGTTGTGCCGTCTTCCTGTTGTATAACAGCTTTTATTTGAATTTCAATCGTGCTGGTCGTGTTATTCTTCAACAAGAGCGTCCCTTGCTTTCCGGATAACGTATTACCGACAGACGGTATCGTCGTAATCGTAAGCGGAGACGTGCTGCTCCGCGCTACACTTAGATCATTCGTAGCGGCGCTGTCAAACGTATAGACCCACTTTGTTTTCGGCGGTACCGTGCCGTGAATGATACGGGATTCTCCCGGTTCTAACGCATACCGTGGGTTTTTAGTCTTCACTATTTTACCGCTTTCATCAATTTCTTTCACGGTACCGTTCAATTGTACTTCTACTCTGCTATTAGAATCATTCTTTATTTCCGTTATGCCGCCGTCAGCCGTAACTGATGCACATCCGAGAAACACCGATACCAGTATCATAACGATCAACGCACGTTTCATAGAGTACTCCTCTTTTTCCATATTTTTCTTCATACTATTTCATTGCAACAGATAAGTAAAGGAGACAGACTTGACGCATGCCGCCAAAAACCATAGTATGACAGTACTTTGTTAACAACGGTACAGAAACAAGTGGATCAAGCGGCAATTATTCAAGCAAAATCGGCAATTGATTTATGTAGAAAAGAATTAGCAAAACGGGTTATCGGACAGCAAGAGATGATTAACGGTTTGTTAACGGGGCTTATTGCCGGCGGGCATGTTCTCCTTGAAGGAGTACCGGGGCTTGCAAAAACGCTTGCAGTAAAGAGCCTTGCCGAAATTACCGGTTTGCAGTTTAAAAGGATACAGTTCACACCGGATTTGCTGCCTGCCGATTTGACCGGTACGCTTATGTGGGAACAATCAACGGCAACCTTTTCAGTACATCAAGGTCCCGTGTTTGCAAATGTAATCCTTGCTGACGAAATTAACCGGGCGCCGGCAAAGGTACAATCGGCTCTTCTTGAAGCAATGGAAGAACATCAAGTTACTATTGGAGAAAAGTCCTACCCGCTCCCAGAACCATTTTTTGTACTTGCAACGCAAAACCCTATCGAACATGAAGGGACTTATATTTTGCCGGAAGCGGAACTTGACCGCTTTCTTCTTAAGATTAGAGCAAATTATCCTTCTCAAGAGGAAGAAATACGCATTTTTAACTTTGCGAAACCGTTTTCCCGGAAAAATGGCGGAGACTACACAAAGGAAAGACTCTCTCCCGTACTCAATGAGCGGATACTTGAAAGTATACGGATCGCTGCCGATTCAGTCTTTATTGACGCACGAATTGCCGCCTATATTGTGTCTGTTGTAGCTTCTTCACGACCAAGGAATCAAAAAACTTTCGGGTCAGGAGAAAGTGAGCGCTCTCGTGACGGTTTTTACCGTTACCTTCATTTCGGAGCAAGCCCCCGCGCCTCATTGGCGCTTTTTCGTTGTTCCCGTATTCATGCTCTTTTTGAAGGGCGTTCCTTTGTAACGCCTGACGATGTTAAGACTATGGCCTTAGCCGTTATGCGCCACCGTATTGTACTTTCGTACGAAGCGGAAACAGACGGTCTTGATCCGGACGCAATTATTACCCGTATTCTTAACTTAGTTCCTGTTCCCTAAAAATTTTTCTTGTTTTAAAAGCATTTGTATAGTACAGTATCTTCAGCTTATGTATTAAGTACTTTATTTTGTTTTTAGAGGAGCTTTATTATGAAAAGATTGGTAGTGTTCGCTTGTTGTTTGATAGCTACAACGAGCTTGGTTTTTGCAGAGGGTCAGCAATCTTCCGAGCGGGGGGGGGGGGGCAAAAAGTCATTGAATTTTGGCATATTCAAAATGTCGACCCTGCTCCAACATTTATTGCGAATGCGGTAAAACGGTTCGAAGCGGCAAATCCGGATTATAAGGTCAATATCAATATTACAGCAAATGACGCATACAAACAAAAAATTGCTATTGCTGTTGCTTCAAATCAGCTTCCCGATGTGTTTATGTCGTGGACAGGCGGCACAACAAATGAATATATCAAAGCAGGAAGAATTATCGATTTAACGTCGTATATGAATACGACCGGTTTCAAAAATAAACTTCTGGACGCAGCAGTTACCCAGGCAACAGTTGACGGGAAAATCTACGGTGTCCCAGTTGAAAACGTTTCTATCGAAGGTGTTTTTTACAATAAAGATCTTTTTGCACGGTATAATATAAAAATTCCCACAACAATTGCAGAATTAGAAGCAGCGTGCGATACGCTCAAAGCCAACGGTGTCACACCGTTTTCGCTCGCAAATATGACTCAATGGACTGGGTTGATGTACTATCAAGTACTGCCGACTCGCCATGGAGGGTTAGAGCCATTTGCAAAAGCTTTGAACGGAACCGGTTCCTTTGAAGATCCCGCTTTTGTATGGGCGGCTCAAAAAATTCAAGATTGGGTTCGAAAGGGTTATTTCAATGAAGGATTCAATGGACTTGATGAAGATTCCGGACAGTCACGCACGTTAATGTACACCGACCGTTGCGCCATGCAAGTTCAAGGAAATTGGTTTGTACCAAATGTCGGAGGAGAAAATCCTGATTATCTGAAAAAATTAGGTTTCTTTCCATTTCCTGCCGACGAAACAGGTACCGGTAATGTAAAAACTGTAACCGGTACTATGGGAGACAATTTCTATCATATTTCTAGTCAGTGCAAATATCCTGAAAAAGCGTTTGAAATGCTTACCTACCTTTTGGACGAGCAATCACTCAAAGACCGTATTGCTATTGGGCGAATTCCCCCCGTCAAAGGTGTGAAACTCACAGACCCCGTTATGCAAGACATCTTTAATCAAGTTCAGCAAGCGCCAGATATACAGTTTTGGTATGATCAATCATTGACAAATGAAGTTGCCGAAGTTTTGAAAACCGCTTCACAAGAGTTATTTGGTTTGACTATAACTCCCCAAGAATTTGTCCGTAGATGGCAAGCAGCACATTCGGCAGCGTTACGTCAACGGTAATTATCAGAAAACGATTAAGGAGAGGATATATTCCTTTCCTTTTTCTTTATAAATTTAGGAAGGTTAAAAAATGAATCACATGGTTTCACTAAGACAAAGTCGAACATGGTCGGTGCGGATAACCGCAACAGTATTTCTTAGCCCAGCAATTCTTTTTTTAATTATTTTTATCGCCTATCCTATTATTGATTCATTTGTACTGAGTACTGTCCGCTGGAACGGTATCAGCGTTAATAGAGAGTTTGTTGGACTTGAAAATTGGTTAAACTTATTGAGCGACCGTGCATTTTGGACAGCTTTCCGGAACAATGTCACTGTAATGTTCATATCATTGCTTACCCAAGGTGTTTTAGCAATGGCGCTTGCAACATTTTTGGATATTGCAGGACGAAAAGCTCTCATTTTTAAAATCGTTTGGTTTCTTCCCTATTTAATATCTTCTGTTGCGATTGGAATTCTCTTTAAATTTGCTCTTGATGCTAATTTTGGTATTTTTGCTTCAATTTCGAAATTACTAAACGTTGAGCAAAGTGTTGACCTTTTAGGTAATCCTCAAAAGGCATTACTTGCAGTTATGGGAGTAGTAAGTTGGCAATATACACCGTTTTATATGATTTTATATCTTGCAGCGTATGGAACTATTCCGGTTGAATTATATGAAGCGGCGGCAATAGACGGTGCAACCCGGGGAACATACTTTTGGAAAATATCGTTACCTATGCTACGACCAACAATAATTTCCGGTGCGACAGTAAGTATTATTGGTTCACTGAAATACTTTGATCTTGTGTACGTTATGACCGGTGGAGGGCCTGGTACTGCAACAGAATTAATGGCAACTCTTATGTATAAAACTTCCTTTGTACGGCAAAACTTTGGTTATGGCGCTGCCGTTGCTTGTGGAATGTTTCTCTTAATTACTATCATTGCTCTCATTACTGTGTATACCTTAAATAAAAAGGCGGCAGATATATGAAAAAAATTTCTTTTTGGTGGTGCATAGCAATTTTTTTTGCTATTATTTGGTTATTAATTGCAGGAATTCCTTTTTATTATTTAATTATTACCTCATTTAAATCATTAGGAGAATTTTTAAGCGAAGGGCTTTTTAAGTTACCTGAATCATTCAAACTTGACAATTACAAACGGGTATTTCAAGGAGGATTCTTACGGTATTTGTACAACAGTATAATATTAATTCTTATTTCGTTGAGCATTCTTCTATTATTAAGTGCTTTTGCTTCTTACCCACTTTCACGCATGCGCTTTAAATTAAACCGTCCTATTTTTAATATTATTGTTGCGGCAATGTCTGTTCCTATTCATATTACATTAATTCCCTTGTTTATTATGTCAATAAATACTCATATCTATGATACTCGTTGGGCGCTTGTAGGCCCGAATATTGCCTTTAATTTACCAATATCTATATTTATTTTATCTTCTTTTATGCAAAGTATTCCAAAAGAATTAGAAGAAGCAGCAGACATTGACGGTTGTGGTAAATTTGGAACTTTCTTTAAAATTATTTTTCCCCTTTCTACATCTGGACTTGCAACACTTGGCATTTATAATGGCGTTGTAATATGGAATGAATTTAGTTTTGTTATGGTACTCACTCAATCACAAAATGTTCGGACATTACCGCTTGCAGTATGGGAATATCAGGGACAGTATTCAAGTAACGTTCCGGTTATCATGACGGTACTGTGCCTTTCGTCATTACCTATTATTTTACTGTACATTTTTGGACAAGATAAGTTGGTTAAAGGTATGATGGTTGGAGCGGTAAAAGGCTAGTTATGGGGGCGTTGCTCCCCATAATTTAGATGTCTTCAAGAGGAATATTTCGGTCAAGCAGTTCGGGAATTGCATAGACCAGTGTTCCCGTTTTTCTAACTTTTAGTTCTGCATATCCTTGAGTGACTAAACTGTCAAGCGTTCTTTTTGCTTCGTCTAAAGAAATATGTGCTGCAAGTACAATGTCTGTTGCAGTAACAATGCCACCATTTTTTTTAGCTTCACTTAAAATAAGATATTCAATACTATCTGCATTATCTCTTCGCTTACCGTTGAAAAATTGGTCAAGTTCTTGAGGAAAATTGTTAACAATATTATTATGCACGACCGTTCCGTTTGAACCAACAAAGCCATGTCGCCTGTTTGCTTCTTCAACTTGAAAACGTAAGGTAAAAAAATCATAGATAGCACCGAACATACCAAGACCTCCAGTGAGCATCCATAGAACACCGGTGGGAATTTTACCAAGGTAAAATCGGTGAAACCCAAACATACCAAAGAATGACAAAAACCAGAGTAAATACGCTGTTCCAACACTATACATAGCTTTCCTCCTTAGCAACTACAACAAGAAAATGGTTTAGTATGTTGTTCTTCATACCGCCGGTTTTCCATTTTTACCTCTATGATAATACCATTAATATGGTTAGTTAATGGCTATGAACTTCTCGTAATTTTTCCAGTTCTACAGTTTTTACTGTATTTTCTTTCTATACCTTAATGTTCAACATGTATAGAATAGTTACCGTCCTGCCAATCTGCCACTGCACGACCTCCATCACCCAATGAACCAAACAGTACTTCGTCAACAAAAAAGTTTTTAATATGTTCTTCAATGACACGTCCAACGTTACGAGCGCCCGAATCACGGTTATATCCATCTTCGGCAAGTTTTTGTATACACGTATCGGTAACGATAAGCTGGACATTCTTTTCAGCAAGTTGTGTTTTGAATATATTCAATTCTTTATTGACAATAGAGATCATAATATCAGTAGACAAGTGTACAAAACGTACAACTGCATCAAGCCGATTCCGGAATTCCGGACTGAAGAATTTTTCAACCGCTTCACTCATAGTACGCTCATCTTGAACTCGTTCTCCAAAACCAATCATCGCTTTGCCAATATCACGCGCTCCCGCATTACTTGTCATAATAAGCACAACATTCCGAAAATCAGCTTTACGTCCAGAAGTATCTGTTAATGTTGCATAATCCATAACTTGCAATAGAACATTGTAAATATCCAAATGTGCTTTCTCAATTTCGTCTAAAAGGAGTACTGCGTACGGCTGTTTGCGAATGGCATCAGTAAGCAACCCTCCTTCTTCATAACCGACGTACCCTGGCGGCGCCCCAATGAGTCGTGACACTGTATATTTGTCTTGATATTCACTCATATCAAAACGGATAAGCGGAACACTCAAAAGATCGGCAAGTACCCGTGAAAGTTCTGTTTTTCCGACCCCTGTTGGTCCAACAAATAAAAAGTTAGCAACCGGTTTTCCTGCATCTCTAAAACCAGCTCGTGAACGTTTTACTGCTTTAGCAACAGCATATACAGCTTCATTTTGACCAAATAAACGCTCCTTGAGCCGTGATTCTAAAAGCCGTAATTTATCTTTTTCGCTTTCCCCAACAGAACGTTCCGGAATTCGAGCGATTTTTGCAAGAACTGTTTCAATTAACGGAGAATCAATAGTGACTGTTTCAACTTGCTTTGTTGGAAGATATTTCTGTTCAGCATTTTTTTTGTAGGATTCAATTCGTACAAATGCTCCAGCTTCGTCAATAACGTCGATTGCCTTATCAGGCAGTCTTCGCTCGTTGATATATTGGGCGGACAGGTGTACTGCCGTATTGAGAGCTTCGTCTGTGTATTGGACATGGTGGTATTCTTCATACCGTGACTTTAAACCTTGTAAAATTGCAATACAAGCCTCTTCGCTTGGTTCCAGTATATCAATTTTTTGAAACCGTCGTGAAAGTGCGCGATCTTTGTCAAAAATTTTTTCGTATTCTTCATGCGTAGTGGAACCGATACATCGAATCTTTCCTGAAGTCAAAACAGGTTTCAAAATATTTGCTGCATCTAAAGAACCGCCTGAAACAGCTCCAGCTCCAACGATGGTATGAATTTCGTCTATAAAAAGAATAGCTTTTTCCTTTTTAAGGATTTCGTCTATAACTTTTTTAATACGTTCTTCAAAGTCGCCACGGTATTTTGTACCTGCAACTAATGAACCCATATTGAGTGAGTAAATTGAAAAATCGTGTAGAATCGAGGGGATTTTATTGTGTACAATCCGCCATGCTAAACCTTCAGTAATTGCAGTTTTTCCAACTCCTGAATCGCCAACATGTACCGGATTATTTTTAAGACGGCGACACAATACTTGCACCGTACGATCCAGTTCTGCTTCACGACCAATGACAGGTTCTAGCTTATTTTCGCGTGCAAGTCCGGTAAGATCGACAGTCCACCGGTCGAGCGGGCTTCGTTTTGCTTCCTTGGACGGTTGCTGTTGATAATCTTCTTCGGTGGTTAACTTTTCTGAATCCGGACCATGTGATAGCACACTCAACAGTTCAAAACGCCGAACACCAACTTTCCTTAAGTAATATGCACAGTAATTTCGTTCCTCATCATACAACGCTACTAGAATATCCGCTACATCAAGGGTCTGCTTCTGAGAAGATTGACTCTGTAACAGCGCACGTTCCATAACACTTTGAAAACCAACTGTTTGTGTTGGTTCTGCATTCGGCAGTATGGGAACTTTTTGCTCAAAGTAATTTTCCATACCTGTTTTGAGGAGTCCAACATCAGCACCACATGCAGATAATATATCTTGCACTTCGTCAAAAGAAAGCGCCGCATAAAGTATATGTTCGGGCATAAGATACTCATGATTACGAATGCGTGCTTCATTATAGGCGGAATTAATAATCGCTTGAACAGATCCTGATATTTTCACAAAAAAACTCCTACTCCCCTTCAATAGTGCAACGAAGAGGAAACTCGTGCTGGCGAGCAACTGTATGTACCTGTTCAACTTTTGTTTTGGCAATATCCCATGGATACTGTCCTACAACGCCACGACCCTTTCGGTGTACATCCAGCATAATTCGCTTCGCATTTGACTCATCTTTATGAAAGATAGTCATTAAAATCTCTACAACAAAATCCATAGTTGTAAACTGATCATTGAGCAAAATAACCCGAAAATTTTCGGGTTCCTTAAGCTGCTCTTTAGATTTACGGCGGCCACTAATCTTAATGCCGCTCTCTTTTCCAAATTTGCGGCGGATGTTAATCTTATCGTACTCATCTTCTCTTGCCGACATAATTTAACCATACAACAAAAATACTCTTTTAAACAAGAGGAAATTAATATGAATATTGCTTAACAAAGTCAAGAACATCTTGAATATATCCAAAAACAATACCGGTAACCGTGTCTGCACAACCGTAATAGAGCGCAAGTTTTCCACTGTCTCCGTCAACGAGTGCTGCACACGGAAATGTAACGTTTGGAACATCCCCAACACATTCATACACTGTTTGCGGAGCAATTAAATACGGTTCTGCACGGGCAATAACCTTCCACGGTTCGTCCCTATCAAGGAGCGCCGCACCAAATGAATAGACAAACCCATTACAACTCGTAAGGACTCCATGGTAAAACAGAAGCCATCCTTCGCTCGTTTCTATCGGGGCAGGACCAGCACCGACTTTTGTACTCTGCCAACCGTCGCTCGGTGCCATAACGTGACGGTGTTTTCCCCAATACGTTAAGTCTGGACTTTCACTGTAGATAATATCGCC
Source organism: Treponema sp. (assembly GCA_031273325.1). GTDB lineage: Bacteria > Spirochaetota > Spirochaetia > Treponematales > Breznakiellaceae > BOBG01. The sequence goes on along the minus strand of JAISSB010000099.1, from coordinate 1,855 downwards.
AAAAGGAGTATGTCCCGAATCGCTTGGACGACTTAATATTGCATAGTTTGATCCAATTTTACGCGGGAAAAGCACACCGTTCCGATTAAACGGCATAAAAGGATTTTCCATAAGGTAAAAATTTTCAAAATCCTGTGTCCAACCCATACCAATACACGCACCATGGTACCCATTACACCATATAATGTAGTAGCGGTCTTCAACCCACACAACCCGCGGGTCGTACTTATATTCTGAATCAGGAAGATCAGCTTTTGTTTTAATAAATTGAATAGCTTTGTTTTCAATAGTCCATTTAAATCCGTCCGGACTCTTTCCTGCATAGATATTCATACGCCGTGCAGTATCGTCACAACGGAACACTCCTGCAAACCCCTCTTTGAACGGTACGACAGCGCTATTAAAAATACTGTTCGAATGGGCAGTCAAATTACGAGGGATAACAGGATTCCCGGAATAGCGCCACAACGGAGAACTTTGTGATACAGCACCGCTGCTTTGCGGACGAGGCTCCCACGGAATATTCGGCAAGGCTTTACTATTTTTCAACAGCATAATTTCCTCCTCTTGCACCATATTTAACTCTATTATAACAAAATATCAGCACCAATAGTTAGCTTTTTTCTTCATACTAGCTCATTAACCGAGATTAAAACCTAAGAGATTATTGACACAATCACAAGCCCTTGTTATGCTCAGTAGAAACTTAATATTTTGAGATGGAAGCATACAATGGTTGAAGGTATTCTTATAGAAGGCTTTATTTACGGTATTATGGTACTGGGAGTTTTTATCAGCTTTCGGGTACTCAATTTCGCTGATATGACCGTCGACGGTTCTTTTCCCCTTGGGGCAGCGCTTGCAGCAATAATGGTACTTAAAAATGTTCCGCCGATTGTCGGTATTATGCTCGCTTTTGTAGGCGGAGCAAGTGCCGGATTGGTCACTGCGCTCATTCATACAAAATTAAAGATCCCCGATCTTCTTTCCGGTATTCTCACTATGACGATGTTATATTCTCTGAACCTTCGCGTTATGAGTAATAGAGCAAATTTATCATTACTCCGTACATCAACGCTCTTCAGCCGCATTACCGAATGGGCAGGAACGTTTATGCCCGCTCAAATTGCTCTCGTAGTATACTGTGGAATTGTTATTTTCATAGTTAAATTCGCGCTCGATCTTTTTTTTCATACTGATTTGGGACTTTCACTGGGAGCGCTCGGCAGTAATCCTCAAATGATTATCTCTCAAGGGATGGATCCTTCAATTCTTAAAATAATTGGCATCTGTTTTGCAAACGGTCTTGTTGGAGTTGCCGGTGCTTTTACTGCTCTCTATCAAGGATTTGCCGACGTTAATCTCGGACAAGGAATTATCGTTTCCGGTTTAGCTTCACTGATGATTGGAGAATTTCTGATCCGTTCAAGCAGCATCAGTCTTTTAACCCTTCGGGTTATATTTGGCTCTATTCTCTACCGCGGTTTGATGTACCTTGCTCGCAACTACGGTTATCACATTGGTATGACTGCTAACGATCTTAAACTTATCACCGGTATTCTTATTATCATGTGTATAATCATTTCTCAACAGCGAGTCCGCAATCCTCGAAAGATGGTGAAGAGGTCTGTCCCCGTAGTTGTTGTCTCTGAAAGCGAATAATTAGTTTCTAAGGGGAATTATTGAACCTTTGAAGCAAGAGGTCTGTCCCCCTGTCTGGGGACAGACCTCTTTAGTCTGCCACCTTGAACTTCGATATTTCTCCAGCTAACCCGTCAATATACTGTTTCGTTTCTCCACTCAAGTCGTTCACCCGATGTACCGCTATGTTGATCTGTTCTGCTCCGCTTGCCAT
>JAISSB010000098.1 GCA_031273325.1 Treponema sp. | reverse complement strand
ACCCTCGATATACATCCCAGAAGTGTAATAGATGTGGAACTATTGATAAAAAATCCCGTAATAAATCTCGGTATGTCTGTAAACATTGTGGACACACGGATCATGCAGATGTGAATGCTGCAAAGAATATCCGAGACAAGTATGCCCGGTCAAAGCAATCGGGACAGGCTGCTTTCAACCAGCCAATAGTAGAAGCGATAACCATCGTTCAGCCGGTGTAGCTATTTACAAGCCACTGGGCTTGTCCCAGGGGTAGTTGAACTGTATTATCCAGTGTAATAAGCCATGTGTGCCGACATTTTTTCATATCTTGTGCAAACTTTTCGTGGTTAAATGTTGTGTGCAGAATGCCGTTTTTACCATACAATCGCGATTTTGCTTGACGATAGTACGGCGGATCACAAAAAATAAACACGTTATTGCCATTTTTAAAGATAATATCTTCATACGATTTGTTCAGTATTGAAATACCGTGGAGCATTGTTTGTAACGGTTTAATCCGCTCGACAGAAGAATCGGTAAATCTGCCGGTAAAAGCTTTTTCCGAATACCCTCCAGAATCAACGGTGCCGGAAAATGTTATTCTATTAAGAACAAAGAAACGGACTGCACGTTCAAAATCTGTCCATACAGCACTGTTTGTGTAATATTTAAATAATTCCCGCCCATTTGTTTTAGTTTTTTTTACGTTAAGTACCGCTTCGTATAAACTAGCATTTTTTTCTTGAGCGTATTTCCAGAAACAGAATAAATCATAATTTAAATCATTTATGCAAAAAGGTATATGATCGGATATATATTGTTTTATTGCTAAAAACACAGAACCACCGCCAACAAACGGCTCTCTAAATTCAGAAAAAGTATGGGGAATTATAGACAGTATCTTCTTTATTGCGCGGGTTTTGCCGCCCGGATACCGTAATGGGCTCTGTATTTCATGCATAGCTATACAGTGCAGGAGACCCCCGACTGGGGACAGACCCTGATTGGGGGACGACCTGACGGAGATAGACCTCTTAGCCAAAAAAGGGATTGAGCCGCACTCCTATATCAAAGGTGTCAATCGATTCAACTTTTTTAAGACGTGAAACAACAGTATAGGTGACCGGAGTCATGAGGATTTCTATGCCGCATTTAAGTATATAGTTCGTTACAACAAGAGCAGCGAACAGTTCCCACGGGAAAGCTCCCGCAAGGCAGGCAATAGCAACAAAAATAACACTGTCTAACAGTTCGCCGATCAGGGTGCTTCCTATCGTGCGTACCCACAGATATTTTCCCTGCATCAGAATTTTTAGCCGGGACAGGCTTGCTGAATTCGCAAATTCGCCGACCGTGTATGCAACAAGGCTTGCTATCGGAAGCGCTCCGGAACTTACGCCGCCCAGAATCGCCGTATATGCGCTAGAACCGGCACTTGCTTCCCACAGCCCTTCGCCGGGCAACAGCCTTAACACAAGAAGGCTGAGCGAACAGAGCGCTAAACAGCCGAAGCCTGTCCAAATTGCCCGACGGGATGTGCGGAAGCCGTAGACTTCTGTGAGAATATCGCCGAACACATAGGAGATCGGAAAAAGGAGCGTGCCGCCGTCAAAAACAAAGGGAATACCAAGCACAGTAAAGCCTAAATCAACAATTTTTGCTGACGACGCTATAGCGCTGATAATCAGTACTGTGACAAAAATGGTCATTAATATATCAAAGCAGACATACTGTTGTTGTTCCTTCATTGTTTAACCACCGTAAAAAGAGATATAAGCAGGATAACTACTATTCCTATGCCGAATATTGCACAACTTATGGGGAATGAATAGGTGTTTAACGCAAGCATACAGAGCAAGTTCAGGAGGGAGCGGAAGAGATTAATACATTCATACAGTACCGTTATTGATACAGCAATCAGGAGCGGGAACAGTAAAAACGCAACGCGCGCATGAACTTTAAAATGAAATCCTATTCCGAGAGCAAATATAGACAGTATGATGAAGCAGAGAGAATCTACAAACGAGTACAAGAGTTCCGCGGAGAATACTTTTGAAGGAACACCGTACCGTGCAAAACTGCGCGCAACGGTTAAAATATCAGTAATAGATAAATTATCCATACCCCGTTGGAGCTTTGCAAGGATTAACAGATCATCGTACGGTAGGTCAAAGAGTATAATCGAGCGTTCATACGGTTGTTCCGCGCCTGCCCATACAGGATTCCACCGCTGTTCCGGGTGAAAACGGTCCAGCGCTTGGAGTAATACGAGCGTTTGCGCCCTTCCTTCAAGGGTTATCGGCATCATTTTTACGTACGGTGCCGTTACGGTATATTGAGAAATTCCCTGATCCTCCTCAAATACTTCAAAGGAAGCATGGGTACCAAAGGAACTGTCACTAAAGGTTGATAGCGAATCAATATACAGCACAGCACGGTCACTGCTTGAGGGATCAGTAGGATATTCTTGAGTGATAATGGCAGAGACCGGAAGAGAAAGAACAACACCGGTCAGTATATCTCCAACCCGTTGTTCGAGTTCGTCAATGAAGAATGCTTTGTGAACTAACGCTTGTTCGCTCATGTGCAGAAACCGTTGTACATCGGGATCATTGGGGTACGTATTCGATAAAGTCTTAAAAACATAGTATGCATGTACCCAATCTTCGGTTATCAGTGCGGTGTACCCGTCGATTTTCTGTTGGTACAGTTCTTGTCTTGCTTGGTTTTGAATACTTATGTCTGAGCTGTCTATCATATTCCACGCTTGACTGGCAAGAAGCGTTGCTTTGTACGATTCTGTACTGCCCGGACGTGCAATACGCGCTCCAAGGGTAGCAAGCCAATGAGAATCAAAGTACAGCCCCTTATTAAATGCTTCTTCAGCCATACGGATCGCTTCGGCAGCGTTTACCGGCACTCGTTCACCTGGCGGTACAACCGCGGCAGTGTAGTCTTGTTCCGGCGCTCGGTATACAGTGCCTCTGCGGATACTGATTTCTTTGAGCAAAACCTGAACTTCTTCGTTTTTGTGCCATATTTTTGCACACATAGCCAACGGCCGCGCAGCACTTTCCCAATCTTTTTCAGCTATAAAACTTTGAGCTTGTTCCAAAGAGCGCTTAAAAACGATGGAGTGCACCCGCATACTGTCAAGAGCGTCTGAGGAAAGGGGCCCAACTAACAGCACTAATACCGTGTACAGCACAGCGGAAAAAAGAGCGCTGATCAAATGCCATTTGAGTATCGCAAAGGATATGCTGTCCGAACGGTACAGTACACTTGCCGGAATGAGCAGCGCGGTCAGTGCGATAGCTGGATAAAGCTGGGTAAATTCAAATATCCCTTGATTTAAATGCCAACTAAAAAAATAGCGGGGCAACGGGGACGATTCAACGGGAACTATAAACCGGAATATAATAATGAGAAACGCAGCGAGAGCAGCGCTCAATATGACAATAATTAATGGTACAACTTTTTTAATCATACGGAGACCTCTTCCGTATATGAACGAGTATATTGATCAGCAGCAGTATTAATCCCAGCGCGCAAAAGAGCGCCGGAAATAGAAATAATTCGGGAATAGTGGCGGTGAACCTGTCTATATACGCACGTATCTGTTCACTTTCGAGCAGCCGGTCTCCGAAAAGCACCGCGCGGAACACAAGAATACTTAAAAAGAAGGTAACGAGCGACCACGAATGCACGCGGACTGCGAAAACAAATGACAAAAAGAGAAAAGTCAAGCTTGCCCCGTAGAGCGCAAGCAGTATTAAATCTTCATGATAATACCGTTCAAACGTAGCCGCCGTTCTTTCAAAGTCTTCCCAAATACCGGAGACAGCAAGCGCCTTTTCGGGAGGAGGAAGGAGAAACAGACGTTTAAAGGGACCCTGTTGATACGAAGAACTCCCGTCTCTGTTGACGAGCAGCCGCGGGCGCTCGTCGTCAAGATACTGCGTCAGCGTTACAACCGGTGTCCCGTCAGAATCGTACAGTATGGTGCCTGCGTTTTCAAAACGGGTTGAAGCTGTTTGAGCGGGTATCGGTGCGGTGACGGTATTCTTAAGTTGTGCAATACCCACGGTTGCTCCGAGGATACTTCCCGTCCCTACAATCAAAAGACATACAAAGGTTTTAATACCGTTCGTGCGCTGAAGCGTCGTGTACAGGTATGTTACCAGAAGACTCATACAATAGGCAGCAGAGCTGCTGATAGGAAAAGACCGGATACCTTCAGCCGCAACAGATAAAGGCAGTGCCGGGATAACCGCAACGGTTGTCCCGACTGCCAGCACTACTTGTACCAATACTGAAAGGAGAAAAAGTATCAGAAAACTTATAATAAAAAAGAAGACTGTGTTTACAACATCTCTCACAGGGATATTTGAACATAAAACCCCTTTTTTTACAAGAGACTATGCATGCGGTATTTTCCTTAAGAACATCTGCCCGTCAGTCTCTTCTTTTGGGGACAGACCTTACGGGGGACAGACCTCTTTAACTTAAAAGATGAAACGACCGTTTTATTAAAATGAAACGACCGTTTTAGAAAATCAAACGACCGTTTT
>JAISSB010000097.1 GCA_031273325.1 Treponema sp. | reverse complement strand
TATGAGAGTCGTTTAACGCGGTATGAGAGTCGTTTAATGCGTTATGAGAGTCTTATATCGCGTTATGAGAGTCATTTAACGCATTATGAGAGTCTTATATCGCGTTATGAGAGTCATTTAACGCATTATGAGAGTCTTATATCGCGTTATGAGAGTCATTTAACGCATTATGAGAATCGTTTAACGTAGTATGAGAGTCTCATAGTGTAATGGGAGACTCTCATAGTGTAATGGGAGACTCTCATAGTGTAATGAGAGAGTCTCATAGTGTAATGAGAGAGTCTCATAGTGTAATGGGAGAGTCTCATAGTGCAATGAGAGAGTCTCATAGTGTAATGGGAAAGTTTTATATTACAAGAGGTATTGAGAGACGTGCTACACTATGTAGCAACCTACAAATGAGGTATTGTGAGACGTGCTATACTAGGAGTTTGTCCCCATTCGTCAGAAATCCATTGTCAGGAATCTGTCTATATGATTCAGATATCTGTCCCCGTTAGTCAAATCTGCCGTTCTGATTCAGAGGTCTGTCCCCATTGATCAGAATCTACGGCTTGATTATTTTGCCGTAACTCGTACAATTATGCGTATGCATACAACTATTCCTTTTGCTGTTCCTTCAATAGGAGCGGCTGAAGAATCTGCAGTTTTGCGCGTCCTTCGTTCCGGATGGCTTACGACAGGAAAAGAAACATTGTCTTTTGAAAAAGAATTTAAAGCTGTTTTTGAAGATCCTTCGCTGCATGCTATCGCGGTAAGTTCTGCCTCTGCCGGCTTACATATAGCGCTGAAAGCATGCGGAGTCGGTCCTGGTGATACGGTTATCGTTCCTTCATATACCTTTACTTCAACCGCTGCAGCTGCACATTTTTTGGGAGCTCAAGCTGTGTTTGTTGATTGTACACCGGGGACTTTTCATATCGACCCCGTAAAAGTAGAAGAAACAGTTGATCGGTTGTTACAGGGATACTGTGCATACGGGTGGCGCGGTGGATTTGGACCGAAAGGAAAACCAAAAGTACTTATTCCCGTTCATTACGGCGGTGTTTGTTGTGATATGCCTGCGCTCATTGCTATTGCTCAACAGTATGGGTTGAAGATTATTGAAGATTCTGCACATGCGTTTCCTGCACGGGTATCACCCGGTATATGGGCGGGTACCTATGGTGATATCGGCGTTTTTTCTTTCTATGCAACGAAGACTATTACGACAGGAGAGGGTGGAATCATCCTCTGTCGTGACGGGCATCTGGCAGAATCTATGAGTCGTATCCGTTCCCACGGTATAGACCGTGCCGTATGGAATCGGTACACCGATGTGCAAGCTTCGTGGTACTACGAAGTGGTAGAGGCGGGCTATAAGTACAATCTTCCCGATATTCTTGCAGCTTTGGGCAGAGTACAACTTTCACGTGCGTTTGAATTGCTTGAAAAACGAAGAGCGATTGCTGCACGGTATACCGAAGCATTTCGCGCGCACCCGCTCGTCACGATACCCCGCGACAGTGTTGAAAACGCATGGCACCTCTATCCTTTGTACGTACATTCTCACCGTGATGTATGGATTTCACTGTTGAAAAGTAAAGGAATTGGGGTTTCAGTACACTTTATACCGTTACATACTATGCCGTACTATAAAACGTTCTGTGCGTTTCTTGATTCGGATTTTCCCCATGCGTACGAAAATTTTACGCATGAGTTATCATTACCGTTATGGCCTGATATGTCTGAAGAACAAGTATCTCAGGTTATAGCTGCGGTTAACGAGCTTACTTAGAAACATAGGTGCTCGTGCGCCATTTGAGATAATCAAGGTAGTGCTGCAACTCTTTATCTGTCGGTGATTCAACAAGTTCAAGTCCAGTCTCAAAGCATGTTTCAGAACTTTTACTCCATACCATTTTTACATCTAGCTTAAAACATGGAATATTAGCGGTTATTTCAGGAAAAATTGAGATATGATATATCTCGCCAGGGTCAAGTTCTAGGTATGCAAGACTTTCAATGCAGCAGCCGGAATCGCTCATATCCTTAACCAAAGCTACTCCATCAAAACCGTCAATGCGAACTGACGCAATAGAAGAATACCGTGGAAGTTTGCGGTTTTCTTCCTCTTTTTTTATAGTTGTTTCCGGTTTTACCTTTCGAAAAAAAACCATATATCCTCCCTTTATTCATAATTCGAGCGGTTTGTTGGAATCAAATACCGACCCAGCGCAACTTTTTTCGAAATATCTATTGATTCCGTGAGTTTTTCACTCGCCGCTTGTACAATAGCAAGACTGTCTTGTACTTCCCGTGTAGTAATGCGCAGTTCTTTCGTAAGAGATTGCACAGTAGTACCAACCTGCTGCATATTAATGGAACCATTCTGAATTTGTACGGTCATTTTTTGAATTACTGCGAGCGATTCAATCAAGTGAGAACTGCTGGCCGTGTACTTTTTCAGTGCGTCATTGATAGTGACAAAAAAATCGTTCACAGTTCCAATAGAATTAAAAACATTTTCTAACGTATTCACTGTTTCTGTTGAAATTTCCCGTATCGTATTAATACCTTCGACCATACTGTTAATTTCTTCAGAAATAGATTCTGATTCTTTATTTGAAGATTCAGCAAGTCCGCGGATTTCATTTGCTACAACAGCAAATCCTTTGCCGGATTCTCCTGCATGGGCAGCTTCAATTGCTGCATTCATAGCCAAAATATTTGTTTGTGAAGCAATACTTGCAATTGTTTTATTCGCATGTTCTAACGATGCTGAACGAGCCGTAATATCTGCCAATCCGTCTGCAAATCGTTCAAGCATTTTTCTTATGCTCACTGAATACATCCCCATAGTATCCGTTACTGTTGCAGCTTCTTCTCCTGTAGAGCTTAATTCGCTGATACCATGTACTATAGTTTCAAAGGATTTTGAAGCACTTGAAATGTTTGCTGCTTCCAACGTAATAATTCTTGCAAGATTATTAATGGTATTAATGACTTCATTAACCGAAGTTCCTGTTTGTTCTACAAGCTCAAACTGTGTATGATTCTTTTCTTGAGAGGCACGGAGACTGTTTTTTATGACGGATATTTCTTCAGAAGAACTCATAATAGAATCGGTAAGGTTTTTTCTCATATTTATCCGCCGTGCTGTTTGATCTTTTTCCAGCGCATCTATTCTCCTTTGAATATCAAGCTGTACGGTTGAAAGAATATCTTGAAAGTTTTTTATCTCAATTATCGGCGTATTATCCGGAACGAAATGCAGAGAGGATATAGAATAGGCTGATTTAAACATGGTATTTAATGGGGTTAACACAAAGAAACGGAGACACAGCAGCATAATACCGAGTGTAGCAAGTCCGATAAGAAATATAAGCGCCCCTATTCGGAATGCTGCATTATTTACCTCTCTAAACAAATCTGATAATGCTGTTATTGACACTAATATATAATTAACATCAGCTACTGTTTCAGAAACAAATAAATTTCCCCTTCGGGTTAAAGAAAATTTTTGAGAAGAAGTCATCACTTCACGGTAATTTTCCATATTCATTCTGAAAAAGAAATCATCTACCATAATGAATGAACTACTTGGATGAGTAGCAAAGAGACCGTTTTTTGTGATTAAGTAATATTGGGTATTTCCTTTCGGCAACGCATCAATAAATGATTGAAAGGAAGTTAATAATACATCTATACAAACAACGCCGACATTTCGATCTTCTGTATCAAATACATTCATTGAAAGGGTGATACACGGTTTTCCGGTCGTTGGGCTGAGGTACGGTTCTGAATATGCAATAGCTCTGCCGGCTTCTTTTGCTCCAATATACCACGGTTGCCGGGTGTTGTCCCAATCAATTTCAGGATTCCATTCCGGAACCGTAATCCAAAAACCGCCGTCTGCATACCAGTGACTGTTACTCGAAAAATAGAGAGAAGACACCGTATTTGCAATGATACGGGGGGTGCCTTGTATACTTGAGCGGAACCGTTGGAAATATTTTTTTATACCCGCATAATCAATAGAAGATTGATCGGCAGACTCCGCAGTATTAGGTTTTTCGATGTAAGGGAGCATTCCGGCTGCCGTATATCTGAGGAGGTCAGCATAATCAGATATATATGACTGAATCTGTATGTGAGTGTTTGTTAGTTGTTCTTCATTGATTTTTTGTATTTCTTGGTGAGTAGTTACTAAAAACGAAATAAGAAATACCGTAGCACTTATTATCACCAGAACAGCGAATGATATAGAACAAATAATAAAAGTTACTATTGAAAGTGAAGCTTCTTTTCGCGCCATATTCCCTCTCAAGCTTTTTCGTTTCTTGAACTCTTTTTTAACTGTACAAGTACAACTGATATTAGTCAAGGATTATTAGCCAATGCGACGAGCGCTGGAACAAGCTAAAAGATTGTACGAGCTGCACGGCTGAAGCGGTTTTCGCTGCTTCATTAAGAAATAGCCTGTGATTGCTGTGACGCATACTTATCACGGATTCTGTGCAGCATGCACATCTGCACGATCTGTGCCTCTATGCACACAACACATACGAGCCTTATTGCAGGATTTTTTGTTAATGGTTCCGCATTATTACATTACTGCTGTTCAATTGGCATTTTCCGTTTCCCGAACTATCATTCTCTACTGGATTTAGGATTTTTTGCTCAACCTTGCGGTCTTTCGCTCCTTCTGCGGAGAGTGGAGCCCTGCTGCACTATGCTAAAGTTTCTTGCAAGGATGCACATGACGTACTGCACTATGCTAAAGTTTCTTGCAAGGATGCACATGACGTACTGCACTATGCTAAAGTTTCTTGCAAGGTGCAAATGACTTGCTACACTATGCAGAAAGGTTCTTGCAGGTATGCACATGACGTACTACACTATGCTAAAGTCTTTTGCAGGGATGCAAATGACGTACTACACTACGCAGCAAGTCTTTTGCAAGGATGCAAGAGACGTACTACACTATGCAGAAAGTCTCTTGCAGGTATGCACATGACGTACTACACTATGCAAAAAGCTTTTTACAAGGTGCAAGAGACGTACTGCACTACGCAGAAAGTCTTTTGCAGGTATGCACATGACGTACTACACTATGCAAAAAGCTTTTTACAAGGTGCAAGAGACGTACTACACTATGCTAAAGTCTTTTGCAAGGATGCAAATGACGTACTACACTATGTAGAAAGCTTCTTGCAAGGGTGCAAAAGCCTTACTACACTATGCTAAAGTCTTTTGCAAGGATGCACATAACGTACTACACTATGCTAAAGTCTCTTGCAAGGTGCAAATGACTTGCTACAACTATGCTAAAGCTTCTTGCAAGGTGCAAAAACCTTACTACACTATGCTAAAGTTTTTTGCAAGGATGCACATGACGTACTACACTATGCAGAAGTACTGAAGACGTGCGGCACTATATATCACAAAAAATAGATAGGTACGAGGCATGCGGAAATCAGTCTTGACAAACAGTAACAGATAACGATATGCTATCTACGATATTAAGCATGTGTCTGAGGCAGACAGATGCGCTTAAGCACCTGTGATTGCAGACAAAAATTGCTGAACTGAGAGAGTTTGCTCTTGAAGTTTTAAAGTTAGCCGCTGAATAGGAACTGTTTCGTACAGTTTTTGTTTTATACACAAGAAGCCCATTGTGTTAGTTTTTGGCAGCTCACAGGAACTATGTGAAGGTCGTAATGCAATTTACTTCTAAGACTGATCCGATGTTTGACGTACTTGCGGTTGCTGTACGGAACGCTGGCTTTAATCTTATTGAATTAAAAATTTCTCGCACTAAACCTCAGGTTCAGGTACAGATAATGATACACTGTGCAGGAGTTGTAAGCATTAACGACTGTGCGCGAGTACACCGAATCCTTATTCCCCAGTTAGAATTAGCATTTCCAGGGCAGGATTTTTCTCTTGAAGTATCTTCACCCGGTATCCATCGGTCAATCAAAGATGCTTCTGAATTTCGTTACTACTGTGGACAAGGAGTACGTTGTTACTGTTCCGATACTGCTGAATGGATACGAGGCATTATCGAAGGAGCATCTGAAACCACGTTGATACTCAAAGGAATACCGTATACTATTGACTACACGGATATAAAGAAAGCTTTTCTGGATCCGACAGTAACGTAATTTAAGGTTAGATATATGGCAATAAACGTATCAGAAGCAGTGTCTCAACTTATACAAGATAGAGGAATGTCTGAAGATTTAGCATTCCGTACTATTGAACAAATGTTGCTGGCAGCTTATAAAGGAAATTTCGGCACCGTTGATAATGCAGTCATTCGTTTCGGAGACGACGGTTCCGTATCAATGTATGCCCGCCGGAAAGTAGTTGAATATGTTCATGATCCAATATATGAAATCGATATTGAAGAAGCGCAGCAACTGAACCATGAGGCAACCGAAGGTGACGAGTTACTCATTGAGCTTGATCCAAAGAATTTTAGCCGTAACTCTATCCATGCTGCAAAAAGAACTGCCGCTCAATCGCTTCGTGATATTCAAAAAGATACCCTGTATTCTGAATATAAAGATAGAGTTGGAGAAATTATTGTTGGATACTATCAACGGGAACGTGACGGAACTATTTATGTGGATTTAGGAAGAACTGAAGGAATTTTTCCCAAAGAATTTCAATCACCGATTGAAAGTTACCATGTCGGCGACCGTATCCGATCATTGATCTATAAAGTACAAAAGGGAGATTCTGGATTACAAATTATTCTTTCACGAACCCATAACGAATTTATTCGTGCTATTTTTGAGCTTGAAGTTCCGGAAATTTACGATAGAATCGTAGAAATTCATAAAATAGTACGAAAACCGGGCTACCGTACCAAAATTGCAGTTTATTCAAATCGTGAAGATATTGATCCTGTTGGAGCTTGCGTTGGAATGCGCGGGTCACGGATTCAATCTATTATTAAAGAGTTAGAAGGGGAAAAAATTGACGTGCTGCGTTACGATCCAGATCCACGTCATTTTATCAAAAATGCTCTTGCTCCTGCTGCAGTCCAAGAAGTGTTTATTCTTAATGAAGCAAAACATGACGCGCTTGCTATTGTAAGCGAAGAGCAGTTCTTCCCTGCTATCGGTAAACAAGGACTCAATGTTCGTCTTGCAAACCGACTTGTTGATTGGAACATTGACGTAAAAACAGAAAAAGATTTCAAAGAAAAAGGCATTGTAAGCGAGTTAACAAAAGCTGCTACAGATCTATTTAGTGATGCAGTGGAAGAAGATGGTCATGAAGAACTGCCAGACGAGATAGAGCATATTGCGGAATTGCCCGGAGTTGATCCGGCAGTGGTATCACTGTTATTGGAAGCAGGAATCGATTATATTGAAGATTTTATCAATCTATCCGACAAAGATCGGCTGCAGTTTGAAACCATTAACGCTGAACAGTGGGAACATTTGAATGCTATTGTTGAAAAATATGTTGAAATCGTTGAAGAAGAATCAGAAGAAATAGTTGAAGAAGAAGCAGAATTTGAAGAAGAGGACGAAGAAGAGGTATTAGAATGTCCGGAATGCGGCGCTTTGTTGACTATAGATATGCTTCGGTGTCCTAGCTGCGGAGTCGGCTTAAGTTTTGAAACTAGTTCTAAAGATTAGAATGCTTGACAAAAGATTATGGTTATTATACGGTATTTTGCACAGGCAAAAAATGAGTTACACAGAACTGCCGGTATATGTTAAGTTTTTTAAAACCATGCTAATTTTATAAAGTTACATGCCGATAATAAAAGTGTAATAGGAATTGTTGACATACAGTAGAGAAAAAAAAGTAACAGACTTCTTTTGAAGTCTGTACAGAAAATAATAATAGGTGTAGAAGAAATTGTCACGGAGTAAAAAAACTACTCCATTTATTTTCTAAAATACCTAGAGATAAATGTACATGTATGTACACTATCAATCTATACATCGGTGGATTATGGCTGAAAAAACAGAAAATGTTCAAAAACCAAAAGCGGAACTTATAAAGCATACATCTCCCAATCCCGGCGTGCCGGAGAATGTGGAGGTGTCACCACGGGGAACGGGGAAAAATATACCCCAAGGGGAACGACGGAAGCTTATTGTCAAAAAAAAGGCTTTCTCTTCTAATATGACAGATTCACCCCCAAAAAAGCCTCAGCACCGAGTCGTCATAACAAGCCGACCTCCTGAAGTTGTTCCTAAACCGGTAAAATCAGACCCTCCTTTACAGAAAGAAGAGCCGCCGGCAAAACCAACTTCCAAAGTTGAAGAAACGCCAAAAAAAGAAGAAACTATGGTGAAACACACCCAAGTGCGAGGCGGCGTTACGTTGTATGTTGGAACACAACGGCCAGCAGTTGTAGCAGGAAAAGTCGGCGGACGGTCATTAGAGCAGTATAACAATCAACGAGACGATAAAAGTCAACACGACGATAAGACTCAACCTCAACGAGACAATAGAAATCAATATCAACGAAACCGTCAGACACGAGAAAGCCCTCCGCAACAACAACCGCAAAATCGTGGTGTTGGACGTCCTTTTGTTCCGAGAAGTCCGACAAAACCTACCCCTGCTTTTAACCGACCACAAAACGGTAGCGGTGGACAGCGTATCGGGGGAGGAGGGGGAAGAGTATATGGACCAAGGCCGGGGGGAACTTCTGTGCAAACGTCAGTTGTTCCACCTATTGAGGGAAAAAGTCCGCCAAAACGAACATTTAAAGTAAAAAAGCAAGTCTATATTCGTAAAGACCGTGAAAAAGAGATGGCGGAAAAGCTTCGTCTTAACAAAAAGAAAACATCTCATGCTGTTAATCCGGTTCCGAAATCTATTGATATTTTAGATTTTATTTCTATTTCTGAACTTGCTCGAAAAATGAATATTAGAGCTACAGAATTGATCCAAAAATTAATGTCAATGGGAGAAATGGTTACTATAAATCAGCAAATCGATTCAGAAACTGCAGCTATTTTAGCTGGTGAATATGGGGCAGAAGTACATATTATTAGTTTATATGACGAAACAGTTATCGAATCTCTTCCTGACGAAGCAGTGAACCTTCAACCTCGGCCGCCGGTTGTAACCGTTATGGGGCATGTTGACCATGGAAAAACTAAATTGCTTGACGCTATTCGAAGTACTGACATCGTTAGTGGAGAATTTGGCGGTATTACTCAACATATTGGTGCCTACATTGTAGAAACTCCCCATGGACAGATCAGTTTTTTGGACACTCCTGGTCATGAAGCTTTTACGCGTATGAGAAGCCGCGGGGCGCAAGTTACTGATATTGTTGTGCTGGTTGTTGCGTCAGACGACGGAGTAATGCCGCAAACTATTGAAGCTATCAACCATGCAAAAGAAGCTCATGTTCCTATCGTTGTTGCCATAAATAAAATGGATAAACCTGAAGCAAATCCGGATCGAGTTAAAACACAGCTTTCCGAACTGGGACTTATACCTGAAGAGTGGGGAGGACAAACAATGTTTGTTGAAATTTCCGCACTCAAAAAACAAGGGCTTGATAAACTCATTGAAGTTATTTTATTACAAGCAGAATTACTCGATTTGAAGGCGAATTTTAATCGCTTAGCTGAAGGGAAAATACTTGAATCACGTATTGATCCGGGGCGTGGCATTGTTGCTACTGTAATGGTGGAAAAAGGTACCTTGAAAATCGGAGATTGTTTCGTTGCCGGTATTTGGTCAGGGAAAGTTCGTACCCTTTTCAATGATAAAGGAGAGCTCGTTAAAAAAGCCACACCGTCTATGCCGATAGAGGTTGTTGGTTTTGGGGGAATGCCCAATGCTGGGGATCCGATTCAAGTTGTTGAGGATGAAAAAACAGCGCGTACTGTGTCCTCTAAACGACAAGAATTAAAGCATACTGAAGATTTTAAGCGCACGAAAAAGATCACGACGCTGGACAATCTGTCTGCTACTATCTCAGATGAATCAGTCGAAGAATTAAAAGTTATTATTAAAGCTGACGTTCAAGGATCTGTTGAAGCTCTGCGGACTAGTTTAGAGAAGCTTTCAACTAAAGAAGTAAAACTTACTGTTATTCAAGCGTTGCCAGGAGCTATCAATGAAGGAGATGTTGATCTTGCTATTGCCTCCAATGCAATTATCATTGGTTTCAATGTGCGTCCCGTACCGAAAGCAAAATTGCTTGCAGAGCAAGAAAATATTGATATCCGGAAGTACAACATTATTTACCGTGCTGTTGGAGAGATGAAACAAGCACTAGAAGGTATGTTAAAACCTGAAACAAAGGAAGTAACTATTGGAACGGCTGAAGTTCGTCAAACATTTAGAACGCCAAAATACGGTACCGTCGCTGGCTGTTATATACTGACTGGTGTAATCAAGAGGAATGCGAGCGTACATGTAATTCGCGATCATGTGGTTATTCATTCAGGAAAAATTACGTCGCTTAAACGGTTTAAAGATGATGCAAAAGAGGTTCTAAGCGGTTTTGAATGTGGTGTCGGTGTAGAAAGTTTTGATAATATTCAAGAACAAGATCAACTTGAGATCTTTGAAATTGTTGAAATTGCCCGCAAATTAAATACTGAGGAACATTGATATATGATAAATCCTATTATTGATTATCTATCGTCTACTGCACCAGAAAATGTTAACAATACTGTGTTGATGTACTTAGGAAATTTAACTCAAGTTGCATCAATTGCTCCGGATATTGCTTGTTCAATAGTCAAAGAGCTTGAAGGACAGCGCAACCGGCTTAAATTAGTTGCTTCTGAAAATTATTGCTCATTGGCAGTTCAGGGAGCAATGGGAAATTTACTGACTGATAAATATGCTGAAGGTATACCGTATCATCGATTTTATGCGGGAACGGAAAATGTAGATTCAATTGAAGAAATCGCCATAAAAGAAGCTTGTGAACTTTTTGATGCTGAGTATGCAAATGTACAGCCGCATTGCGGTGCGGACGCTAACTTAATGGCGTATTGGGCAATTTTAATGACCCGGGTTGAAAATCAAATTCTTAAACAGTATAAAGAAACAAACCTTTATAAATTAACTGCTTCGCAGTGGCAAGAACTTAGAACAGCCCTCGGAAATCAACGGTTATTGGGTTTAGATTACTATTCCGGCGGTCATTTGACGCACGGTTACCGGAGTAATATTTCCGGACGTATGTTTGATTCTTACAGTTACACTGTTTCAAAAGAAACAGGTTTATTAGATTATGATTCTATTGAGCACCAAGCTATGGAAGTACAGCCCCTCATTCTGTTAGCTGGTTTTTCTGCTTATCCGCGAAAAATTGATTTTCGTCGCTTGCGTACGATAGCAGATAAAATTGGGGCAGTACTTATGGTTGATATGGCGCATTTTGCCGGTTTAGTCGCTGGAAAAGTGTTGACCGGTAATTATAATCCTGTTCCTTACGCCCATGTTGTTACAAGTACTACCCATAAAACGCTTCGGGGACCACGGGCTGGCTTAGTGCTTGCCAAGAGGGAATTTGCTGAAGCCCTTGATAAAGGGTGTCCTTTAGTTATGGGAGGACCGCTTCCCCACGTCATTGCAGCAAAAGCAATCGCATTCCGTGAAGCGCGAAGTGCAGAATTTCAGCAGTATGCAGCTAATATTGTTAAGAATTGCCAACGGTTAGCTCAAGTCTGTATGGATAACGGTATAGAAGTTCTCACTGGAGGTACAGATAATCATCTTTTTTTAGCAAATGTTCGGTCTTTAGGGTTGACGGGGCGTCAAGCTGAACGTGCTTTGTTTGATTGTAATATCACGTTGAATAGGAACAGTCTTCCGTTTGATCCAAACGGTCCGTGGTATACTTCTGGGTTAAGACTTGGAACGGCGGCTCTTACGACCCTTGGAATGGGGGAAGCAGAAATGGACGAAGTTGGAGCTATTATTGCGTACATTCTCAAACATGTTGAAGCTGCTCCTGATTTAAAAGAGCTTTCACAGAAAAGTCGTGCAAGCTACAGTATTAACCCTGAAGTGTACCGTAAAGCTTTGAGTAAAGTTAAATCTTTACTGTCACATTTTCCGGTGTATCCGGAATTAGATTTAGATCTTCTTAAGAAATTTTTTGTAAAATGAAGTATTTATTTATTATTGTATGCGCTTTTTTGAACGCATGCGTATTTTTCCCTTCTGAAAAGAAGGAACTAGAAGTGAATCGAGTTGATTCTCAAGCAGAAATAACTGGTCGCTGGAGCGATGTTGATGTTCAGGAAGTATGTGAAGCACTCGTTCTCGATTGCCTTGTTTCGCCGCTTGTTGACCAAGCAATTAGTGATTATGAAGCAAAACACCGAAGGACAAAGCCAACCGTTACGGTAGGCTCTTTTGTCAATGCAACGATGGAACATGGAATTGATACTGACGTTATAGCTGATAACATCAAAGTTACCTTGATTCGAAGTGGTTTATTTGAATTTGTTGCAAGTGGAACTGTCCGTGAAGAACGCCGAGATGAAGTATGGGATCAGCAATTTAGTGCAAGTGAAGAAACAGCAACTGCTCTTGGTAAAGAAATAGGGGCAGCTTTTATGCTCAATGGAGCAGTACGTTCACTGGTCGACGGAGCTGGTGAACTCAGTACTCGTACGTACTATGTAAGCGCGCAACTAACGGATATTGAAACAAATAAAATTATTTGGAACGGTGAAAAAACAGTGCGTAAACAGATCCGTCGTGCTAAAGCTACATGGTAATTCAAAAAATCCGTACTGTCCTTAATCTTTTTTTTAATGTATTATCGTTTAAACTAAAACTATGGCATTTGTTCAATTAAGTAATGTGTCTGTGACATTTGGCGACCGTGATATTTTAAAAAATGTATGTGTACATTTGTCGAGTGCTACGCATGCTGCGCTTGCAGGTATTAACGGTTCCGGCAAGTCAACATTCATGAAAATAATTGCTGGTATACTTATACCCGATTCTGGTGAACGCTCGGTACAAAAAGCATGCCGTATCGTCTATTTACCACAGTCAGGCATCGTACACAAAGGAAGAACCGTATATGAGGAAAGCGAGCAAGCTTTCGCGTATATTTTTACATTAATTGATCAAATGGAAGAACTTGGACGGACATTGGAGAAGGCGCAACAGAGCGATTCTCAAACAGTGGGGCTTCTTGAGCGTTATCAAACAAAGCATGAAGCGATAGAACATTCCGGTTTTTACCACCGTGAACAGCATATCTACACAGTGCTTGCAGGGCTTGGCTTCACCGAGTCTGCTATGAACCGTCCTGTTGAGGAGTTTTCCGGAGGCTGGCAGATGAGGATTGCACTTGCAAAAGTGTTGCTTGAACAGCCTGATATACTGCTCCTTGACGAACCGACAAACTATCTCGATGTTGAAGCGCGGGTATGGCTTGAGTCGTATTTGGAAAATTTTGACGGCGGGTACTTACTCATTTCGCATGACCGCTATTTTTTAGACCGTACAGTCGATGAAGTGTATGAACTTTTTCAGGGATCTTTAAAACGGTATGCGGGAAATTATTCTTCGTATGAAGATAAACGCCAACAAGAATTAGAAATATTACTAAAAAAATATACGGAACAACAAGAAGAAATTGTTAAAAGTGAAGAATTAATTCAACGGTTCCGCTATAAGGCCTCCAAAGCATCAATGGTACAAGAACGGATCAAAAAATTAGAAAAGATGGAACGTATTGAGATTCCCGAATCGTTTAAAAAAATAACTATTCGCTTTCCTGAACCTCCGCATACCGGAAGAATGGTGCTTCGTACAACGGCACTCAAAAAACATTACGGAATCTATCAAGCTTTGTCAGCATTGGATATTGAAGTTGAAGCGGGAGAAAAATTACTGGTAGTTGGTAAAAACGGGGCAGGAAAGTCAACATTGCTTCGGATCCTTGCAGGTGTTGATGTGGATTATGAAGGAACCGTGCAATATGGAACTGGTGTTACCTTTGGGTATTTTTCTCAAGAATCAGCAGAACTGCTCACAGCACATCAATCAATTATTGAATTTTTAGAATCTGAAACGCCGACATCATTAATTCCGCGGATACGCGACATGCTTGGAGCGTTTTTATTCCGCGGTGACGATGTGTATAAACCGGTGTGCGTGCTTTCCGGCGGAGAAAAAAGCCGCCTTGCACTGCTCAAAATGCTTTTAAAACCGATAAATCTCCTTATACTCGATGAACCGACAAACCATCTTGATTTACATACAAAAGATGTACTCCTCGATACGCTCAAAGCTTATAACGGTACGGTCATTTTTGTGTCGCACGACCGCTGGCTTATGGAATCGCTTTCAACAAAGACTCTTGAACTTATCAACGGGCAATCAACAGTATTTTACGGCAATTATGCCTATTATATAGAGAAAGTTGCGGGAGCGTCTTTGCCGTCAGTGCAGTTTGCGGTGGAAAAAAATAAAATGGACAAGAAAAACCGTGAAGTATTGAAACAACGTCAGACAGTAGTCCGTCGATTTGAACGGCAAGAAGCGGAACTGCTTGCATGGATTGAGCATTTAGAGCAACAAAAGAAACGGCATGAAACATTACTCGCTCAACCGGAATGCTACAGTGACGAGCATAAAGCGCAAAAAATACAAAAAAATATTGAAGAATTAACCACACAAATTGAACAAAATATACAAAAATGGGAATTAAAAATGGTAGAAAAAGAACAAGTTTTATCCGCAGCAGAGCATTAAAGTATGGGATCGAGATTAACTGCTGAAATGTACCGCCAGGACGCACTTGTACTTGCCCCGCAATTAATGGGAATGATCCTGTGCAGAACCCTAAATAACAGTGTTCTTAAACAAAGAATTACTGAAGTTGAATGCTATACGGGAGAATCGGATACCGCATGTCATGCCCATAAAGCTAAGACAGAACGCACAAAAGTAATGTATCGGCAGGGGGGAATTGCGTATATTTACCTTTGTTATGGGGTACATTGGATGCTTAATATCGTTACTGGTAAAGAAAATGACCCGCAAGCAATCTTAATTCGGGGCGTTGCAGGCTGCGACGGTCCAGGGAAATTAACAAGATTCTTACATATAGATAAAACATTGAATGAAGAAAATTTAATAACATCCACTAATCTTTGGTTTGAATATGACAATTATTCTTGTACGTACACGGCAAAAAAACGTGTCGGCATAGACTACGCAACAGAAGAATATAAAAACAAATTATGGCGTTTCGTCATGGAATAAACCGCTTTACCGCTTTTCTGGGAACAGACCCCTGTTGATTGGGAGCCAGACTCCTGTTAATTCGGGGACAGACCTCTTGATTTTGGAACAAACTCTCTGTTAATTGGGAACAAACTCTCTGTTGATTGGGGGACAGACCTCTTGTCTTCAGGGACAGCCTCTCTGTTCTCTGGGGACAGACCTCTTGTCATTTAGGAATAGACCTCTGTCAATTTGGGGACAAACCCCTGTTGTTTCGGGGACAGACCTCTTGATTTGGGACAAACCTCCGTTGTCTGGGGACAGACCTTCGTCATTTAGAGACAGACCCCGTGTTGTCTTTAAAAACGGTCGTTTGATTTTCTAAAACGGTCGTTTCATTTTCTAAAACGGTCGTTTCATTTTAAAAGTGAAAGCAGAGGTTATTCTTTTCAGACAAGAGGTCTGTCCCCGTGAAAGGTTTGTCCCCGCGGGTCTTCCCCTTGATTGTTTGAAAAATCAGAGCTACAGTTGAAATATAAACGAGGGGATATATGATAATACCATTAGTTGCCATTGCAAGCATTTTTGTACTCCTGCCTGCAATAGTGTTTTCATTTATTTATAAAACAAATAAAGATAAAATAGACCTAAAAAAAATAGAACTTCAAGCAAAAACATTAACATTGGAAATAGAAAAACAACGAATCTACTTGGAAACGCTGAAAGAAGAAAATAAAAAATATGATTCTCTCCTCAGAAATTAACTCATTTCAGGAAGCAATGAGCTGTGCAGAGAAATATATGTGTACACATAGCCTATGACGGTAGCGATTTTTCTGGCTGGCAGCGGCAAGCGCACCAGCGGACTGTGCAGGAAACTATTGAAGAACGCCTTGAACAGATGCACCGAAGTGCCGTTGTCCTTATGGGGGCGGGGCGGACCGACACGGGAGTTCACGCTTATGCCCAAGTTGCAAATTTTTATACGACCATTGAACGGATGAATCCCGAACAATTTGTGCCGGCGCTCAATAAGCTTTTGCCTCAAGATGTGCGTATCCTCAAAGCTTTTCTCGTCCCTCCTTCGTTCCACGCTCGGTTCAATGCAGTGTCGCGGACCTATCGCTATTATATCGTTTGCGGGCGGGCTGCCCTTCCCCATGAGTTACGGTATGCTCACCAGTTATGGCGTATTCCGCAACTGGAGCGGCTCAACAGTTATGCCCGTGCGCTCCGCGGAGAACGTGATTGCTCGATCTTTGCTGCTTCAACCGATAAGAGCCGTTCAAAAAACCGCTTTATCTCTCAGGCGTTTTTTTATATGGATAACGGCTTTCTGATTTTTGAAATTACGGCAAATGCATTTTTACAAAAAATGGTGCGGTCTATCGTGGGAACCTTGCTTTTTTATGAAGAAAAAGGCTACAGTGTTCCCGCTTTTGAGCATGTTTTGCAGTCCGGCGACCGCTCTCAAGCCGGTCCGACTATCGCTCCCAACGGACTCTTCTTATGTCACGTCACATACGGTTGACAGAAGCACTGTATCCCTTTAGGATACCTCTATAATGTCAATGATAAAAACCGTGCAGGTACGTAAAAAATTCGGAAATACATTGGTACTCGATAACGTGTCGCTTGAAGTCGAACAACAAGAAGTTATTTGCATTATCGGTCCTTCAGGGGCAGGAAAATCAACCTACTTACGGTCGCTGAACCATTTGGAAACAATTGATTCCGGACAAATCTTTATTGAAGATAAATTGTTGTTTGATTGTGAACACGGGGTCAATCGGGTAAAGATGCCGGCGCGTGAGCGTACCGTTGCACTCCTTGAAGTCGGCATGGTTTTTCAACGGTTTAACTTATTTCCCCACCGCACCGTTCTTGAAAATGTTATGCTTTCTCCTGTGCATGTCCGAAAGGTGCCGGTCGAAACCGCACGGGCTAAAGCTATTGCCTTGCTGGAACGGGTTGGACTCTCTGATAAACTCCATGCCTATCCTAATCAGCTTTCCGGCGGACAGCAGCAACGGGTTGCTATTGCCCGTGCCTTGGCAGTCGGTCCGAAGATCATGCTCTTCGACGAACCAACGTCTGCCCTTGATCCGGAGTTAGTCGGAGAAGTATTAAACGTTATGAAACAACTTGCTCAGGACGGCACGACCATGCTTGTCGTAACGCACGAAATGGGTTTTGCCCGTGAAGTTGCTGATAAAATCGTCTTTATGTTCCAAGGTTCCGTATTAGAATGTTCGCCGCCAGAACAGATGTTTACGAATCCGTCTCAAGAACGTACCCGACAGTTTCTGCAAAGTATCCTTTAAAAGCGCTGTATACAAAAATCTCTTGGAGACTTTATGATCGTTCTTGGTATTGAAACGTCTTGTGACGAATGCGCCGCCGCATTGGTAGAGAATGGAAATCATATTTTATCAAATGTTGTTGCAACACAAATCCCTTTTCACCGTGCATACAACGGGGTTGTTCCGGAACTTGCAAGCCGCACCCACACAACATGGATTGATTCTGTTGTTCAAGCGGCTTTTGACCAAGCTTCGGTATCTGCCGTTGACGGAGTAGCGGCCACTGTGCAGCCGGGTTTGTTAGGCTCGCTGATCGTCGGATCGAGTTTTGCAAAAGCTTTTGCGTGGGCAAAACATATTCCTTTTATTGGCGTTGATCATATTCTTGCACACCTGTATACGGTACATTTCTGCACCGAAGTTATTAACTATCCGTTTCTTGGATTGCTGGTTTCTGGGGGACACACGATTATATGCCGTGTTGATTCTTTTGATTCAATCACCGTATTAGGCACGACTATTGACGACGCTGTCGGAGAGTCTTTTGATAAAGTAGCAAAACATTACGGTTTTGGTTATCCGGGCGGTGTTGCAATTGACGCGCTTGCCCGCGAAGGGGATCCGAATGCCTTTCATTTTCCGCTCCCGCGGCTGTATAAAGGAGAACACCGCTACGATCTTTCCTATTCAGGGTTGAAAACAGCGGTGATTAACCAATCGGAGCAATTCCGCGTAAAGGACCGGACCACCCCTGCCGATATAGCAGCATCATTTCAAAAGACCGCTATTGACATGTTAATAGCGCCGCTCTTGAGAGCCGTTGAAGATACAAAACTTTCGACTGTCGGAATAGGGGGAGGCGTTGCGGCTAATTCTCTGTTAAGAGAACGGTTAGCACTGTTACATTTAAAAGATGTTCGGTGTATTATTCCTCCCGCGGAACTGTGCGGCGACAATGGAGCAATGGTTGCGGGACTAGGTTATCACTATATCCTCAATGGAATATATTCGCCATTAACGACCGTTGTTTCGGCACGTGTTCAAGCATTTAAAAAAAAATATCCTTAATTATTACTTGATTTTTTTACTATGCGGTATCATAGTAGCTTATGACAAAAATCACGGTTGCAGGTACTATTGTTGTCGATGCTATTAACATTATCGATCATTATCCCAGAATTGGTATGCTTGCGGATATTAAAGCACGGGAACTGTGTGTCGGCGGTGCGGTGCCGAACGTGAGTATTGACCTCGCAACATTGGGTATGGACGTACACGCGGTTGGAAGAGTTGGTGCCGATAACGAAGGGACTTTTGTATGCGAAACATTAAAAAATGCCGGTATCGATACAAAACATATCATAGTAAGCAACCGTGATCCAACGAGTTTTTCAAACGTTATGACTGTTGAATCGACCGGAGAGCGGACTTTTTTTGCAACACGGGGAGCAAACGTACGGTTTTGTGAAGCAGATATTCCCAATTCAGTGCTTGATTGTTCCGTGTTTCATATTGGTTATCTGTTGCTTTTGGATATGTTGGACATGCACGACGCAGAGTTTGGAACCGCTATGGCACGGCTTCTTGCTCATATACAGGAACGCGGCATTAAAACGTCTATTGATGTTGTCAGCGGACAGTATGATCTGTTTCAACAGGTAGTATTACCAGCACTTCCCTTTTGTGATTACGTTTTTATGAATGAGATTGAAGCTAGTTACAGTACGGGCATTGAAATTCGTGATCCGAGCGGAAATCTTCGTATAGAAAATGTTCCCCCAATACTTAGCGCGCTTTACAACCGAGGCTCGCGGTCGGTCATTGTTCACTGTCCTGAAGCAGGTTTTATGATGAGTTCGTCCGGATATACCGTTGTTCCTTCATTTGAACTTCCCGCTGCATACATTAAAAATACTGTTGGAGCTGGAGACGCATTTTGTGCAGGAGCGCTCTACGGCATAACTCACGGTTTTTCAGACAGTGATCTATTAGCATTTGCTTCTTCGTGCGCTGCCGCAAATTTAGCTTCAAACACCTCAATAGGAGGTGCGCTTTCGGTTTCTGACACTGAGGAACTGGTAAAACAATTTAACCGCCGAAGATTATGCTAAAGAACTACTGTCTTTTCAGGCTTTTTAAAAATATGCAGGCACCGCATTGAGCGCTGTTGTTTCTTCAAAAGAAAATCGGATATTCATAGATTGAATTGCTTGTCCCGCGGCGCCTTTTACCATATTGTCAAGCGCACTTATCACGATAAGGGTGGTACCGCTTGGTTCAAGGTGTAGTGAAATATCACAATAATTAGCGTGGCGGACCCGATTCGTTGCCGCAATCGTTCCAGTCGGCAATACTCGAACAAAGGCTTCGTTGCGGTAAAAGTTACTGTATATGTCGTGCAGTTCTTTCAGGTTATCGTGTGCTTGTTGAGACAGGGGGAATAGTTTTTCATGAGGAAAAACCCATGTTTCAGCAAGAGGAATGTAGACTGTACTTAAGATGCCCCGGTTCATAGGAGCTAAATGCGGGGTAAAAATAATGGTCATCTCTTTTTTTGCTGCAAGCATACACTGTCGGGTTATCTCCGGGTAGTGACGGTGCATTCCAACTTTGTACGGACTTAGAGAATCGGCACATTCCGGAAAATGATACGATTGGAGCGGCTCACGTCCTGCTCCGGTTATTCCAGAGGCAGAATCAATAATAACTGTTCCTTTCCCAACGACACCACTTTGTATGGCGGGCAGTAAAGCTAACAAAGCTCCCGTTGGATAACAGCCCGGATTTCCAATGATTGACGCTGTTTTTATCAATTCCCTATTAAGTTCAGGCAATCCATATACTGCGTGACGGTGAAGATGGGGATACTTATACTGTTTCCCATACCACGCACCGTACAGTGTTTCGTCGTCCCCAAAGCGAAAATCTGCCGACATATCAATACAAGGAATCCCTTTTTCCGCAGCTAGCTGTGCATATTCTTCGCTCAAACCTGCCGGTAAACTACTAAACACGACGTCCGAATGATTAATAACCTCCGCTGCGTTGGTAAGACGGGCTGAGATTTTTTTCAGAAAATGCGGATAAACCTGTTCAAATTGCTCCCCTTCAAAACTAACGGAAGCAAGCGAAAAACCGGTTACCTGCGGGTGTCCATACAAAAGCCGAAGTAATTCTGCTCCAACATAGCCTGTTGCCCCAATGATTCCAACAACCATGCATTATATATAGCATAAAAAGAATAAAAAAGGAAGAGCAGAGGATCTGTAGGGAAAAAAGAAAATCACACGGCTTGTCCGTGGGTTCAACTCCCCCTGGGACAAGCCCAGTGGATTGTACCTAGCTACACGGCTGAACGGTGCTTATCGCTTCTCCAATTGACAGGCAAGCCTGTCCCGATTGCTTAGACCGGCATACGGGTCTCGGATATTCTTTGCAGCATGTATATCTGCATGATCCGTGTGTCCACAATGTGTACAGACATACCGAGCCTTATTAAGGGATTTTTT